>JAIBCE010000124.1 GCA_019694315.1 Sandaracinaceae bacterium
GTGCGCGGGGGCCGCGCCGGGCGTGCCGCCGCGCATCACGAGCTCGTACGCCCCCGTCTCACCAGCGCGATACGACGTGACGAGCACGCGATAGTCACCCGCCTCGCGCGCGACGAAGTCGAGGCCCGCGTTCAGGTTGCCTGGGGCCTGATCGTCGTTGTCCTGCTGCTCGCCCGAAGGCGCCCGCACGATGAGGTACGTGTCGAACGCGGTGGAGCGCGCCTCGAGGTGCACGGCCTCGCCGACCTGCAGCGAGAGCGTGTGCTCGTCGAAGAACTCACCGCTTCGGAGCTGTTGATCGCCCTGCGCGAGATCGCCGCGCTCGGTGCGCTCCGCGCCGGGCGCCGCGGGTGTGGGCGAGGCCGCAGCGGCCGCTTCGCGGTTGGACAGCGCCTTGAGCTCGTAGCTTCCCGTCTCGCCCGCGCGGTACGTGGTGGCCACGATGCGGTAGGTGCCGGGCACGGCCTGCAGATCGAGCTGCGCGTCGCGCGAGCCGTTCGAGTCGTCGTTCTGGAGCTGCTCGCCGCTGGGCGTCGTCACGAGCAAGAAGGAGTCGACGTTGCGCGACTGCATCTGCAGCGTGATCGCCGTGGGCTCGGTGACGGTGAGCTCGTAGACGTCCGCGAATTCCCCGGAAGGGAGCGTCGTGTCGCCTGCGGCGAGGTTGGCCTGCACACGATCGCCCACGCGGAGCGGTGCCGAGGTGGGCGGTGCGGCAGGCGTTGCGCCCTGCGCCGCCGGAGCTGCACCGCCGAGGAACGAGCGGCCATTCACGAGGATCTGGTGGTGCCCGCTCGCGCTCGCCACGCGCTGTGCCACCGACGCGCCCACGGCCGTGCGCTCGATGCGCACGTGGTACGCGCCCGAGGCGCCGGGCTGGTAGCTCGTCACGCCGACCTTGAGCTCGCCGGCCGTGTCGACGATGAGCTCGAGCTCGGAGCGGGTGCGATCGCCGCCCACGTCGTCGTTGCTGAGCGTCTGTCCACCCGGAAGCGTCACGAGCAGTGCGGGATCGAACGCGCTCGAGGTGAGCGAGACGCGGACGCGATCGCCCGCGGCCACCGTGACCTGGTGGCGCGCCACGCCCGACGCGAGGGTCGCGTCCCCCTCGAAGAGGACGCCCGGACCCGCGGGCGGAGTGGGCGTCTGCGGGGTCGACGGTGTCGGCTGGCCGCTGGCCGGCTGCGTCGGAGAGGCGACCGGCGGAGGCGGCGAGTCGTTCGAGCCGCAGCCGGCGAAGGAGAGGGCGAGGACGAGCGCGGGCCAACGGTAGGTGGGCATGCCGCATCGTACGACAGTCGCCCCGAGAATATTCGCTGCCCTCGAGAGCGGCGTGAGCGAGAGCGGATCTCACCCACTCGTACGGTCTGCGTCGGCCATCAGCGCACGACGAACGCGCGGCCGTCCCACCCGACGCGCTCTCCGCCCGCGAGGCCCAGCTCCGCGAGGCCGTCGCCATCGACGTCGGTGAGCTCGAGCGCCGTCGGCATGGAGAAGCTCCCCACCCCCACATCGCCCTCGGCCGCGACGCTGACGACCCGGGGTCGCCCCGCGATCGGGAGATCACCGCGCGCCGACCAGAGACCGTCCACGAGCGCCCACACGTGGAGGGCGCTCGGGGCGACGTCGGCCACATCGAAGCGCGCCCCGCTCGGCATCGACTCCACCACGTAGACGAGCTCGCCGCTGGGCAGCAGGCGATCGGTGGCGCCCCACACGTACGTGTTGAGGCTGCCGGTGACGCTCGCGCCATCGGAGAGCCGTCGCACCTGCATGCCCCATGTGCCCGTCTGGCCGACGATCTGCGAGATGCACGCGTTCCACGCCGCGACCTTCTCGGGCGTCCACGTGGGCGGCAGGTAGAGCGCGTATTGCTCGTCGAGGCAGGTGTCGACCGGACCGCTCGCGACGAAGTAGTCGAACATCACCGCGTCCTCGCCGGACACGACCACGCGTGAGTCGGAGAAGCGATGGATGCAGCCGTTCGTGAAGTCGCCGAGGCGCGCGAGGTCGGCCGCGGGGTCGCTCGCGTACGCGTCGCTGTAGGTGCGGAAGATGCTCGAGGCGAAGCCGAAGTAGTCCGACCACGCGAGGTGGCGTGTGCTCGGCACGTCATGCGTGGACGCGAGCACCGCGACGAAGCGCGAGACGTTGCAGTTGTAGTCGGCGAAGGAGCCGACCGGCGCGCCGCCGACGATCAGCGTGCGATCCAGCCCATCGGCGCTGTGAACGAAGGAAAACGTCCCGTAATTGCGGCCGGAGTGGAACCAGCGCGGGGAGCCGGGCTCGTCGGCGAGCGCCACGTCGTACTCGGTGTCGGCGAGGAGCCCGCCGGTCGTACCCGAGTAGGAACGCAGGCGCTGGTGGTAGACGAGCGTGAGATCGCCCGTGCCGTCGCCGTCGAGATCGCTCGTGAGGCCGCCGACCTCGCGGAACCAGTTGCCAGCCGCGCTCGTGTCGATCTCGACGAAGCCCTCGCCGCAGCGTGTGCTCGAGGCCCCGACGCGGAACACACACGCGTAGCCCCACGCCGCCGCGGGCGCATCGCCGTAGCCTGGCGCGAGGAAGGGCGCGCTCCGCGCTCCTTCCTCGAGCGCGCCGGCGTACGTGGCGAGATCGTACGACTCGAAGCGCGTGAGCGCGGCGGGCGCGCTCGCCGTGCCGAGCACGCGGACGGCATCGAGATCGACCACCACGAGGGCGGGGCTGTCGTGGTCGCCGCGATCGATCGCCACGAGCGCCGCGACCTCGTGGCGCCTGCCGCCCACGTGCTCGCCGATCACCTGGATCGAAGGGCCGACGAAGGTGACGCCCGCGCGCGGCACGTGCGTCCCGGGGCCGAGCGGGACGTCCCACCCCACGCCCATGGTCTCGACGTGGAGCAGGGCCTCGCCCGCTCCGTCGAGGAGCGCGAGGTCCGCGTCGTTCGTGCCGTCCCCGTCGAGATCGAACGCGAACGCGCGAGAGGCATCGAGGTACGCGAGCCCGACGTCCCCCGGCTCGCGCGCATCCGGAGGCGAGGCTGCATCGAGCGAGAGCGCATCGGGGAACGC
This sequence comes from Sandaracinaceae bacterium, assembly GCA_019694315.1. Classification (GTDB taxonomy): domain Bacteria; phylum Myxococcota_A; class Polyangia; order Polyangiales; family Sandaracinaceae; genus JAFLCL01. The sequence goes on from JAIBCE010000124.1 coordinate 3,054, forward strand.
GAACGCGGCGTCGGGCCCGGCGTCGCGCCGCGAGACCCCGACGTCGTCGGCGCGCGGGCCCTCACAGCCGAGCGCGACGAGGGCGATCGAGAGCCCCGACGCGACCACGCCCGCGCACCGCAGGGCGGGCACGGGCGTGGTGCGAGCGCTCATGAGGGCTCCGCGTCGATCAGGGCGTCGAGATCACGACGCAGCGATCGGCCGCGGCGCGGACCTCGCTCTCTTCGAACGCGATCCGCGGCTGCTCGTTGCGGATCCAGAGCAGCGCCTCGTCCATCTTGTGCGGGCTGTTCGGATCGATGCTCTGACCGCCGGGCAGCGAGTTGAACGCGATCGGGCCATCGGGCGTGACCTCGACGACGAGGCGCTGCGAGGCGCCCGAGCCGAACGAGAAGCGCATGGTGTTCCAGAGGCCGTACTGGCCGGGATCGACCGAGCCGAAGTCGCCGTGACGCGGGAAGCCGTCCGGGTAGGTCGGATCACCCTCGCGCGGGATCGAGAGGAGGTCGGTGCCCACGGTGGGCAGCACCGAGTCGAAGCGCACGGTGTGCAGGCGCCCCCAGCGCCACATCGTCACGTCGGCGCCGAGCGTGGTGCGGAGGAAGTCGAAGGCCGCGATCGTCGCGCGGACGACGGCCTGCTCCTTGGTCTCCGTCGTGCCGTCGGTCGTGAGGTCGTCCCAGTAGATCGCGAGCCGATCCTGCTGCTCCGTGGTGCCTGCGAACGAGTCCTCCACGAAGCGTCCCACGCGCGAGCTCGAGAAGCCGCCGCGGCCCATCGCGGTCGCCTCGTCGCCGAGGCCGATCGGCCCGACGCGCGTGAGGATCGCGTTGAAGATCGTCGTCGCCACGCTGTCGTCGATCTCGCCCGGATCGGTCGCGGTCGTGGCCTCCGGCGTCTCGAACGAGGTCCACATCGCGAGGCGCATGCGCGCCACGTCGATGTCGGCCTGCTGCGCGGCGGTGAGACCGGAGACGTGGGTGCCCGCGTCGTCGAGGATGGTCGCGAACGTGTGCGCGAGCTGCTCGCCGAGCGCGGAGCGCGACTCGGCCTGCACGTGCATCATGTCCTCGGTCGTGATGTCCCCGCGCGTGACGAGCCCCTCGAGGTCGTGCTGGATCCGCTCCTCGCGCCAGCCGAGATCGAAGTCACCGCCGAGGTAGTGAGGATCGTTGCAGGGGTTGCCGTCGTCGGTGACGCCGACGTTGTCCTGGTTCGCCGTGGCGATCCAGCCACGCGACGGATCGCGATCGTGCGGCACGAGCGTCGAGTCGAGGTCGGCGCCCCACTCGTGCTCGCCCTGACCAGGGAGCACGAAGATCGGGCACTCGCCCGTCACGGTGCCGTCCGCGGCGTACTCGAGATCGGTGGCCTCGTCGGGCCGCGTGGGGATGCGCGACTCGGTCGACCAGTTGATCGACGTGCTGTCGGCGACGATGAAGTTCTGCGAGCCGACGCGGAAGTTGTCCTGCGCCGCGACGGCCTCGGCCACGTTCGTGGCGCTCGCGAGTCCCGCGAAGTACGCGAGCTCGTCCGAGACCTCGTAGCCCGTGTAGCGGACCGAGAGCGCGGTGAAGTGACCGGGCATGCCCGCCACCTCCTGACGCGAGCCGGGGATGATCGGCGAGAGCGTGCCGCTCGGACCGTGCGTCGTGACGTATTCGATCTGACGCGTCGTCGACATGCCGCTCACGATGATCTCTTCGTCCTGCACCACGATCGGCACCTGCTCGAGCGTGCCGTCGCCGTTGCTGTCGAACGCGACGGTGTCGGGCGCGCCGCCGGTGCCCGCCGTGATCTGCTCGAGGTACACGTCGGTGACGTCGTAGCCCGTGGTCGTCGCGCCCCACGCGATGTGCTGGTTGAAGCCGAGCACCACGCCCGGAAGACCCGCGAACGCGACGCCCTCCACGTCGAGCATGTCCTCGCCGCCCATCTTCGCGGTGTTGAGGTGCACGTACCACCACACGCCCGGGCTGATGAGCGAGAGGTGCGGGTCGTTGCTCATGATCGGATGGCCATTGGCCGTGTGGCTCGCGCCCATGAGCCAGTTGTTCGAGCCGCGGCTCTCGTCGCCGAAGCCGAGGCGCTCGAACATCGCCTCCGTGTGCGCGAAGAAGCGCTGGGCACCGCGCAGCGTCGTGAGCGAGGGCAGCGCCATCGGACGACGCTCGGGGTGCGCCTCGCCGGGCGGGCGGATCGCCATCGAGCCGTCGGCGTTGAAGCCATCGCGCGTGTACACCGGCCGCGCGGGCGTGTCGTCGAAGAGGTCGCGGTAGATGCCCGCACGCGGATCGCCCACCGGGAAGGCCTCGCGCGCGCTCGCGAGCAGCTCGGTGCGATCGGTGTCGGCGCCCGCGTCGTAGCTCAGCGAGGCAGACTGGAAGCGCGCCATCGCGAAGATGTCGGCGCCGCGCCACTCGCGATCGACCGCCGGCGTGGTGAGGAGCGCGACCAGGTCGCCGCCCTCGACGTTCGGGTCCTCGGTGCCTGCGTCGATGGCCGCGATGTACGCGTTGACGCCCTCGGCGAAGGCGTCGGCCTGGATGCGCGTGCGCGACGTGGGCGAGAGCGAGTCGTAGATCGCGCGGCCCATGCGGGCGTAGCCCATCACGCGGCTCTCGTAGTCGGTGTCGGGCAGATCGGGGCTGAGCGCGCCCGCCACCTCGGAGAGCCGACCGAGCACGTTGCGGCGGATGAAGTCCATCTGGCCGTAGCGGTCGCGGGCCATGAGGTACGCCTGCACCATCACCACGTCGTGCACGGTCGTGCCGTAGATGTGCGGGATGCCGCGCCCGTCGTAGACGACCTCGATCGCGCCGTCCAAGCCGGGCAGCGAGAGCCGCTCGTCGGCGTCGATGTCGCCGAGGCAGCTGCCCAGGGCGGTCGGCGCGTCGGCGCCGCTGTCGGTGGGCTGCGGATCGCTCGGGCAGCCCGCGATCGTGAGGGGCGCCGCGAGGGCGAGCGAGCCGAGCGCGAGCGATCGGAGCGCGTGGAGCGGAAGGGGACGCTTCTGGAAGATCATGGCGGCAACGTAGCGCAGGCCTCACCTGCGCCGAAAGCCCGCGCCGAGCGACTTCTCGCATCGAGGCCCTTCCCAATGCCGTCGAGATCGGTAGGATCGCCCGCCCGAGAGGTCGAAGATGCTGGTAATCGTTGGAATCATCGTGGGTGTGCTCGCGTCGTGTGCGCTCTTTGCGTTCGTGGGAGCGCGCATCGGAGCCCAGATGGAGGCCAAGAAGCTCGGTTCCGGCATCACCGAAGAGCAGATGAAGGGCGGCTTCACCGCGAGCGGCCTCGGTGGCCTGCTCGGGATCATCCCCTTCCTCGTCTTCGTGCTCGTGCTCGTGATCATGGTGCTCACGGCGCCGCCGATGCACCCCGAGGACGCGGCCGGCGGCGGCGCGGCCCCCGCAGCAGCGCATTGATTGGCTTGGAGGGTCCGTGCGGACCCTCCCCCGCGAGGCGGGGCCCCCTCCCGCTCCACTCGCTGACGCTCGTGCTGCGACGCTCGGCGGGATCTCGATTCCCTCCGAGCTGGCCTGGAGGGTCGAGCGGGCGCGCCTTGCGCGGCGCAGCACCGCGCGCGTAAGTCTCGGCCACCATGAGCGACCAGAACGTCCGAAACGTCATCATCATCGGCTCGGGCCCCGCGGGCCTCACCGCCGCCATCTACGCCGCGCGCGCCAACCTCAAGCCCCTCTGCATCGAGGGCTTCCAGGCCGGCGGCATCCCCGGCGGTCAGCTGATGATCACGACCACGGTCGAGAATTATCCGGGATTTCCCGAAGGAATCACCGGCCCCGACCTCATGGCGAAGTGGCGCGAGCAGGCCGGGCGCTTCGGCACGGACTTCATCACCGCGGACGTCGATCACGTCGACCTCTCGAAGCGCCCCTTCGAGGTGCGCGCCGACGACGAGACGCACCGCGCGCACGCGATCATCGTCGCTACGGGCGCCAAGGCGAAGTGGCTCGGCCTCGAGTCGGAGCACGAGCTCGAGAACCACGGCGTCTCGGCGTGCGCCACGTGCGACGGCTTCTTCTTCAAGGAGCAAGAGGTCTGCGTGGTGGGCGGTGGTGACACCGCGTGCGAGGAGGCCCTCTACCTCGCGGGCCTCTGCAGCAAGGTCACGCTCATCCATCGCCGCCAGGAATTCCGCGCCTCGAAGATCATGTCGGACCGCGTCCGCCAGCACCCCAAGATCGAGCTCCTCCTCGACTCGGCGGTGACCGAGGTGCTCGACGTGTCGAAGAAGAAGGTCACGGGCGTGAAGGTGAAGAACCTCGTGACCGGAGACGAGCAGCTCAAGGCGTGCACGGGCCTCTTCATCGCGATCGGCCACGAGCCGAACACGCAGCTCTTCAAGGGTGTGCTCGACACCGACGAGCTCGGCTACCTCAAGACCAAGCCCGGCACGACGCAGACGAACCTCGAGGGCGTGTGGGCCTGCGGGGACGTGCAGGATCACGTGTACCGTCAGGCCGTGACCGCGGCGGGCACGGGCTGCATGGCCGCGATCGAGGTCGAGCGCTGGCTCGGCGCCAAGGGCCTTCACTGAGCGGAGCGCGCGCTCGTGCGACGCGTCCTCGTCACGGGCTTCGAGCCGTTCGGTGGAGAGCCGATCAACCCCTCGTGGCTCGCGGTCCAGGCCCTCGACGGTGAGACGATCGCCGACGCGACGGTGAGCGCCCGCTGCCTGCCGTGCGTCTTCGAGCACGCGTTCGCGACGCTCGAGCGCGAGATCGACGCGCTCGAGCCCGAGCTCGTCGTCTGCGTGGGTCAGGCGGGGGGACGCGACGCGATCACCCTCGAGCGCGTGGCGATCAACGTCGACGACGCGAGCATCCCCGACAACGCCGGCGCGCAGCCGATCGATGCGCCCATCGCGGAGGAGGGGCCGGTGGGCTACTGGTCGAGCCTCCCCATCAAGGCGATCGTGGCTGCGATCCGCGAGGCGGGCCTGCCCGCGAAGGTCTCGCAGACGGCGGGGACCTTCGTGTGCAACCACGTCTTTTACGCCCTCATGCGCGCGCTCTCGCGTCGCGACGGTGTTCGCGGCGGCTTCGTGCACGTGCCCTACGTACCGGAGCAGGCTGCCCGTCACGAGGGTGCACCGAGCCTGCCGCTCGAGGATCAGGTGCGCGCGCTGCGGATCGCGCTCGAGGTGTCGCTCGGCGTGCAGCGCGACGCGCACCTCGCGGGCGGGGCCACGCATTGACGCTCCCGCGCGCCTCGTGAGAAGGCTCTGCCGTGACCCGTCTCGTCTCCGGCACCTGGCACGGGCACTACGTCCAGCGCGGCATGCGCGTCGCGCAGACCGTCCAGCTCGAGCTCGCCGACGGGCTCATCCGCGGCGACGGCACCGACCCACTCGGGCCATTCACGATCGACGGTGAGTACCGGAGCGAGGCGGGCGAGGTACGCATGGGCTGGATCAAGACGTACGAGGGCGCCCACAGCATCCTCTATCTGGGTGTGCTCCGCGGCGACGCGCTCGCAGGTGAGTGGTCGCTCGGGCACGGCTGGGATCGAGGGACGTTCTTGCTCCATGCCCCCGACCAGCCCACGGAGCCACGATGACGACGCCCCCCAAGCCTGCCGCGACGAGCGCAACCGCGACGCAGCCTGGTGCGGCCCAGCGGCCTCCCTCGGCCCGGGGCGATCACGAGGGCGCTCCGCTCTCGGTCGCGATCGGCCCGCGCGTGCTCGAGGTGCTCGACGTGGCCTACCGTGCGCGCCGCGCCGTGCTGCTCGAGGGCCCGACGGGCATCGGAAAGAGCCAGATCGTGGCGCAATTCGCCGCTCGGCGCGGCATCGAGGCGCGCGTCCTCGATCTCAGCCTGCTCGAGCCGCCCGACCTCGTGGGCTTGCCCGTGCTCGAGGGCGGTCGCACGCGCTACGCGTGCCCGGCGGAGCTGCCGACGGAAGGCCGCGGGGTGCTCCTGCTCGAGGAGCTCAACCGGGCCGAGATCCCCGTCATGCAGCCCGCCCTCCAGCTGCTCTCGGCGCGACGCCTCCACGGCTACGAGCTGCCTCCGGGCTGGATGTGCCTGGCCGCGATCAACCCCGAGGAGGACGACTACCAGGTCCACACGCTCGATCCCGCGCTCCGCGCGCGCTTCCTCGTGCTGCGCGTCCACGCCGATCGCGACAGCTGGCTCGCGTGGGCCGTCGGTGCCTTGGTGCACCCCGCCGTGGTGAGCATCGTGCGCGATCACGACGACGCCTTCGACGGAGCGCCGCCGCGCTCGTGGGCGTACGCGAGCGACGTGCTCCACGCGCTCGAGGGCGACGAGCTCCACGACGAGAGCCTGCTCCGGATCCTCACGCGCGGCTTTCTCCCTGCGGCATGGTCCGACGTGCTCTCGCGCGCCGTGAGCCGCGGCGCGGACACGTTCGGGATCGACGTCGCGGCCTTCCTCGAGCCCGGTGGCGGCGGGGAGCTCGCGGCCCGCGTGCGCGAGCTCGAGCTCGCAGGCCGCGCCGACGTCGTGGCCGCGATCGCCGTGCGCATGGCGCGCCTGCTCGCGAGCCCCGATCTCCTCGTGCGTGCGGCAGCGGGCACCCTCACCTTCGCGACGCTCGAGGCCGATCTGGCCTGTTTTCCGGGCGATCTGCGCGTGCAGTGCCTTCGCGCGGCGGCGAGCTCGTCGGCCGCGCCGCGCCTGCTCGAGGGCCTGGGCCACGAGCTCGATCCGTCGAGCTACGCGGGCTCGACGCTCTCGGCCGAGGTGCGCGCGTGGCGCGCGCGTGGAGAGCTCGCGCGCGTCGCGCTCGTGGTGCGCGCGGCGACCTCGTGGCTCGACGAGCCGGTCGCGAGCGAGGAGCGCTCCGAGCGCGCGGCGCGGGGCCGCGCGATGATCGAGGCGCTGGTGCGTGACGCGGGACCGCTCGCCGACGAGCTCCGACGACGTCTCGCGGAGCCGGTCGGGCGCGCCACGTGACGTGAAGCTCAGGGGGTCGTCGTGAGAGGCTTCTTCGATCGGCTTCGCGAGCTCGTGCGCGACCTCCTCGCGTCGCTCCGCATGCTGTTCGTCGGTCGCACGGCCCCGGCCCTCGCGGGAGCCAGTGTCGCCAGCCCGGCCCCCGCGGCGCCGGCGGAGCTCCGCGAGGGTTTCCTCGATCGCGCGCTGCGCGAGACCGAGCTGCTCGCGCGCTACCCGCACTACGCGGGGATCGTCGCTCGCATGGTGCCGATCGAGACCACCAACGTCACCGCGATGGCCATCGGCCTGCGGCGCCGCTTCGATCCCGGCTCGCCCCTCTCGCTGCTCGTGAACCCCGCGTACTTCGAGGAGCGTCCCGAGGAGCGATTGCCGGTGCTGCTGCACGAGATCCAGCACGTGGTGCTCGGGCACCTCCACGACGAGCTCCTGCACCGCGTGAGGTACCCGCACCTCGTCGAGCTCGCGATGGAGATCTCGGCCGACGAGCCCATCGAGGCGCTGCTCGGCGACCACGGCTTCTCCGTCGAGCGCTTCGCTCGCTACGGCATCGCGCCCGGGCAGAGCACCCACGAGCGCTACGCGCTCCTCGCCGAGGCCTACGAGCGCGGCGAGCTCCCCGCCGACGTGCTCGGCCAGCGCCCTCTCCGCGACACGCATCGCACCGGCGATCCTCGCTGCACGACGCTCGGAGACCTCATCGACGCGCGGAGCGACGGCGCGACGGACCGCGTCTGGGCGCGGCGTCGACCAGGCCTCGGCGCACCGAGCACGCGCGCGCAGCTCGACGCGATGAAGGCCGAGATCGCGCGACACCTGCGAGGCGAGCGCGGTGGAGGGGGCGCGGCGAGCGCTCGAGGCGTGGCGCAGCCCAAGGAGCTCGGGCGCGTGCTCGACGCGCGCGCGGGCGGAGAGCGGCTCGCGTGGCAGCGCATCGTCCCGCGGATGTTCCCTCCGACGCGCGCGGTGTTCCCCGATGCACGCCGGCCCAACCGCCGCTTCCCCGATCGCGTCGGCGAGGTGCCGGGACGCGTACGGCGCACGCCTCCGCCCTCGCTCTTGGTGGCGATCGACACCTCGGCCAGCATGACCGTGGACGTGCTCGGTCGCATCGCCGACGAGCTCGAGCGCCTCGGTCGTGTGGCGCGCATCCAGGTGGTGGAGGCCGACGCGGCCGTGCATCGCTCGTATCGGCTCCGCGCCCGACCGCGCAAGCTGGTCGGCGGCGGTGACACCGACTTCGCGCCCGCGCTCGCCGAGGCGGAGCGTCACCGCGATCTCGACGGAGTCGTCTACTTCACCGACGGCCGCGGACCGATGCCCGAGGCGCGACCGCGCGTGCCGATGCTCTGGGTGCTGACACACGACGAGCCCTTCGAGGCTCCGATGGGAACCGTGATCCGCCTGCCCTCGATCACGCGTCGCTGATCCTCGCGTTGCGAGCGCGCGTGCACGGTTCACGCTCGGGGCATGCGACCTCCCTCGGACCCGCGCGGTTCTGCCTGGCGAACGTGGTGCTCGGCCGCGCTGCTCACGCTCTCGATCTCCGCGTGCGACGGCCCCGCCGCCACCGACGACGCGGGCGTCGACGCTGGGACGGGCGCGCTCGCGGTGACGCCGCCGAGCTGGGCCGAGTGCCCTCTCGGCTGGGCGCGTGAGGCGGTGGAAGGGGCCGCGATCTGCACGCCTGCGGCGCGCGTCTCGTGCGAGGGCGCGACCTTCCAGCCCCTCGGCGCGAGCGCTTGCGAGCCCGTCGACGATCGCTGCGGCGCGGGTCGCTTCCGCGAGCTCCGCGACGAGGCCAGGAGCTATGTGTTCGTCGACGCGAGCGCCGAGGCCGGCGGCGACGGCAGCGAGGCCTCGCCGTTCCAGAGCGTCGATGCGGCGATCGCGAGCGGCGCGCTCAGCCTGCTCCTGGCCGAGGGGGACTACACGATCGGCAGCAACGTGCCCGATGGCCTCGAGCTGCGCGGCGTGTGCGCCGATCGCACGCACCTCGTCGCGCCCGCGGGTCGGCTCGCGATCCTCGTCGCCGCGGGCCGCACCGTCGCGCTGGTGGGCCTGAGCGTCACGGGCACGGGCATCGGCCCTGCGGCGCGCGGCATCCTCGTGCTCGATCGCGTGGTGCTCGACGCGGGCCTCGACGGCTGGGGCGCGGGCCTCAACGGCGGCACGCTCGTGGCCGATCGCGTGCTCGTCCGCGCGCCGCACCCGAGCCCCGGGAGCGCCGTGGGACTGGGCCTGTCGATGATCGCGGGCTCGAGCGCGGTGGTGAGCGACCTCGTCGTGGAGGACGCGCACGGCGTGGGCATCCAGGTCGAGGACTCGAGCTTCGAGGGCGATCGCGTGGTGGTCGTGCGCACGCGCGCCGAGGTGGAGTCGGGCCTCCACGGCGGAGGGATCAGCGCCGCGGGCACGGCCACGCTGACGCTGCGCGACGCGCTCGTGAGCGACGTCGTGGACTTCGGCATCGTGGCGCAGGCCGGCGCCAGCGCGACGCTCGAGCGCGTGGTGATCGAGGACGTGGTGAGCGCGCCCGCCGAGACGAGCGGACGAGGCCTCGAGGTGTGGAATTCCACGGCAAACGTGGGCCATCTGGTGATCCAGCGCGCCACCGCCGCGGGCATCCACGTGCGCGAGGGCGGCGAGCTCCACGCGAGCGACGTGCTCGTGCGCGGCACCCAGCGCCTCGCGGACTTCGGCGCCGGCGTGCTCTCCGAGGGCAGCGTCGAGCTCGATCGCACGCTCGTGCTCGACTCGATCTTCGGAGGCCTCGTCGTCGGAGGTGGCACGCTCACCGCGCGCGACCTCGGCGTGCGACGCGTCGAGGCCGCGGCGCACTGGGGCGGCGGGCTCGCGTGCAGCAACGGAGGCCGCTGCACGCTGAGCCGCTTCTCGCTCGAGGATCTCCACACGATCGGGCTCGTCGCCGTAGGCGCGGGCACGCACCTCGAGGCCACCGACGGAGCCGTGCGGCGCGTCGGGGTCGAGGAGCACTACGACATCGGTCGTGGGATCGAGGTGGACGTGGGCGCCACCGCGACGCTGCGCGCGATCGAGATCAGCGACGTGGTCGAGTCGGGCGTCGTCGCGTTCGGGCTCGAGGAAGACGGCACCTACGTCGAAGGCACGCGCATCGACATGACCGACGTGACGATCTCGGGCATCGCGGAGCGAGCGTGCGCGAGCTCGGGGTGCGCGGCCGAGGCCGGCGGCACGGGCGTCTCGGCCCTCGCGAGCGCGTCGATCAGCGCCACCAACGTGCACGTGCGCGGCGCACCGCTCTGCGGCGTGCAGGTCTTCGATCTCGCGAGCCTCGACCTCACGGGCGGCACGATCGAAGGGAGCGCGATCGGCGCGTGCGTGCAGATCGAGGGCTACGATCTCGCGCGGATCGTGGGCACCGCGCGCTTCGTCGACAACGAGCGCAACGTCGAGACCGCCTCCGTCTACGTCCCGGCGCGCGGCCCCTCGTTCTGACGCGGATCACGGCAGGGTGGGCGCGGGCGCGGGAGTCGTCGTCGGCGCTGACGGAGGAGAGCGAGCCCTCGTGTACCTCGGCGGTTAGATGCCGAGCACTCGCACCGAGGGGAAGCACGTCGTGGCGATGCGCGAGAGGTCGTCGACGTCGCTCGTGTACACGACCTGGCCGCCCTCCATCGCGGCGAACGCCACCACCATCGCGTCGATCGACAGCGAGGCCCCGCCTCCCAGCTGCGTCATCGCCTCGCCTGCCGCTCTCGCGACGCGCGCAGGAAATGGAACGACGCGGATCGCTCGGAGTAGCTGCAGGCGCTGGTCGGTCGCGCCGCGCCACCACTCCGCCAGCACGGGTGTGATCGACACCAACGCCACCCCACGTTCCGTCGCGGCGCGCAAGAGGCTCGTCGCGCGCGGCTTGCGACGTTCGAGCGCGATCCACGCCCCGGTGTCGAGGGTCGCGAGGGTCACGCGGCGCGTCGTGCGCCGCTGGAGCGCGTGCGCGTCGACGGCTTCTTCGTGCGTCGGGTCGGAGCGGTCGAGGGCTCGGGCTCGCCTCGCAGCTCGCGCATGAACACCTCGAACTGCTCGTCCGCCATCGGAGGCGCACGCTCGAGGAGCCACTCGAGGGCCTCCTGGCGCTGCGCCTCGACGACGACCGACTCGATCACCGCCGAGACGTTGCCGCCGAAGCGCTTCGCCGCGATCTGCTGGAGCGTTCGCTTCGTCTCGGGCGCGACCGAGACCGAGAACGTCACCTTCGTCCCGGCGCGCTTCGCCCTGGTCATACGGCGTCTTGTTATCAGCACAACAACATCGTCGCAACGGCGCTCGCAGCTTGACATCGAAGGGAGCGCGATCGGCGCGTGCGTGCAGATCGAGGGCTACGATCTCGCGCGGATCGTGGGCACCGCGCGCTTCGTCGACAACGAGCGCGACGTCGAGACGGCCTCCGTCTCCGTCCCGGCGCGCGGCCCCTCGTTCTGACGCGGATCACGGCAGGGTGGGCGCGGGCGCGGTGCCCTCGGGGCAGCCGGCCTCGCGCAGCACCCCGTCGAGATCGATGCTCGGGTGACGGCTCGCCCTGCCGTGCGCGTACGCCCAGCGCAGCGCAGGCAGGGCCGCGAGGCCCAGGCGCCCCGCGCGGAGCTCGTCGATCGTCGCCTCGCCGCGCGCGAGGGCGCCGCGCACGCGGAGCCAGCCTGCGAGGTAGCCAGCGTCGCGCGCCACGCCCCCACCGCGGTACGCCCGCTCCGCCGTGGTGATCGCGACCCGCGACGAGAGCCCCGCACGCTCGACGAGCGCGCGCGCCGCGTCGCCGAAGCTCGCGCCGTCGTGCATCAGATCCGTCGCGAGCACGCGCGCCGCGAGCACGCGGAGGCGCGCTCCATCGAGCGCGCTCGCGTGCTCTTCGAGCACGATCGCGAGCCCCTCCTGATCCGCGAACGATCCGGCGCTGCCGACCTCGAAGATCGCCAGCGGCTCGCGTGCGCCCCGCGCGCCCGCGACCGCGTGGCCGAGCACCTCGTGCGCCACGAGCCTGCGCGCCTCGATCGGCCCGAAGCGCCGCTCCTGCACGAAGATCGTGTGATCGCCCGCCGCAGCGCCCGCGCTGAGCCGAGGATCGACGCGCACCGTGACCGCGAGCCCCACCGCGCGCGAGGCGCGCTCCATCATCGCCGCGAGCCCCCGCGCCTCGATCGTGGGCGGATCCTCGCTCGAGGGCGTGTGCGCGAGCAGCGCGCGGGCGTGGGCCTCGAGCGCGCGACCGTCGATCACCTCACGACCGGTGCCGAAGCGTCGCGCCGCGATCGGCCGCACGCGCCGCGGATCCCCGAGCGCATCGAGCAGCGCGACGTCGAGCTCGAGCTCGTCGAGGCGCGCTGCATAGAGGGCCACCAGCTCGGTCGGCAGCTCACGCTCGAGCGCGTGACGAATGCGATCGAGCGCCGACACCAGGCCCCGCACGTCGCGTCGCTCGAGCGGCTCCCAGCGAGGCACGGGCATCCGCCCCGCCTCGAGCTCCGCGGCGAGGCCCGCGCGCTCGTCGGCTGCGTTGCGAGGGTGGAGCGCCGGGAGCACACGCGCCCGCTTCGCGAGCTCGACGAGCGCACGATCGAACGGAGGCGATCCCGAGCGCCGGGGGTCGAGCACACCGATTGATAGCGCGACGCGACGTCGAGACGCACGTCGTTCGCGCGACAGCGCGTCGTGTCTGGATGACCCGCCCTTCGTGAATGTCCGACATTTCTGGGCGAATTCGCGACGCGCGTGGCCGCCGGGCCGACGGCACGTGGGCTGCTCCAGGGCCCCGTCACGACGCGTGATGCGAGGGCGTGGATGCCTCGCGTCGCGTGAGGTACCGAGCACGACCGTCGCGTCGTCCTTCTTCGGCGACCTCGGCGTGGCGCCGCATCGATCACGTGACGGCGCGGGCCTGCTCGGACCACCATGGTCCGTGCCCATCGCTCCCGCGCCTCGGCGTCCGCGCTCGGTCCTCGTCCTCCTCCTGCTCTCGCTCGGCCTCGTCGCGAGCGCGTGCAGTCGTCGTGAGATGCTCACCGACGCCGCGGTGCCGGACGGCGGCACGGACGCCAACGACCTCGACGTGGGGCAGGACGCCGCGGTGGAGAGCGTCACGCTCTACCCGCTCGAGCGCGAGATCGTGATCCGCGACGGCGTGATCCCGCGCGTGCCGCTCGAGGTGCGCGCCCACTACGGCGAAGGCACCGAGGAGGTCGTCGTGCCCGCGACCTTCACGGTCACGCCTGGCAGGCTCGCGGTCCTCGACGGGACGGATCTCGTGCCCACGGGCGTCGCCGGCGGCGAGGTGCACGTGCGCCTCCAGGCGCTCGGCCGGCAGGGCCGCTACGTGCAGACCGAGACCTTCGTGGTCCGCCTCGAGACCACCGTCTTCGGGCGCGACGTCGATCCCGCGATCGTGGCCGACTTCGAGAGCTCGACCGAGGACGCGTCGGTCGTCTCGCCCACGCTCGGCTATCCGCTCGACGGCGCGCGCATCCCCATGAACCTCGCGTCGCCGACGTTTGCGTGGACCTCGGGCCGCGCGCCGCTCGTCGAGCGCGTGATCGTGTCCAAGCCGCACGCGCGCATCACGTACTACGGCCTCAACGGCTTCGTGCCCACGCTCGAGTCCTGGCGCGGCGTCCTGCGCACCGACGTGGACGAGCCCGTGGCGATCGAGCTCACGCGGCTCGATCGCGAGAGCGGACACCGCGGCGCGTCCACCGAGGCCTCGCTCCACGTGGCGCGCACCGCGCTGAGCGGCGCCGTGTACTACTGGAACGTCGCGGCCACGCGCATCTTCCGCATCGACGACGGCGCCTCGGAGCGCACCGACTTCATGCCCTCGCCGAGCGGCTGCGTCGGCTGTCACACCGTCTCGCCGAGCGGTCGGCACATGATCGCGTCGATCGAGGACGGCCGCGGCTTCATCGGCACCTCGTTCGATCTCGAGACCGATCTCAGCGGGCCGCGGCCGCCGATCGACTGGGATCTCCCGAGCGAGCAGTGGTACTCGGCGGTGATCTCGCCCGACGAGACCACGGTGATCGGCGCGACCGATCGCGGCCTCGTGGCCCTCGACCTCGCCACGGGCGCACCGCTCGTCCTCAGCCGCAGCGTGCCCAACGCCGCGTCGCCGACCTTCACGCCCGACGGTCGCAACATCGTCTACGTGGAGACGGCCGCGCTCGGCCCGATCGCGCAGGGACAGCTCAGCACCGTCTCGTACCGACGCGACGACGTGACGATCGAGCTCGGCGATCCGCAGCTGCTCGTGCCCGGCAGCGATCTCCAGTACCCCACGTTCTCGCCCGACGGAGCCGTGCTCGCGTACGGCACGATCGGCGGGATCCTCTCGGTCGCGCGCGTGCACCGCGGCGCCGCCGATCGACTGACCGTCGACTCGCCGCAGCGCCTCCGCACCGATCTCGTGGGCATGGCCACGCACCCCGTCTTCTCTCCGTTCGTGGGCGATGGCTTCTACTGGCTCGGCTTCCACTCCACGCGTCGCTACACGCCTGGAGGCACGGGGCCGTTCGTGTGGGTGAGCGCGATCCGCACGGAGTGGACGGCCGGCACCGATCCCTCCGAGCCCCCCTACTGGCTCGTGGGCCAGAGCACGGGCGACGCGAACCTCTCCGCGTACTGGTCGCGACGCGAGTGCCGCGATCCGACGATGAGCTGCACGATCGACGTCGAGTGCTGCAGCGGCTACTGCCGCATCCCGCCGGGTGCGACGGAAGGCATGTGCTCGACCGATCTCGAGTGCCGCATCGAGGGCGAGTCGTGCACGACGAGCAGCGATTGCTGCGCGGGCGATCTGCTCGACTGTGTCGATGGCTCTGCACGCAGCACGTGGAGTGAGCGACCGCCGAGCGCCGCGACCCACGGCCGGTGAGCGGAGCACCGGGCTCGTGTACAAGGGTCTTCATGCCGGTCGCGCGACGAGCCCTCCCCGTGTCGATGCTCTCCATCTCGATGCTCTCCGCGGTGCTGTGGGGCACCACTGGCTGCGAGGATCCCGAGGCGCGCCTGGCCGAGGATCTGGCCGATCGACGCGCGCAGGCCGAGCTGCGACGTGACGCCATCACCATCGCCGCCGCGCCCGAGGGCCTCGAGGCCGGGCCCCCGCTCGAGCGCGCCGCGCGCTTGTTCCTCGGCGCAGGGACGGTGGACCTCGATCGCTCACCTGGCGCCACGACCGTGGAGCAGGCCGAGCTCGCGCGCCTCGCGTACCTGAACGAGACGGGCGAGCTCGAGCTCGCAGGTCGGCTCGACCCCGACGGCCACCCCACCGGCCTCGTCCTCGGCGAGGACGCGCAGACGCTCCGCTTCTCGCGCGCCGAGCTCGTCGAGGTGGCCGTCTACGCCGACCGTGCGCTGCCCGCGCGCACGCTCGCGCAGACGGTGGCGCTGCTCGCCGACCTCGCGGACACCTACGACGTCTTCCTCCGGGTCGGCGCGAATTCGCACGACGCCACGCTCAGCCTGAGGATCCGTGCGCTGCGCCTTCGCACGATCGACACGGCCGACGGCCCACGCCTCGATCCCCCTCCGTTCCCGCGGCCCTCCGCGATGGGCCTCGAGCTCATCCCCTCGCGCGATGGCGCGGTGAGCCTCCTCGCCGACGCAGGCTGGATCGCGCCCGGCTGCACGACGACGCAGGCCCAGGAGACGATCGCGGTCCCAGGACGCGACGGCGCGCTCGACACGGCTGGGCTCGACGCCTGCTTGCGCGCCATCGCCCAGAGCGACACCGACGATCCGGTCGGCTTCGTGCGCGTCGGCGACCTGACCATCGAGCAGCTCGCGCCCGTCCTCGCGGCGCTCGGGCGCACGGCCGTCGTCCCGAACGTGGTGCTCCTCGCCGAACCGCTCGCGCGAGCCCCGCGACCCCGCCCCTGCGTGCCCACCCCCACCCCCGCAGAGACCGGCGCGTAGGCTCGGAGAGGCAGAGACTCTTCGACCACGAATCGCGCCGCGGGGGAGGGGATCCGATGCTCCGATTCCCGCTGCAGGGCGCCCCGAGCCGATCTTCTGTCTCTCACCGCTTGGCAGCGGGCTTGCGCGCGCTCGTCGCCGAAGGCCCGAGCACGCCGTCGATCACGAGGTCGAGCACGGGCTCGAGCGGCTCGAGGCTCGCCAGCGGTCCGCCACCGAGCGCCAGCGACGCGTAGCCGTGCACGGTGGTCCACGCGAAGAGCTCGGCGCCCGCACGGCGCTCGGGCGAGATCACCGACGCCTCCACGAGCGCGTCGAGACAGCCCTCGAGCACACGGTACGGATCGGGCTCGCCGTTCGTGCACGTCTGATCGGGCCCCGGTGGGCTCGCCTGCCTCCCGAACGTCACGCGGAAGAGCTCCGGCTTGGCGAGCGCGAAGGCCACGTACGCGCGGCCCGTCGCGCGGAGGTTCGCGATCGCGCGAGGTCCAGCCCCGCGCACGCTCACGGCCTCGATCGCCTCGCGCATGCGGCGCGAGAGCATGCCGAGGCCGTGTGCCGCGACCGCGGAGAGGAGCGCGTCCTTGTCCTCGAAGTGGCGATAGGCCGCGTTCGGCGAGACGCCCACGCGACGCGCCACCTCGCGCAGGCTGAACGCGTCGAGCCCCTCGCGCTCGATCACGCGCACGGCCTCCTCCACGAGCGAGCTCCGCAGATCTCCATGGTGATAGGCGTCCTGGGGCTTCTTCATCGTCGGCTCCGATCCCGATGTTGACAGCGTACACATTCCGAGTAAAGTATACGCTGTGAACATCGCCCGCGCCTCGGCGCGAGAAGAGGAGCCCCGCATGAGCCAGGTCGTCCCCGGTCGCTACACCGCCGAGCCCGCGAGCGAGCTCGTGGTCTTCCTCATCGGCATGCGCATCAACGATCTCTTCGCGATCTCGTCGTGGCTCCCCGCGGCGCGCGCGATGCCTCGCATGCTCGAGGAGCTGGCGCGCCAGCCGGAGATGGGCCTCTTGCACTACGAGGCCTTCGTGGGGTGGCGGACGGTCTTCTTCGTGCAGTACTGGGAGAGCTTCGAGAAGCTCGAGCGCTTCGCGCGCGGCAAGGACCTCACCCACGTGCCGGCGTGGCGCGAGTTCAACCAGCGCGTGGGCACGAGCGGCAAGGTGGGCATCTTCCACGAGACCTACGTGGTCCGCGGCGAGCGCACCGAGTGCATCTACAACAACATGCCGCGCTTCGGTCTGGCGCGAGCCTTCGCGCACGTGCCGGTGGGCAAGCGTGGTCAGTCGGCTGGCAAGCGCATCGGTGCGCGCAGCGCAGACGAGCCGGCCCTGCCCGTGCCTGCGTGAGAGTGGAGACAGCTCACGCGAATCTCCGTTGCGGCGCGCCCCTCCATGTCCTCGCTCGAGTCGGGGCAGATTCAGACGCGAGGATGCAGAGGCTCACGCGAGCCCCCTTTGCGGCGCGAACCTCCATGTTCCTGTTCGATTGGGAGCGGAAAGGGACTGGCTCGCGCCTTTGACGGTGCGTCCGTGAGGCACGGGGAAGTCGCGCTCTGCGGATCGGAGAGTGCGATCAGATCAGACGCGAGGATGCAGAGGCTCACGCGAGCCCGCGTTTCGGCGCGTACCTCCATGTCCTTGCACGATTGGGAGCGGAAAGGGACTGGCTCGCGCCTTTGACGGTGCGTCCGTGAGGCACGGGGAAGTCGCGCTCCGCGGATCCGAGAGTGCGATCAGAGACGCGAGGATGCAGAGGCTCACGCGAGCCCGCGTTTCGGCGCGTACCTCCATGTCCTTGCTCGATTGGGAGCAGGAAGGGACTGGCTCGCGCCTCCGAGGGTGCGTCCGTGAGGCACGGGGGTGTCGCGCTCTG
>JAIBCE010000125.1 GCA_019694315.1 Sandaracinaceae bacterium
CTCGGCGCGCGATGCCCGACCGTCTCGAGGCGAGTCTTTGCTCCGCACCTCGAGGCCCTCGTCGCGGCCCCGCGCGCTCACGGGCGTGCTCATGGTGCCTCCTCCGCGTGCTCGGGCGCGCGCGCGCCGCGCGGAGGGGGCGTCCACCCGCGCGCGGCCCAGTAGTCGTCGACGCGTCGGGCCATCACCGAGCGCACGTGCTCTGCGAGCTCGGGGATCGCCTTGTCGGGCAAGCCCTTCGTGGGCACGGGCGCGTCGCAGTACACGGTGACCTCGTGTCCCGGGCGCAGCATCAGCGAGCCCTTGCGCATCATCTCGAAGGCGCCGGTGACGGTCGTCGGCACGATGGGGAGCCCCAGATCTCGCGCGATGAAGAACACGCCCTTGCGGAACGAGCCGAGACGCCCCGAGGTCGTACGGTGCCCCTCGGGGAACGCGAGGATCGAGTGCCCCTTGTCGATCTCGCGCTGCATGTTCGCGAGCACCTCGGGGGTCTGCCCTTCCTTGCCGGGGCGCACCGGGATCGTCCCGCGCGCGCGCATGAACCATCCGTAGACCGGGATCTTGAAGTGGCTCTCGAGCTCGAGGCCCTGCTTGAAGTGCGGCGTCGACTCGTAGATCCACACGTGGTCGAAGTGGTTCGTGTGGTTCTGCGCGAACATGTACGGCGTCGTCGGGTCCACGGCGGGATCGACCACTGCGCGCCACTTCGTGCCCGAGAGGCGGATCTGCGTCCGGCAGTACCAGCGGTTCATCCACTCGATGCGGTCGGAGCCCATCGTCGCGGAGAGCACCGTCATCGTGGGCATCGCGGTCGCGAGGTAGGTCACGCCCACGCCCCAGAGGCCGACGGAGGTGAGGCGCTCGACGAGCGAGGGCTCTGCGAACGAGGCGGACGGCAGCTCGAACGGGTTCACTTTCTCGCGGCTCACGGCGTCCCTTTCTGCGTGCGCGTCGTCTCGAGCGCCTGGAGGCGCGCGAGCACGTCTTCGTGGAGCCGATCGACCTTCTCGTGGAGGTGGGCGACCTTGGCCTCGGCCGACACGTTGACCTGGTACTCGATGTCGTTGCGGATGCGGTCGCGCGCGACCTGGCGGTTCTGCGAGAGCATCACGAGGACCGAGAGGATGATCGCCTCGAGCGAGACGCACATCGTGAGGAGGCCGAAGGGGAAGGGATCGAAGCCCCCTGCCGAGCTCGCGAGCGGCTCGACGTTCAGTGCGATCCACACCGTGAACCACACGAGGTGGATGCCGAGGAACGGGATGGAGCCCGAGAACTCCGTCACCCAGTCGGCCGCGCGCTCGACGGCGCTGCGGTTGTCCTCGGTCTCCTCGTTGATGTCCTTGGCCGCCGCCATGCGGAGCAAGCGATTGGTCTCGCGGAGCCTTCGTCCGGTCGCCGAGAGCAGATCCATCGCGGCCGCGGGCTTGAGGCGGAAGAGCTCGTCGAGGTCGTCGCGCGTCACGACGATCATCTCTGCGTCGTCGATGCACGTGGCGTTCGCGGTGCGCGGTCCGCCGTCGAGCAGCGAGATCTCACCGAAGAAGTCGCCCGGACGCGAGGTCTCGACCACGACCTTCTCGCCGCTGTCCTTCTTGAACCAGAGCTCCACCGCGCCCGAGCGAACGACGTAGAGCGAGCCGCCCGGATCGTTGGCCTTGAAGATCTCCTTGCCCTTCTCGAACTTGACGTGATCGACGCGCTCCGCCAGCGCAGAGCGCTCGTTCTCGTCGAGCAGCGCGAAGAAGGGGACCTCGCCGAGGATCTCTGTGGTCGTCGCCATGGGACCTCCTCAAGCCACCACGTCGAAGGCGTGCGGCACGACCTCGATGCGTCGGAGCGCCAGCGGGATCACCTCGCCATCGATCATGCAGTCGACCGTCTTGCCCCCGAGCTCGAAGTCCACGTGCTTGGCGCGCGTCTGCTCGACGCCCTCCTTGTGCACGTGCGTCCCGGCGAAGATGCTCGGGAAGCTCGAGAGGAAACGCCCGCGAGGCATGGGGCCGATGCGGATCACGTCGAGCTCGCCGTCGTCGGTCTCCGCGCGCGGCGCCATCTGCATACCGCCGCCCGTGGCGCGACTGTTCGAGAACGAGAGGAGGATCGCCGGCCGCTCGTCGCGGGGCGCGCGATCGGTCGAGAACGGATACGCGTCGGTCGCGAGCTCGATCGTGCTCTGCACGACGGCGGCGATGTAGCCCGCGGTGCCGAGCGGCTTGTAGCGACGGTTCGTGAGCGCGCCTGCGCGCGCGGCGAAGCCCAGGCCGAGCAGGTTGAACGCGTAGAGCTCGCCGTCGGCGTGGACGATCCGCAGCGCGTCCACCGCGCGCGTGTGCCCGCGCTCGATCCGTCGCGTGGCCTCCTCCGCGCTGGTGATCCCGAAGTCACGGAGGAACGAGTTGCCCGTCCCGAGGGGCAACATCGCCACCGTCACGCGATCGCTGCCCGCGGTGGGCAGCGCCCCGTTCAAGACCTCGTGCGTGGTGCCGTCGCCGCCCACGCAGAGAAAGCGTCGTACGCCGCGATCGAGCTCGCGCTTGGCGAGGTCCACCGCGTCGCGCGGCTTGTCGGTGAAGCGCGTGTCGATGCGCAGCCCGCGCTCTCGCAGGCGCGCGAGGGCGCTCGGTGCGCGCTTGCCCGAGCGCCCGCCGCCCGCCGCTGGGTTCACGATCGCGCACCAGGTCTCGCCCGGTGCGATCGAGGGTCTCGCGCTCGTCTCCGTGGAGGTGCTCGTCATATCGCCACCGTGGTCCCCGACGCGCCCGCGGCGCGTGCCAGCTTCGTCCAACCCGTCCCGCCCGGCGTGAGCTCGGAGCGCAGTCGCTCGGCGAGCGGCTGCCGCTTCACCTTCATCGACGCGGTGCGCGGAAAGCTCTGCTCGATCATCACGAACGCGCTGATGCGCTTGTGCTCTGGGAGCTTGCGGTTGCGCGCCGTCAGCTCTTTCTCGAGCGCGCGTGCCTCGAGCTTGCCCCGCACCACCGCGAAGAGGCCCTCGTCGACGAGCTTCTCGCGCCGCGGCCACACATAGCCCGACGCGAAGATGCAGAGCTCGTCGACGCCTGCGATCCCCTCGAAGGCAGCCTCGACGTCCTCGGGATAGACGTTCTTGCCGCCGGGGGTGACGACCATGTTCTTCGCGCGGCCGACGAGGTGGAGGTGGCGGCTCGCGTCGAGCCAGCCGAGGTCGCCCGTCTTGAGCCAGCCGTCGTCGGTGATCGTCTCGGCGCTGAGCTCCGGGTCGTCGAGGTAGCCGCTCATCAGCGTCTCGCCGCGGATCCACACCTCGCCGACACCATCGCTCGCGGGCTCGTCGCCGAGCGGCGCGATCCGGAGCTCGACGCCCTCGACGGGGCCCCCCACCGAGTCGGCCCGGAAAGGCCGGAGATCCTGCACCGTCGCGACGGTGCAGCACTCGGTGAGGCCGTAGCCGATCGCCACGGGCAGGCCGAGCGCGTGGAACCTCTGGGCGCGTGTGCGATCCACGAATGCACCGCCCGCGAACATGACCTCGAGGTGCCCACCGAAGCCCTCGTGCACCGAGCCCAGGAGGCGTCGCGAGAGCGAGGGGCGCTGCTCGTCGTGCGTGAGCGCGCGATTGACCGCGGTGAGCACGTCGAGCGCGCTCTTCTGCCAGCGCGGGCGCGCCGCGAGCTTGTCGTCGAGCGCGCGCTCGAAGGCCTCGAGCAACACCGGCACGACGGCCATGTGCGTGATGGCGTGATCCTGCATCGTGGAGACGAGGAATTCGGGCCGCAGCGTGCGCTGGTGAACGACGGTGGAGCCGCACGCGAACGGCCCCACGAAGCCGACCATGAAGTCGATCGCGTGGTTCGTCGGGAGAATCGAGAAGCTCCGGTGCCCCGGCCGCATCGGATAGAGCGCCATGAGCGCGTGGAGCTGCGCGAGGTAGGCGCGGTGCGAGAGCATGCAGCCCTTGGGGCGGCCTCCCGTGCCCGACGAGTACACGATCGTCGCGATGTCCTCGCGGGTACGCCTCGCGAGCGGCGGCATGCTCGCCTCGGGCAGAGCGTCCCACGCCGTGATCGTGGCGCTCGCGTCGGTCTCGGCGCCGTCCACGAGGAGCACCGGGATCGTGGGCTTGGCGGTGAAGCGCTTGAAGAGCGGCAGCTCGGTGACGAGGAGGTCGGCCTTGCTGTGGGCCAGGAGCTCGAGCTGCTCGTCCGCGGAGAGCTTGTAGTCGATGGGCACGAGCACCGCGCCCACGCGGAACGCGGCGCACGCGGACACGAGCCAGCGGGCCTGGTTCGAGAGCACCACCGCGATGCGGGGTGGGGTAGGGCGCACCTCGGTCTCGGCGAGGGTCGTCGTGAGCCAGGCGGCCACCTTGGCGACCTCGCGGTGCACGTCGAGGTAGCTCATCGATCGCTTCACCTTCTTGCGATCGACCTCGAGCAGCGCGAGCTCGCGCTTCCACTGGACGAGCGCGTCCGAGAGGAGCTCACCGAGCGACGCGTAGGTGTCTGCGGGCAGCATGGGTCTCAGAGCCTCTTCGCGATCACGTCGGCGAGCGCGGCGAAGGTGCGCACGTCCTGGATCTCGTAGTCGGGGATCTCGATGCGGAATTCGCCCTCGAGCGCGGTGAGCAGCGTCATCGCGTCGACGCTGTCGATCTCGAGCGCGTCGAAGAGATCCTGCTCCGCGCTGAGCGAGGCGCGGGGGCGCGAGAACTTCGTGGCGGCGAGGTCGAGGAGGCGAGAGGTGAGTGCATCACGGGTCATGAGGAGGTCTTCTGCTCGCCCATGGGCGAGCTGTCCTTCGAGTCGGTGGGCTCGTTCGGGGCAGGCGCGGGGCGCGCCGGGAGGTAGGGCATCGCGTCGGTCGCGCGATCGAAGCGGGCGAGCGCCTCGGTGACGGTGCGCGACGTGAACAGGTGGCAGAAGAGCCCCTTTTCCTTGGCGAGCTCGTCCTTCGGGATGTGCTTCATGAAGCGCTTCGCGATCCGCGCCGTGCCCGCGTCGAAGCGCTCCATCTGCTCGGCCGTGCGCTGTGCGACGGTGTGCGACTGACCCTCGCCCACGAGCTGTGCGACCAGGCCGACCTGGTGCGCGCGCTCGGCGCCGAGCGAGCGTCCCGTGAGCAACAGATCGCGCACGACCGCGTTGCCGAGATCACGCTTGAGGCGCGGGATCCCGCCGAAGCCGGGGATGAGACCGAGCCGCAGCTCCGGAAACGCAAAGCGCGCGGTGCGATCGGCCACGACCACGTCGTGGGTGAGCATCAGCTCGAGCCCGCCACCGAACACGACGCCGTGCACCGCAGCCACGGTGGGGAAGGGCGCCTCGTCGATCGCGTCCATCACCGCGTGGATCCGATCGAGGAACGCTCGCACGGAGGCGGTGCGCTCCGCGTCGGTCGCGCCCGAGCCGAGCGCGGCCTGGTTCGCGCGGTGGAGCTCCCGCAGATCCGCGCCCGCGGAGTAGCCGCGTCGGAGGCTCGAGCGCGTGACCATCGCGCGCACGGGGACTCCGTCGATCTGCCCTCGTCGCACGAAGGGCAAGAGCTCCTCGAGCGCGGCGAGCATCGTCGTGCCGATCTCGTTCGCGGGCTCGCGGTGCAGCTCCACGTCGAGCGTGTGCCCGACGAGGCGCGCGGTGAGCGCGGGGCCGTTCAGGAGCTCACGCATAGAGCGCGTCGATCTCCTTGGCGAAGTGGCGCTCGATGGCGCTCCGACGGAGCTTCTGGTTCGCGGTGAGGAGGCCGTTCTCGGGCGTGAGCTTCTCCTTGGCGACGAAGGCCTTCCGGAGGCGCCGGTAGTGAGGCAGCCCCTCGTTCACCTTCTCGAGCGCGGCCTCCATCGTGCGCTCGTCGACGTCGC
This sequence comes from Sandaracinaceae bacterium, assembly GCA_019694315.1. Classification (GTDB taxonomy): domain Bacteria; phylum Myxococcota_A; class Polyangia; order Polyangiales; family Sandaracinaceae; genus JAFLCL01. The sequence continues at coordinate 5,843 of JAIBCE010000125.1, forward strand.
CCGTGACGATCACGGCGAGGTACGGGCGCGCGTGGCCGATCACGACGGCCTGCTCCACGCCGGGCACGGTCTGGAGCACGCGCTCCTCGAGCGGCTCGGGCGCGACGTTGTGGCCCGAGGTCGGCACGAGCAGGTTCTTCACACGACCGATGATCGCGAGGTTGCCGCGCTCGTCGATCGTGCACTGGTCGCCGGTGCGGAACCAGCCGTCGTCGGTGAACGAGGCCCTGCTCGCCTCCTCGCGGCGAAAGTAGCCAGGGAAGATGTTCGGGCCGCGCACGAGCAGCTCTCCGTCGTCGCCGAGCTTCATCTCCACGTCGCGGATCGCGTGCCCCACGCGTCCGGGGACCACGGCGTCCTTGCGATCGATCGTCACGATCGCGGTGGTCTCCGTGAGCCCGTACACCTGGAACACGGGGATCTCGAGCAGCTCCACGAACCAGCGCTGCACCTCTTCGGGCAGCGGCGCCGAGCCGCACACGAGGCCCTTGAGCTGCTCGCCGATCTGCGCGCGGATCGAGCGGAAGATCACGCGCTTGGCCGCGGCGACGAGGAGCTCGTCCCGCTTGCGCGTCTCTCCTCGACCGGCCTTCGCGAGGCTCAGGCGACGCCACGCCTCGATCGCCTCCGCGTACGCCACGCGCACGGGGTACGGGCGCTCGGCGAGCTTCTTCTCCACGCCGCTCTTGATCCGCTCGAGGAGCGCCGGGACGTTGAGGAAGTACTCGGGCCGCGCGGTCTTGATCTCCTCGGCGAGGTTCTCGAGGGAGGTCGACATCATGATGCCGTTGGCGCGGAAGAGGCACCCCCAGAGCACCATGCGCGAGCCGGCGAAGCAGAACGGCAGGTAGTGAAAGACGCGATCGGAGCCGCCCGGCACGCCCGAGAGCTCGCGGAGCTTCACGTCGAGCACGGGCAGCATGTGCTCCACGTTCGCGACGTGCGTCATCACGCCCTTGGGCTCGCCGGAGCTGCCGGAGGTGTAGATGATCGTGACGACGTGATCGCTCGCGAGCGCACGCGCAGGCTCGTGCTCCTTGGGCGCGGTCCCCGCGAAGAGATCGGGCAGGAGCGCGAACGGCACCGCGTCGACGTGCGGACGGATCGCCCCCTCGAGCGCGTGGTCCGCGGTGATCACGAGCTTCGGATCGGCGTCGCGGATCATCCCCGCGAGCTCTTTCGGATCCTGCCGTGCGTAGAGCGGCACCACCGTCGCGCCCTCCGCGAGGATCGCGAGGTCGGTCGCGATCCAGCGCGTGCTGTTGGGCGCCACGAGCACCACACGATCGCCCGCGCTCACGCCGCGCTCTCGCAGGCCGTGGCGCGCGATCTCGACGAGCGCGCGCAGGCGGCGCCCCTCGGTGGACACGAGGCGCGTGCCGTGGACCTCGGCCGCGAAGATGCGGTCGGGCCACGCCTCGAGGTTGCTCAAGATCTTGTGGACGAAGTGGTTCATCGGAGCGCACGAAACCCCTCCCCCGACGGAGGAGGGCCAGGGGTGGGGTCAGCGGGGCGTCGCTACGGAGCCGTACGTCTCGAGAATGCGCTCCTGAGCGGCGGGCAGCGGCGGCAGGTGCGCGAGCGGGTCGTGCCCCTCGCCCAGGCCTGCGCGGAACGGAAAGCGCGGGTGCGCGGCGCGGACGTGATCGACGAACATCGCGCCCATCTCGCCCATCGTGCGGAGGTTGCGCGCGACCGAGCGCTCGATCGGGGCCTTGGCCGCATCCGGCGCGTCGAGGAGCGCGAGGCCGTGCTCGCGGATCTTCGCGTCGAGGTGACCGTCGTCGACCTCGAGCGAGAGCTCGGGCGTGCCGCGATCCTTCATGAGGTTGCGGATCCGCTCGTCCATCGTGACGCCGATCGACGGCACCGCGGCGGGCATCGAGCACACGAGCGCGTGGTAGCGCGAGCTCACCACGAGCGAGGCGCGTCGGAGGAGCGACACGAGCTCGTACATGTCGTGCTCGTCGCTCGAGAAGAGCGGCCACCGCTGGCGCGTCTTGAGCTCGACGCGATCGGCGAAGCGCTCGGCGGCGCCGCGGTCGAGCGCCTCCATGGCCACGATCACGGGGAAGACGTCGCGGCTCCGCGCGAGATCGATCATCCCGTCCGAGAGCTTGCCCAGGTAGCTCACGAGCTTCTTCTCCACGCCGGGCGCGTCGTGGTGGAAGTAGATCGAACGGAAGTGGGTCTTGCCGTGCGCGCCCGTGACCTTGTGGACGAGGGCCTTCCACGGATCGGGCTTCACCGGCCACCAGAACGGGTGGATCGGACAGACCACGACGACGGGCTTGTTCCCGTCCCATCCGGCGCGGCGGAGGAGAGGCTCCGAGAGGCCGCTCGGCCCGTCGATCTCGTCGCCGCCGAAGGTCCACGCCGTGTCGGTGCCGACGCGCGTCTCGATGCCGAGGCGCGAGAGCACCGCGCTCGACTCGGGGTTGCGCGTGATGATCAGGCTGCCCTCGACGTAGCGCTCGATCATCTCCTCGAGGCTCGCGTCCATCGCGCCCGCCTCGCCGCCGTAGCCGATCGCGAGCTTGTCCTCGGCGCGCGCGAGGCCGAGCGCGCCCACCATCATGGTCGTGAGCGCCGAGGCGAACTTGCTCTTGAACATCGAGCCCTCGCACGCGATCACGCCGTGGTAGCGGCGCACCTCGTCGTAGAGGAACGGCGGAAAGAGCTGCGGCACCTCGCGCTGACGCACTGTCTTGAAGTAGCCGCGCGTCCAGGCGGGATCGATCGTGAGGATCGAGAGGCTCGCGTGCTCGTCGCCGAGGAGGTGCCGGAACTGGCGGATCATCTCCTCGGTGCGCACGTCGGCGCCCGTGTTGCGTGAGCCCACGTAGCCCGCGAGCAGGAGCTCGAGCGGCTCGCCCGAGCGCCACCGCGGCTGTGGGCGCTTCTCGTGCTCGGCGCGGCGCGCGTCGATGAGGGCGCCCATCGTGCTCTGGAGCGCGCGGTCCGCGTCGAGCGCGCCCTTGGCGGTGTCGATCGCGCGCTTGGCGGCGCGCCGAAGCAGAACGGTCGACAGACTCATGCGAGACCTCGCGAGCACGGGGCGCCTTGCGGCGGGGGAGCGCAGCTCCCCCTGGAGCAGCGAGGATGGAGGAGCGGAGCGACGATGGACGAGCGGGGGGTCCGAGGGGGGCCTGGGGGCCCCCCTTCGTGAGCGCCGGAGGCGCGGGGAGTCAGGCCCACGACGTGACCTCCTGGCTGGGGGAAGCGAGCTTCGCGAGGCGCTCGGGCAGCGCCTGGTACGGGTAGGTGAACTTCACCTCGCGCGACCAGCGGTAGAGCTCGCCGCAGTAGTCCGTGAAAGGAACGGGGCTGCCGCCGAGCTCTTCGCACACGCGCGTGTGGTCGAAGACCGTGTCGAACACGATGTACGGCCAGAACACCTTGAGGAGCGAGCCGTAGAGCGAGAGCGTGCCCTTGGGGAGGTTGGCCATGCGGTTCACCGCGGCCTCGAACGCGCCGCTCGCGCGCGGCACGAAGCGCGGAGGCTTGCGGCCGGGGAACTTCGAGAGCATCGCGACGCCGATCTCCGCGGCGCTCTTGGAGCTCGTGCCGCTCGAGAGGTGATAGATGCGGTGCTTGGTGTTCTTCTTCAGGTGGAGATCCGTGATGGCGCGGCCCACGAAGTCGGCGTTCACGATGTCGAGTCGCGCCGCGCCGCTCATCGGCAGCACCGGCATGTCGGCGAGCGCGCAGAAGGAGCGCACCATGTCGAACTGCGTGGTCTGGGGAAAGCGCGAGTCGCCCATGACGATCGAGGGCCGCACGACGAGGCGATCCACCTCGGGCAGGAGCTCCTCGACCATGTGCTCGGCGAACTTCTTCGTGCGCGCGTACGGGTCGTAGTCGCTGCGATCCCAGTCGATCGACGCGTCTTCCTGCACCACCTCGCGGTAGCGACGGCCGCAGACGGCCACGGTGGAGACGTCGGTGAAGCGGCCGAGCGAGCCGCGCCTCGCGATCACGTCCTTGGCGAAGCCGATCACGCTCAGCGTGCCGCGGAGGTTCGCGTTGAGACACGCCTTCTCCGAGCGGCGGTTGAGCGAGGCCGCGATGTGGAGGATCGAGCCCGTGCGCTCGGCCAGCTCCGCGCGCACGCGCGCGTCCATGCCGAGGTGCGGCGCCGTGAGATCGCCCGAGACGAAGGTGACGTTCGCGAGGATGCGCTCGAACCACTCGGCCTGCTTCGCGCCGACGCCCTCCGCGTGCATCTGGAGGCCGTTCCAGAGCTTGGCGATCGCGTCCTTGCGCGACTTCGCGCGCACGAGGAGCGCGAGCTTGGCGTCGTGGTGCTGGACGAGGCGGGTGACGGCATACGAGCCGAGGTAGCCGGTGCCACCGGTGACGAAGACGACGGACATGGTCGCGCTCTCTCTCTGCTTGCTCGAAGGGCGGTTCGCGCCGCCTCACTCCGCGTCGGGGCTTGCCTCGGGGCTCGCCTCGTCGGTCGTGCCGTGGGCCCGCACACGGCGCGGCTCAGTGCGATCGTGCGAGGCCGCCGTGAGCTCGGGGAGCTCGGTGCCGAGCGCGAAGATCGGATCGTCGGGGATGCGCTCGCCGCGCAGGATGGGCAGCGACCACTTGTCGAGGCCGGGCACGTGGACGTTCATCCAGTAGTCGCGCCAGTCGAGCGAGGCGAGATCCCATCCGAAGAGCGCGCGCTCCTCCGGGCCGAGGCGCTCGGTCGCGCGCCGCACGTGCGAGGTGTCGAGCTCGAGGTCGTTGTCGAACACGAAGGGCTGGTACATGCGCAGCATCTCGGCGACCTGGCCGATCGTGCGCGACGCGCTGCCCCATTCTTTGGCCTGTTTCTGGGCGAATTTCGTGATCTCGGCGCCCCAGCGCTCGCGCACGCTCGTGGGCAGGTGGTGCTCGGCCTTGAACGACGAGAAGAGGTCGCGCACGCCTCGCGTGAGCTTCTTGGCGGCGGGCAGCCACGGATCCTCGTCGGCGCCTCGGTCGTGCACGACGCTGTCGAGGTGGCGCAGGACGAGGCGCTCGAAGGGATCGTCGGAGCGCGCGTACTCGCGACGACGCACGAGCGAGGTGAGGTCCACCGCGCGCCCGAAGGTGAAGCGGTTCGTGTCGCCGGAGGCGAGCTGGTACACGCGCGCCTGCTCGCCGCGGAGCAGCTCCGCGAGCGCGAGGATCGTCCCGCGCGCGACCGAGTCCACGGGCACCACGTCGAAGCAGTGGTCCTCCGCGAAGGGCATGCGTCGGTGCACCGTGCCCACGAGCCAGACGAGCGGTCCCGACGTGTTCACGCCCTCGTTCCAGCCCGCGAACGGGAGCTCGCGCGCGCACTCGACGATCGCGGGCCGCACGAAGGTCGTCTCCACATCGCCGCGCATCGCGACGAGGTGCTCGGCCAGGGCCTTCGTGTACGTGTAGAGGTTCGGCCAGCCCAGGGCCTGGGCGCGCAGCGTGCCTCGCTCGATGCGAGCCTTCTTCGCCTCGACCGCGTCCGGAAAGCGCCGCGAGGTCGCGTCGCAGAGAGACTCCATCGACGCGAGCTCGTCGCGCGGCGAGAACCGCGTGCCGTTGGCGGAGAGGCCCGGCTCGAGGGTCTCGGGGACGTGGCCCGACACGTTGCCCGCGACGAACGACGTCGAGACGTGCAGGAGGCGCCGCCCGCGCGTGCGCGCTGCGAGGTCGGCGGCGTGGAGGGCGCCGCGCACGTTCACCGCGATGCCCTCGACCGGGTCGGGCTCGAAGTCGGTGAGGCCGGCGACGTGGATGACGCAGTCGAGGCTCGCCCCGAGGCGATCGACCACGCGCGGATCGATGCCGCAGAGGGGATCGCGCACGTCGCCCGCCACCACGTCCACGCGGCTCGCGAGGAGCTCGCCGAGGCGATCGCCGTGTCGGTCGCGCAGGTTGCGGAGGCCGGGGCTCCGCTCGAAGAGGTGCCGCACGCGGGCCGCCGCGGGCTGCGTCTTCTTGCCGCGCGCGAGCAGCGTGATGCGGCCGATCTCGGGCACGCGCTCGAGGAGCATCGCCACGAGCACCTTGCCGAGGAAGCCCGTGAAGCCGGTCACGAGCACGTGCTTTCCACGCAGGGTCTCGCGGATCGGGAGCTCGGGCAGCGAACGGTCGATGGACATCAGAGGCTTGCTCCTTCGTCGTGATCGAGAGTGTCGAGAGAGGTCACGGGGCTCGCCTCGAACGGCTTGGCGGTGCGCACGATCGGCCAATCGAGATCGCGTGCGACGCGTGCGAGCTCGCGATCGGGCTCGATCGCGCAGGGCTGGCCCACGAGCCCCAGCAAGACGAGATCGGCGCGTGCGTGGCCATAGGCGCGGCTCCGCGCGAGATCGATCTGCTGCTCCTCCGCGAGCTCGCGCAGGCGCCGCGGATCGATCTCGGGCCCCACCACGGGCTCGAGCAGCGCGCCGGTCGCGTGGTGCTTGGCGTCGAGCTCGAGGCGGTTCGCGAGCACGACGTCGAACGCAGGCCCGTCCTTGGCGAGGAGGCGCGCGAAGGCGTCGGCCACGGGCGCGATCGACTCCGCGAGGAGCACCGTGAGGTAGCCGTCGCGACGCGCGCCCTCGACGAGACGCACGGCCTCCTCGCGCACCTCCGCGAGCAGCACGTCGCGCGCGTAGTCCTCGCCGAGCACCTCGAGCCGATCGCGGCTGAAGCCCTCGAGCACCTCGCACGCGAGCCGCGTGCTCTCTGCGCCAGCCAGGCCCGCGCCCGCGAGGCTCACGCCACGGAGCGCGCCCGAGAAGGCCGCGCGCCCGAGGCCGAAGAGGCGCTTGCGCATCGAGGCGGCGTTCGAGGCGAGATACGCCGCGCCCTGCCACGCCGCGGCTGGGTGCATCACACCCTCGAGGCGGAAGAACGCCGCCCGTCGGACGGGGCCAGCCTGACCTTCGCTCGTCATCGGCCCGGGTCTACAACTGCACTGACACGTCAGTCTAGTTGAATCGTCACGGAACGGTCACAGCCCCGGTCCGACCGGACATTCCGCTGCACGCCACCCGTGCAGTCCGTTGCCCGGACCGGGCTCGCACCTGCGGTTTTTCCTGCAATTCCCCGTTCCGCCGTCGTGGGTACGGCGGCTGCCTCGGGAGCCGGGCATGTCCAGCCGAGCCCACACCGCCGCCCTCGTCTTCCTCGCGACCCTCGCCGCCGCGACCCCGGCCCTCGCCCAGCGCCAGGCACACGACACGGAGCGAGCCCCCGTGGCGATGGGCCTCCCGGAGCATCGTGAGCCGAGTCGTCTCCGCCTCGACGTCACCCAGGGCTTCGGCTGGCTCGAGCAGGCCAACGCCAGACACGATCGGATCGGGATGCGCTTTCAGCTGGGGGCGCGTCTCGTCTTCGACGGCGAGAACGGCGCCTACCTCGACCTCGGTCTGCACACCTTCTTCGGCTCCGGGACCTCGTCGTCGTTCGATCCCAACACGCTCGCGCTGGATCTCGGCGCCCCGTTCCGGAGCGATCTCCTCCTCACGGCGGAGGCCGGCTATCTCCACCGCTTCCTCCTCGACGGCGACGACGGGCACGGCGTGGGGCTCGACCTCGGCCTCGGCGCGACCGCGATCCTCATCGGCGCGCAGATCTCGCCCGGAGCACACGTGAGCGTGTCGGTCGATCGCCGCTTCGGAGGCTTCCTCATCGGCGGCGAGGCACGCGGTCGCCTCCTCGCACAGATGTCGAGCGGCTCCGCCGCGGCCCTCTACGACTACCAGCTCTTGCTGCGCCTCGGCTTCGGCTTCGGTGGCTGAGCGGCCCAGACCGCAGAGCGTGAGCGCCGTTCAGCCCATCGATCCTCGCCGCCTCTCGTGAATCGGCGAGAGCCTCCCTCCCGCCGCTTCGAGCCCGCGCCACTCGCAGCGATCCATCCGAGTGACACGTGCTCCCAGCGCGGGCGAAGCCCGCAGCCCGAACTTCCGAATCTTCGCGCCGCGCGAAGATTCTCGGAAGTAGTAGATCAGAACGAGAGGGCGATGCCTTGCGACGTGGCCCGCACGAGCGGGTGCTCGGACTCGCTCGAGGGCGTGAGGACGAGCGCCAGCACCGCGCCCACCGCCAGGGCCAGGCTCGCGCCGCTCAGGACGTCGGTCACGAGCGCCATCGTCGACATCTCCTCGCCTCGGGATCGCAGCGCGGGATCGGCGCAGACGTGACCTGTGCAGGCGGTCAGCAGCGTGGCGCGGGCGTCGAGGGTGAGGATGCCCACGGTGATGGCGGCGATTCCCGTGGCGCCCGCGCCCGCGAAGAGCGCGATGGCGGCGATCGGCTCGCCCTCGTCGGCGCGCACCGCGGGCGCGACCGCCACGTTCGGATCGGCGACGGGCACCGTGTCCTCCGGCGTGAGGTGAACCGGGGCCCGCTGCGCGTCGCGTGCTGCCTGGAGCTCCGCGATCTCGCGTCGCAGGATCACGAGGCGCGACTCGATGATCGGCCGATTCTCGATGTCGGCCGCGGTCGCGAGGTACTGCTCGTACGCCGCGACCGCCTCTTCCCGCTGGCCGGCGCGGTCGGCCGCCGTGCCCACGTTGTAGAGGAGGTCCGGCCGCTCGGAGAGCTCGTACGCGCGACGGAAATGACCGAGAGCCTCGTCGAACCGTCCTTCGGAGAAGGCGAGGCGTCCCGCCTCGAAGAGCAGACGGGCCTCTGTGTCCCGTCGCTCGGAGGGGCTCTGCTCCTGCGCCTTCGCGCTCGACGGCAACCACAGCGCCGTCGTCGCGATCGCGAGGGTGCCAGTCGCGAGAGTGCCAGTCGCGAGAGTGCCAGTCGCGAGGGTGCCAGTCGCGAGGGTGCCAGTCGCGAGGGTGCCAGTCGCGAGGGTGCCAGTCGCGAGGGTGCCAGTCGCGAGGCCGATAGTGCTCATCGCAGCGAGGAGGCCGGCCACGAAGGCTTCGCTCCAGGGACGGGGCATGAGGGAGGTGCGCACGAGGCCTCGCGTCAGTAGGTGAGACCGCCGACCAGCGTCGGGGTCGGTTCCGAGAGGGAGCGGCCCGTCGCGCAGCGGCCGAGCGTCGCCAGACCCCAGCAGACGGCGGTTCGGTCCGAGCGGACGCCACACAGGTGAGCGCGCTCGTTGGCGAATGCGTGCACGCTGAACAGCTCCGCCACGTTCGTGAGGCCCGGAACGGTGGTGGCGGTGACCGTCATCGCGCCGCGCGCACCGGTGCCACGCTCGCCATCGCGATTGGCGCCCCAGCACGCGACCTGCCCGCCCGTGACGACTGCGCAGCTCACTCCGCTCGCCGCAGCGACCGAGCTCGCCGCGCTCACGCCCGTCACCGCGACGGGCGTCGGCTGATCGCCGACGAGACCGATGCCGAGCTCTCCGTTGGCGTTGTAGCCCCAGCACTCCACCGACCCCGTCATGCGCGCCACACACGCATGCGCGCTGCCCACGGCCAGGTCGATGGCGTCCGACAGGCCCGACACGGCGGATGGGGTGGGCTGCGTGGTGCCGCCCGCCCCGTCGCCGATTCGGCCGTTGCCGGCGTAGCCCCAGCACGACACACCGCCTCCGCGTCGACGCGCGCAGGTGTGATCGGCCCCCACCTCGACCTCTGCGAAGTCGGCGTGCGGACCCGTGATGGGCGCGAACGATGTCTCGATGGGCGTGGTGGTCCCTCGCCCGAGCGCACCGTATGCGTTGCGGCCCATGCAATACGGGATGTCGTCGCCGTCGGGCTCGTGGACCAGAGCGCAGAGGTGGTTCGGGCCGACCGACAGCGAGCGAGGCTCGCCGCCCGCGATCGTGAACGTCGTGAACGGCGGCGTCGTCGAGGCCACGCCGAGGCCGGGGAACGAGCCCCAGCAGTATACGGTTCCCGTGTGAGCCACCGTGTCGGCGACCGCCGCGCACGTGTAGTGCGAGCCCGCGCCCACATCGATCACGCTCGTCGGCAACGTGGGCACCACGCGCGGCCGATCGGAGGCGATCGGAAGGAACGCTGCATAGGCGTAGTACGAGCCCGCGCACGAGAGCTCGCCGCTCCGGAGCACGCACGACTGCGCCTGGCCCAGCCCCATGCGGTCGATGCCTGTGAGGGGCCCGCTCGCATCGGACACGGGGCTCGGTGCGATCACCGCCGTCTCCGCCGCGCCGAGCGTGGCGTTGTAGTCCCCGCCCCAGCAGGACAGGCGACCTCCGTCGATGCCACACACGGTCATCGCGTTCAGACCCGGAGAGGGCGTCATCGAGGGCGGCAGCGCAGTCGCCGCCGGGCTCGTGCGCGGCGGACCTGTCGTTCCGTTGCCGAGCTGGCCATCGTCGTCGTAGCCCCACGCGAGCCACGCGAGGGCCGTCTGTCGCGCGAAGCACACGTGCTGTCCGCAGTGGAGCTCGCTGGCGGTCACGGTGTTGGGCACGGCGCTCGTGCGATTGCCCCCCGCGAGACCGAGCGCGCCGTAGGTGTTCTGTCCCCAGCAATACACTTGGCTCGACGCGATCGCGCACGTGTGCCCCGTGCCGCTCGAGAGGGTCTGCGCGCCAACGAGGCCCATGACCGTGACGGGGGCCGTGCGCGGGCTCGTCGTGCCGTCGCCGAGCTGACCCGCCGCGTTGCCTCCCCAGCAACGCACCTCGCCCGTCATGAGACGCGCGCAGCCGAAGTCGTACCCAGCCGAGATCTGACGTACGTCCGTGAGCCCGAGGCGCACGGCTGCATCGGCCTCGGCGGTCGTGCCGTCTCCGACCTGACCGCGATCGTTGCGCCCCCAGCACCACACCGCGCCGGCGTCGTCGCGGGCGCAGGCGCTGCTCTGCATCGCGCGGACCTCGAGGAACCTGCGGCCCGCGAAGGCGGCCGCGAAGTCGGTCCGGGGCTGGATCGGCGCGGGCGTCGCGCGTCCCGCGCGCGTTCCATCGCCGAGCTCTCCTTCTTGGTTCCGCCCCCAGCAGTAGACCGCACCAGCGCTGCGCTCGATCGCGCAGGAGAACGCGACGCCGGTGGTGATCTGCGAGAAGCGCGCGCTTCCCACGACGACGCGGGGCAGACCGCGGTCGTCCGACGTTCCATCGCCGAGCTGGCCGGCATCGTTGGTGCCCCAGCAATAGGCAGTTCCGTCGTCTCGCAGCGCGCACGCGTGCGCCTCGCCTGGCGCGACGTCGATGAACGGGTTGCAGACACCCGCGATGCACTGCGTGCTCGCCGGGCACACGTGGCCGCACGCGCCGCAGTGGCTCGCGTCCGAGTCGAGGTCCCTCTCGCAGCCGTTGACCGTGCTGCCGTCGCAGTCGTCGAAGTGGCCCTCGCACGCGCCGAACGTGCAGGTTCCGCCCACGCACGACTCGCTAGCGTGGTCGAAGGCACAGGGCATGTCGCAGCCACCGCAGTGCGCGAGGGACGTGAGGGTGTTGATCTCGCATCCGTTGCCGTCGAGGCCGTCGCAGTTCCCGCGGTTGGGGTCGCACGACAACGTGCAGGCGCTGGTCTCACAGAGCTCGGTCGCGAATGCGCGATCCGGGCACGGCATGTCACAGCCTCCGCAGTGCGCGGGGCTCGAGGTCGTGTCCACGCACGACGAGCCGCAGATCTCGCGTGGCGAGGCGCACGTCGAGGTGCACGCATACGGTGGGCCGTCGCAGAGGGCGAAGGCGCCCATGCAGGTCATGCCACAGCCGCTGCAAGCGGCCGCGGTGCCCAGTGCAGTCTCACAGTCGGGGAGAGTCGCGTCGCAGCTCGCGTGGTCACTCGCGCAGTCGTATCGGCAGCTCCCCATCACGCAGCTGGTCGAGGTGTGCGCGTACGTGCCGCACGCGTTGGGGCACGAGCCGCAGTGCTCTGGGTCCGAGCGCGTGTCGATCTCGCAGCCGTCGGCGAGGCTCGTGTTGCAGTCTTCGAAGTCCGTGTCGCAGTCGTAGCGACATCGCCCGTCGCAGGTGGCGGTCATGTGCGGGAGGGCGGGACAGTCCAGCGTCGAAGCGCACTCCGCGAAGGCATCGGGCGTGACGGCCGCGTCCACGATCGACGGAGCGTCGGGTGGGGCGAGCGCGGCATCGAGGGCAGCATCGGCCGTCGCGTCATCTCCCGGCGCGTCCCGTGACGACCCACCGTCGCGTGCCGCGTCCATCGAGACGAAGGCTGCATCCACGGCTGCGTCCACGGCCGGGTCCACTCGAGCGTCGGCGCCGTAGACGAAGTCGTTCGGTGCTAGGAGCGAGCACGCCGAGAGGCTCGAGAGCGCGAGCGCTGCCGCGTAGATCGGTACGGCTCGGGCGGAGCCGTGGCGCAGGGAGCGAGAGAGTTGTGTGACCACCGCGCGGGGATCGTAGATCAGAACGCGCCGTCGAGGGTCCAGCTCGGATCCGCGCGATCGGCCGCTGGCGAGCTCCCACGGAAGCCATCGTTGCCGTTGAGAGAGCGATCGAGCACCACCTGCCCCACGCCATCGAGGGGCCAGTACGCGATGAGACCGCTGATGCCGGGGCTGAGCTCGCTCCGCATGTAGGCCTGGATCCCGGACTGCCCCCGTGCGATGCGCCAGAGGCGGATCTCGTCCACGTCCATGTCGGCGTGGCCGACCGTGAAGGCCGCCGCGTTGAACGACGCGAGGTAGCTCGCCACGTCGCCGGCGTCGATCGGCTCGGGGCCGACCGCGCTCTCGCCGTTGAGATAGACCATGACCTCGACACGATCCGTCGTGCTCTGCCGCTGCACGAGCGCGAAGTGCGTCCACGTGTCGGCGGGCACCTCGCCGTGCACCTCCACGATCACGCGCGTGCCGGTGTACGACCAGCCGACCCAGAAGGTGCGGAACACGCCGTCGGGGTCGGGCGGTCGCGCCTCGAGGTAGAGGTGGCTGCCCACCGACGGATCGCCCTTGATCGCGAGGATTCCCTCGCTTCGGAGGCGCACCCAGAGCTCGAGCGTGAGCTCGGGGCCGATCGACAGCGCGGGTCGATCGGGCACGGTCATCACCTCGTCGCTCGTGAAGCGGAGGGCGTCGGAGGTCGGCGGGCGACCGGCGTCCGAGGCGAAGGCGTCGATCGGCGCGACGAACGCGTCGACGGGAGCCACGAACGCGTCGACGGGCGCCACGAACGCATCGAGCGGCATGATGGACGCGTCGGGGCGATCGATCGGGCCCGTGTCCCAGCGCTCGATCCGCTGGCAGTTGCCCATCGCGTCGCAGAAGGCGTCGGCCCCGCAGAGCGCGGGCTCCTGACGGTAGCCGCACACACACGCGCTGCACACCGGCACGAGGCAGTTCCACGAGGGCGGTGGTGGCGGACAGTCCGAGTCCGAGGCGCAGAAGCAGATCCCCTCGTCGCGGCCCACGACGTGCGCGTCCGGGGTGATCGCAGTGCCGTCCACCGCAGGTGCATCGAGCCCGTGCGCATCGACGGCACGCGCGTCGATCGGGCCCGCGTCGTCGGCGCCGTGCGTCGCGTAGCAGCCACCGAGCGCCAGCGAGAGGAGCGCCGCGAGGAGCGAAGACGAGGGCCTGACACGCACGTCGCAACGATAGCGGCATCGGAGCGCGCGCGCCCGATCACGGTCGATCCCTCGCGAAGACGAGGACGGAACGCGCCCGGCGAGCCTCGCGCCCTCAGCGCGAGCGGGCGTTCAGGCCTCGCATCACGAGGACGAAGAGCACGTAGAGCGCGAACGCGATCGCGACCCACTTCAGCGCGAGGAACGCGAAGAGGTACACGATGCCGAGGGTCGCCGCGCCGAGCAGCAGCAGCCCGAAGAGCAGCGCGAGCACGTTCTGACCGAGCCAGACGAGCCCGAGCGCCGACAACACCCCGAGGACGAAGCCACCGCCGTCTCTTCGTTCCATCTCACCTCCGTGCGCCCCTCGAACCCCGCGCTGCTCGGGCCCATTCCGAGACGGCGGAGTTTGGTATCGTCGCCCCCATGGTCAGCAACGTGGCGGTCCTGGGCTCGGGCTCGTGGGGTACGGCGCTCGCGAAGAGCATCTCGGACCAGGGGCACCGCGTGCGCCTCTGGGCGCGCCGCAAGGACCTGGTCGACACGATCGAGCGCGAGCGAGAGAACGCCGCGTACCTGCCGGGCGCCGCGCTCGCGCCCACGCTGCGCGCGACGCACGAGCTGGCCGACGCGCTCGAGGGCGCCGACGTGGTGCTCTCGGTGGTGCCCACGCACGGCCTGCGCGAGACGCTCGATCACGCAGCGCCCTACTTCCCGGCGAACGCGCCGATCCTCAGCGCGACCAAGGGCATCGAGAACGGAACGCTCAAGCTCGTGAGCGGCATCTTCGAGGATCACTTCCCCGAGGAGCGTCACCACCTGCTCACGTACCTCGGAGGCCCGTCGTTCGCGAAGGAGGTCGCGGCCGGGATGCCCACGGCGGTGGTGGTCGCGGCGAGCGATCCGACGTCGGGCGAGAAGGTGCAGCAGGTGCTCGGCACCGATCGGCTCCGCGTCTACACGACCGACGACGTCGTCGGCATCGAGCTCGGCGGCGCGCTCAAGAACGTGATGGCGATCGCCGCAGGCGTGGGCGACGGCCTGGGCTTCGGCCACAACACGCGCGCCGCCATCATCACGCGCGGCCTCGCGGAGATGAGCCGCCTCGCAATCAAGCTCGGCGCCAACCCGCTCACGCTCGCGGGCCTCGGCGGCATGGGCGATCTCGTGCTCACCTGCACGGGAGATCTGTCGCGCAATCGCAAGGTCGGCCTCGAGCTCGGCAAGGGAAAGAAGATCGCCGAGATCCTCGCGGGCATGCAGCAGGTGGCCGAGGGCGTGCGCACGACGCGCAGCGCGTGGGAGCTGTCGCAGCGCGAGGGGGTCGAGATGCCCATCGTCGAGGCCATGTACAAGGTCCTCTACGAGGACCTCCCGCCGCTCGAGGCGGTCGTCTCGCTCATGACGAGGAAGCTCCGCGCCGAGCGCGACTGAGATACCGTGTACTCGCGCAAGCCCTTTCTTCAGGAAGCGGCGAGGATCGCGGGGACGAAGGGGCGCTTGCTCTTCGCGACGCTGTAGATGGCGTGCAGGAGCTTCCTCATGGCCGCGACC
>JAIBCE010000537.1 GCA_019694315.1 Sandaracinaceae bacterium
GCCGCGGACGCACGCCTCTACACCTGCGTCGGCGGCGCCGTGGTCGGTGCCGTGGCGTTCGCGGGCGCGCCGCCGCAGGGGACCGTCACGCGCGTCCTCGCGAGCTGGCCCATCCCGGACGCCGTGCCGCGCACGTGGGGCTCTCCGGTGCGCGCCAAGATGGCCCAGGCCCTCCTCGCGCGCGGCGTCGCGCGCTTGCCGGCGGCGCCGATCTACCTCACCCAAGGCGGAGTGGGGCTCACCAGCGTCAGCGTCGACGTCGAGGGGGGCGCTTGCTACGTGGCCACCGTCGCGGGCATCCGCGGCCGCTTTCGGCAGCTCACGCTGCGCGCGAGCGTTGGCGCCATCGAGTCGAGTGACGAGCGGGGCGCGGTCGACGAAGCGGGGGCGGTTGCATTCTGCACGCATGATCGCCACGCGGTGAAGCTCGACGTCGAGGCGCGCGGCACCGTACCTTGGTGGGCCCTCGCCCTGTATCGACTGTCGAGCGGCGCGTGGGAGACCAAGCGATGAACGTCCGCCTCGTCCTCGCCTCGTGCGCGATCCCGATCGTTGTCGGGTGTGGCGCCGAGCCACCGCCGCCGCCCGCCGTGCCCGTCGGTCCGCCGATGCCGAAGCTGGTTGCTGGGTCGCTCGATGCCCGCGTCGTCCTCGGGGATCTTCCCGATCGGGCGGTGCGACTCGGCGCCGGCCCTGGACGGGTCGTCGTCGCGGGTGAAGTGGTCGAAGGAGAGCGCGGCGGCGGCTTCGTGGAGCTGAGCGGCGACGAGTGTCTCCTCAGCTACGCGCGGGGCTCGAGCTCGGTCGACGATCTCGACCTCGCGATCTTCGCCGAGGAAGGTCACCCGCTCGCGGCCGACGAGCGCCCCGACGCGCAGCCCACCGTCGTGCTCTGCCCGCCGACGCCCAAGCGGGTCTACGTGGCGGTGCACGCGGCGAGCGGGCAGGGGCTGCTCGCGGTGGCGGTGCACCTCGTGCCCAAGGAGCGTGCGGCTGAGGTCGCGCGCGGGCTCGGCGCCCGCGGACGGAGCTCGGAGGGACCGAAGCCGGCGGAGGCATGGCCCGGGCTCGACGATCGCGTGCGCGCGCACCGGGTCGAGGTGGGAGGCAAGTGGGAGGAGCTTCGTCGCATCGCGCTGCCGGTCGACGCGCGCGTGCCCACGACGTTGTCGCTTCCGATCGAGGAAGGCGCGTGCGTCGACGCGCTGGTCGTCCCCGAGGATGAGGTCGGCGTCATCGAGGCTGAGGCCACGGACGAGACGGGGCGCATCCTCGGTCGTGCGCGCGATGGCGCGCGGGCTCGCTCGCTGACGATCTGCTCGCCACTCGCCATGTCCGGCACGCTCTCGATTCGGCCGCACACCGGCAGCGGGAACGTCGCTGTCGTGCTCTCACGCGCTCGCGGCGAGGTTGCGCGCGACGTCGCGGCCCGGACCACGGTCGCGTGGGCCGCGAGCGCGCTACCTCTCGAGGCCGCCCGTGGCGCGCGCGAGCGCGAGCTGGCCAAAGCCGCGTATCCGCCGGCCGCCACCACGACGAGCGGTGTCCTCGCGCTCGGGAGGCGCGTCACGGTCCCGCTCCGCCTCCCGACGCAAACGGGTTGCAATCGCATCGACGTCGTCGCGGGCGCGCCGCTCGCGCTGGTCGACGCGACGGTCTGGGACGGGACACGGCTCTTGGGTGGCAACGAAGGCGCGGGCGCGCTCACGCTCTTCGTGTGCGGTCGGGCCAAGGCCGATCTCGAGCTCGAGACCCGCGGGCGCCCCGGCCCCTTCAGCGTGCTCACGCGCCCGGAGACCTGGCAGAGCCCCGTCTTCATGAAGAGCCCGCTCGCGTCGAGCCGCATGCTCGGGCGCGCAACGAGCGGGGTCCTCGCCTTGCACGAGGGCCGCGCGCTCGTCGTCCGCTCGCTGCACCTCGATCCGTCGACGCGCGACGTGGTCACCCGCGAGGTGCTGCCCGGGCAGTGCCTCCGGATCGCGGCCGGCTCCGAGGGGCAGGGGACGGGGGTCGAGCTCCGCGTGTTCGAGGCCCGCTCCGGTGAGGAGATCGATCGCGCGGGCGGTGAGCACGGCGCCACGGTGCGAGCGTGCGCCGATCCGGATCATCCGCGCGAGGTGCGCGTCGAGGCGCGCGTCACCGCGGGGATCCTCGACGTCGTCGTCGGCGAGCGAAGCGTCACGAGCGGCCCCTGACCGGCGTGCTCAGCCGACTTTGAGCGCTTCGAGCGCGCGGTCCGCCACGTCCCGGTCGAGGCCGTCGATCGCCACCGCCGGTCCGCGACGCGGCACGAGGACGAGGCGGCATTTGCCGCGCACGCTCGTCGTGAGCCCCGCGAGCCCGAAGTCGATGGCGACGCCTGCGGCGATGATGACGAGCCCCAGCGCGAGGAGAGAGGGTGACGCCGCGCGCGTCCCGTCGACGAGGAGCGACACCCCGAGGTAGCTGCCGATGGCGAGCGCAAAGAGGCCCGCGTAAAACGCGACGCGCGGGTAGCGCACCTCGCGCGCCGCGCGCGCGAGCGCGGCGCGATCGATGCGAATGCGCCGCTCACGCAGCGTGCGGCCGAGCATCTCGGTGCGCGTTTCGATGTCGATGCCCGACGCGCCGATGCGCACCGTCGCGGGTCGCTTCACGGCGAGCGCCACCTTGGCGAAGAGCCGCGCGCCCGACACGACGAAGAGAATGCCCGTCAGCCCGAGACAGATCGTGGCCACGAGCGAGCGCGGCCCCGGTGTCATCTCACCGTCGACGACCGCGCCTCCCTCCTCGCGGCCGAGCGCGCCCCGGAGCCACGGATCCCGGAGCTCCTTCTTGAGGCGCGCGGCGAGCTTCCGCGCGAAGGCGGATGAAGACGCCGCGAGCGCCGTCGCTCCGAGGAGAGCCTCCCCGCGTGACCCGTTGGGCCCATCGGCGCGCCGTACGCGCGCCGCGATGGCGCTCCACGTCGCCTCGGCGAGGTCCTCGCCGAGCGCGCGATCGATGGTGCGGAGCGCGTCGAAGGGGGTCTCTGCGGCGAGCCACAAGAGCTCGCTCGCGAAGCGCAGGGTGGCGTCGTCGTCGCTCGGCGGGTGCGATGCGAGCGCGTGCGCGGCGAGGGCACGGACGAGCGTTCCCTCGGCCTCCGTCTCCGGCCCGCGGCGCAACACGGCGCGGAGATCTCCGTAATCGGTCTCCGCCTCGACGTCGGTGAGCGCGAGGGCCTCGACCTTGCCGGCCGCGCTCTCGGGCCAACCCGAGAACGCTCGGCCCGTCGTCGCGGCGCGGACGAGCTCACCCACGAGTCCCGCGACCGCGTCGAGGCGGGGGTGCTTGGCGAGGGCGTCGAAGGCGGCGATTTCTCGATCCACGTGAGCTTCGATTACCTGAACGCTCGGCGGAGGACCAGTCTTCTGCGCCCGAAACTTGGCCCGGTGCGAACCGCCCAGATACCTGGGGAAGCATGCGTACCAAGGAAGAAGTGCTGGGCGAGCTGCGCACGATGCTTCGCGACATCTTCGTCGCCAAATCGCAGGGCGAGACCCACGCACGCTTGGCACGCGCGCACGGCTACGTCGACGGCTACATGCGCGCGCTCCTCGAGACTGGCACCGCCGCCAAGCAGGAGCTGCTCGAGATCGTGGCTGGCGAGCGCGAGCGCGTCTCCGGCCCGGCGATGCGGCCCCTCTCGGTCATGCCTCCCGCCGACGAAGAGTCGGTCAAGCCGGTCGAAAAGACCGCCGCCGCGTAAATCCCTCGGGGCTGGTCTGCCCCTCGTCCTAGGGGAGGCCTCGTCCAAGCCGCGACATCGCGCATGCTCGCGATGCGCGCTCTCTCGCAGGCCCCCGCGGCCTGCGAGAGTCGAAGGTTCGCCAGAACCAGAGACGAGGGGGAGGCTCTCGGCGTGTCGACGCCGAGAGGGGGAGCGGCAGCTCCCCGCTAGTTAGAACGTGAGCACCGAGACGTCGCCGGAATAGGTGAGCGTGGCCTTGTCGAGGGCGCGCCAGTGGTTGACGATCTTGCGCTCGCCGGGGAAGAGCCGCGGGCCGAAGCCGGCGGTGAGGCCGGGATGCGCGACGGTGCTGCGCG
>JAIBCE010000126.1 GCA_019694315.1 Sandaracinaceae bacterium
GAGGTGACGTCGAGGCCGAGGCCTGGGCCGAGCACCGCGGCGGCCGAGCGCGACGCATCCGCGAGCACCGCTCCCACGCCCGCCTCGAGCGCCTCGGGGACCTCGCGGGTCATCAGCTCTGTGACCTTGGCGTCCAGCGCCGCACGCGCCGCGCCGCGCGCCGCCAGCGTGACGAGGCCTGCGCCTGCGCGGAGCGCGCCCAGGCCCGCGAGCAGCGCGGCGCCTGTTTTCCCGGGCGATCCCGCGATCACGAGCACGTGGCCGCCCGTGCCCTTGTGCGCGTCGATCGCGCGGGGCGAGGTGTGAGCGCGGAGCTCGGTCTCGCCCACGAGGCTCGCGCGCGCGCTCGAGGGCCGCGGCACGCCGATGTCGGCCACCACGACCTCTCCCGCGAGCTTCACACCTGGCGGTGCATGCAGGCCTCGCTTGGGAGCGTGGAAGGTGATGGTGAGGTCGGCGCGGAGCGCGACCCCGAGGACCTGCCCCGAGTCGGCGCAGACTCCGCTCGGGAGATCGAGCGCGACGCGCGGGCACGGCCAGCCGTCGAGCTCGGTGATCGCCTCGCGCACGAGCCCTTCGATCGGGCGATCGAGGCCCGTGCCGAAGAGCCCGTCGACGATCAGCGTCGCCTGCGCGCGATGCGTCCCGAGGCGTGCGAGATCGTCGGGACGGCGCAGGATCTCGGGCTCGATGCCGACGGCGCGCAGGGCCGCGAGCGCGAGCGCTCCATCTCCTGCGACGCGCGACGGATCGCCCACCAGGAGCACGTGGGGCGCGATTCCTCGTGCGACGAGGTGCCGCGCCACGACCCACGCGTCGCCGCCGTTCTGACCCACGCCGCCCACGACCACGGCGTGCGGGAGCGCGTCCTTGCATCGCGCGATCACGATGTCGGTCGCTGCGCGCCCCGCGTTCTCCATCAGCACGATGCCGGGCACGCCACCCTCGATCAGCGTGCGATCGGCGAGCCGCGCCTCGGTGCGCGTGAGGAGCGCCCGGCTCGTCATGCGCGATCCATCGCGCGGAGGAAGCGGCGCACGGCCTCTTCCATGCCCACCATCACCGCGTCCGAGACGATGGCGTGGCCCACGTTGAGCTCGACGATCTCGGGCACCGCATGGAGGAGCGCAGCGACGTTCGACACCGAGAGGCCGTGGCCCGCCGCGAGGTGGAGCCGACCCGTCCTCGCGTTGTGGCGCGCCGCAGCCGCGAGCCGCGCGAGCTCGTGCGTCGCGGCCTCGCCGCTCGCGTTGCAGTAGTCGCCCGTGTGGAGCTCGATGTGCGCGGCCCCCACGTCGACCGAGGCGTCGATCTGCGCGGCCTCCGGATCGATGAACATCGACACCGCGATGCCGTGATCGCGCAGGCGCAAGGTGATCGCAGCGAGCCAGTCGTGCTGGCCGACGACATCGAGGCCACCCTCGGTCGTCCGCTCCTCACGCTTCTCGGGCACGAGCGTGACGAAGTCGGGGCGCACGCGACACGCGAGCTCGACCATCGCGTCGGTCGCCGCCATCTCGAGGTTGAGCAGCGTACGCACACGCGCGCGCAGCCGCTCGACGTCGTCGGGCTGGATATGCCTCCGATCCTCGCGCTGGTGCACCGTGATGCCGTGTGCGCCCGCCGCCTCGCAGGCGATCGCGGCCTCGACCGGATCAGGGTACGGCGTGCCGCGCGCCTGGCGCAGGGTCGCGACGTGGTCGACGTTCACGTGGAGCTTGACGGGCATCGCGTTGACGATCGCACGCGCGTAGGAGCGCCGCGAGGTCCAATCACGCCCCCCGCGCTCGCCCAGGCGATCGAGGGCCGATCTCCGATCAGACGTAGTCGCCCGACACGCGGACGAGCGTCTGCTTCTCCACCCCAGGCCGCATGATCACGAGCTCGACCGTCTCGGTGGGGCAGCGCGCATGCCACACCAGGAGGCGCGCCACGAGCCGGACGAGGTCGGAGCTGTCGGCCTGCGGCAAGCGATCGAAGAGCCGAACGCCCCACTGTTCGGGGGCCGAGAAGACCTCCGCCTGCGCGACCGCCGTGCCCTCGGGCGTGACCACGTCCCAGAACTGCGCGGCCTTGGCGCTCACGCCATCGCGTCGCACGGGCGCGACCTGCTTGAAGCCGAGCCGATCGAGCTCGATACCGGGCTGCATGCTCACGTGCCGTACCTCCGCTGGAGCAGCTCGGCGAGCACGTCGCGCGCGCCGCGCGTCGGATAGGCGAAGCGGGTCGTCATCGTGTCGAGCGTGGTGCGGGCGCGACGTGCCCGCTCGGCGTCGGGAACCGGCTGCGAGGCCACCAGGCGAAGGACGTCCTCGACGATCTCGGCGAGCTGCTTCTTGCGAGACGCCCAGCTGGCCTCGCGCAGCTGCTGGATGTAGCGCGGGAACACGCGCGCGTAGACGACCTTCTCGCCGGGGTGATCGATGGCCCACGCGGCCACGGCGCTGATGAGATCCTTGCGGAACGTGTCGTGGTTGCGGACCACGCCGAGCATCTGCTCGACGCCCTCCATGAAGCGCGTGTCGGGCTCCTCGTCCTTGCCCGTGTGCGGGTTCGGGACCTTCTCCTTCTTGAGCCAGTACGAGACGCTCGTGGCATAGCGGTCGAAGAGCTCGAGGTACTGCGCTTCCTCGACCAGGCCCGTCGCCTGACGGAGCTCGTCGTCGACGCGGTCGAGCCAGCGCTGGCGCACCACCTCGATGAAGCCGCGGTGGTCGTGGTAGCCGCCGTCGACGGCGTCCCGGAGGAAGTCGTAGTCCTCGGTCTCGCAGAGCTCCTTGATGCGTGCGAGCACTGCGAGCGGTGAGAGGCCTTCGTGCGCGGCGTCTTGCGCTGCGTCGAGCATCAGCGTCCGCACCTCGCGCGGCGAGGCGCCCGAGCTCCCCTCGCAGCTCGGCCACGCATCCGTCTCGTGACGCACGTCGTCGATGTGCGCGCGGAGCTCGGCGGCCTCGTCGTTCGAGAAGCGATCGGGGATCGACCCTTCGGCGTAGAGCTCGGCCTTCTCGAGCGGGGTGAGCGAGGCGACGACGCCTCCGAGCTTCTTGCTGGCCTGCACGTGCGCGTAGCTCTCGGCGCGCGGACGCCGGAGGCGTGTCAGCACCGCCCAGAGCGCGGCGACGTACGTGGCGTGCGGCGTGCGCTGGCCTCGCACCTGCGGGACGATCTGCGCGTCGTAGATCGACTGCTCGGCGCGATAGTCCACGAGGTACGGCACGCGGATGAGCGAGAGGCGGCCACGGAACGAGCGGTACTCGTGGTGCTCGCGGAACGCCTTGAGGTGGATGTCGTTCGAGGTCGCGACGAAGATCGTATTGAGGGGCAGCACGGACGCGTTGAGCGCCACCTCGCCCTCTTCCACGGCGAGCAGGAGGTAGCGCCAGGCGTCGAGCGGGCGCTTCAGGAGATCGGAGAATTCGAGGATGCCGTTGGTCGCCTCGACCAGCTCGCCGTGCGTCTCGTAGAGCGCGACCGACGAGAGCGAGGCGGGCAGGGCGGCGAGCGAGCGATCCATCGTGATCTGCCGCTCCGTCGCGTCGACCGCCATCTGCGGGCCGATCGTCACCGCGCCGCGACGGTAGCGCTGCGAGATGCCGAGCCTCTCCACGCGCACGTGCGCGAGCACGCGGGCGAGATCTCCGCGGTACGCCGTCATGAGCGCGTCGAAGATCTTCCGGTTCTTGGCGCCCAGCTCTCCATCGAGGATGGCGCGGGGAGGGCGCTCGCCGGTCTCTTCTCGCGCGGCGTAGGAGGCCTCGAGGAAGGCGCGGCGATCTTCCGTGGGCAAGAGGAGCAGCGGGCTCTCGCGGAGCTCGCTGTCGAGGCGCAGATCGATCGCCGCGTCGGGCAGGTGCGCGTACGTGTCGATTGCCCGGTACGTCGTGTCGTCCGACGACCCGAAGCCGAGCGCGCGCCCGTCCTTACCGCGCGGGAAGATCCACGAGAAGTAGTAGAGCGCGCCTTCGTCGGTGCCGGAGTAGTGCTCGAGGGCGCGCATCATGCAGTTGACGAACGTCGACTTCGCGCTGCCGTTGGGACCGTGCAGGAGCACCAGGCGGTTGATCCGTCCCTCGCGGACGAAGTTCGAGATCGCGCGATAGAACGCGGCCTGGATCTCTTCGTGGCCCACGAGCGCGTCGCGCGCGCGTCCCTCCTCGACGAAGGGGAGATCGAACAGGCGATGCCGCGTGATCTCGCGTCCTCCGGGACGCTTGACCGGCGCGGTGCCGTAGTGGTCGAAGCAGTCGCGGAGATAGCGCGAGGCGTCGCGCGTGTGCTGGTACGGGGCCGCGCGCGCGACCTCGAGGAACTCGGCGAACGAGAGCACGCGACGCTCGGCCGAGAAGCGTGCCCGGAGGCTGTCTCCGATGCGGGCGAGCGTCTCGTTCGCGTGCGTGGCCTGGCTCGACGCGGGCGGGCTCGACGCGGGCGGGCCGGAGGTCTCTTGGCTCATCAGGCGATGATCGCGGTCAGGGAACGTCGAGCGCAATGGCCAGCGTGCGCGTGTCGGGCATGCACGACTCGGGCGTGCAGACCGCGAAGTCGACGAGGGCGCGCAGCTCGTGGTGTCCCGCCGGCGCAGTGAAGGGCACGTCGAAGCGCGCGACGGTCTCGGAGAATTCGGCGGCGTCGGCCCGCGCCAGGGTGGCGTGGGGCAACGTCACGCCGTCGGGCGCCGTGACCTGGATGGAGATCGGGTAGTCCTGGTTCACGTGGTAGTTGCCGCGCGCCGCGAGGCGGATCTCGATGTGACCCTCTTGCCCCGCTTGGAGCGTGCCGGTGGTCGAGGAGCCGAGCTCGAAGCCGGCCTCTTCCCAGCGCGCACGCGCCTCCGCTGGGGGCGGGGGCGGCGGAGCCGTCGTGCCAGTGCCACCCGTGGCGGCGGTGCTCGGCTGCGGGGTCGTCGCCCCCTCCTCACCTCCGCATGCCGTCGTCACGAGACCCACCAGTACCGCCACGATCGAGAAACGAGCCACCTGCATCACGGTCTCCTCCTGCGTGTCCTTCGGCGCACGGCCGACGAGGAAGCTTGGTACGCCGAGAGCGCCAGGGGTACCACGCGCCGAGCGGGCAGGGGGATCGGGGTTGGGCGTCCTCGCGAACGCTGCGAGTCCCCTGGGTCAGTGATTCCTATCGGAAGTCACTGACCCGTGGCCTCGCCTTTTTCTCTGAGGGTCTGTCCCAGACCCTCCGCCGAAGTGAATTCGGCGGTCCCCCTCCCAATCGAGTCCCCCGACTCGGTGAAGACTTTTGATCGACTTCACGGATCCGGGGGACTAGACCCGGGCGTCTACGACGCACCGCGTCGGACGAAGGAGGCCTGCGTGTCGCTCGGTCGTGTGCTGCTGGTCGAAGGAATCCACCCGGACGCCAAGGCGAACCTCGAGGCCGAGGGCTTCGAGGTGGAGCTCCTGCCCAAGGCGCTGCCGGAAGACGACCTCATCAAGGTGGCCGCCGGGTGTGTGGCGCTGGGGATCCGCAGCAAGTCGCGCATCACGCCGAAGGTCCTCGAGTCCCTGCCGGATCTGCGCGTGATCGGTGCGTTCTGCATCGGCACGAACCAGGTCGCGCTCGATCGCGCGAACGCGCGGGGCGTGCCGGTCTTCAACGCCCCGTTCTCCAACACGCGCAGCGTCGCGGAGATGATCATCGCCGAGATCGTGGTGCTGTCGCGGCACCTCGGCGATCGGAACAACGAGGTCCACCGCGGCGTGTGGACGAAGTCGGCGCTCGGTTCGCACGAGGTCCGCGGAAAGACCCTCGGCATCGTGGGCTACGGCCACATCGGGCGGCAGGTGGGCGTCCTGGCCGAGTCGATGGGCCTCACGGTGCTCTTCTACGACATCGCGGCTCGGCTCCCGATGGGCAACAACCGGCGCGCCGACAGCCTCGACGACGTGCTCGCGCAGAGCGACTTCGTGACCCTCCACGTGCCCGAGACGCCGCAGACCAAGGACATGATCGGCGAGCGCGAGCTCGCGGTGATGAAGAAGGGCGTCTGCCTCCTCAACGCGAGCCGCGGCACGGTCGTCGTGATCGACGCGCTCGCGGCCGCGATCCGCAGCAAGCACGTGGCGGGTGCAGCGATCGACGTGTTCCCCGAGGAACCGGAGGGCAACGGGCAGACCTTCGCGAGCCCGCTCCAGGGCCTGCCCAACGTCTTCCTCACGCCGCACATCGGCGGCTCCACGAGCGAGGCCCAGGTCGCGATCGGTCACGAGGTGTCGGGCGCGCTCATCTCGTTCCTCCGCGCGGCCAGCACCACGGGCGCCGTGAATTTCCCGCAGGTCGAGCTGCCGCGGAGGCCTGGCTCGCATCGCATCGCGCACGTGCATCGCAACGTGCCCGGCGTCCTCCGCGACGTGAACCGCATCGTCTCGGACGCGCAGGCGAACGTGGTGGGTCAGGTGCTCGCGACCGACACGGAGATCGGCTACCTCGTGCTCGACTTCGACGACTTCGATCCGCACCGCGACGCGATGAGCGCGCAGCTCATCGAGCGGCTCCGCACGCTCGAGACGACCATCAGCGTCCGCTCTCTCTATTGAGCGTCAATCGAGGAGGGCGCGAGCGGCCTGCGCCACGAAGCTCGCCACGTAGCGCGGGCGGAAGTGGTAGCTGACGTAGGCCCACTCACGCAGATCTTCGAGCTCCGTGGGGGACACGCTCCCCTCGAGGCGCGTCGCGTGGAAGCCCGTGAGCTGATCGGCCTGATCGAGGACCTTCAGCGCCCCTCGACGCTCGAGGCTCGTGCCCGGATAGGGCGTCGCGACGGTGAACTGGACCGCGAAGGAGTTGAGCGACTTCGCCCAGCGCACCGTCGCGCGCATCGTGTCCACCGTGTCGCCGGGCAAGCCCAGGACGTAGTTGCAGATCACCCGGATCCCGAGCTCACGCGCGTCGCGCACCACCGCCTCGATCTGGGCGTGCGTCGGCGGCTTCCGCTTCTCCGCCACGAGCAGCTCGCGGTCGACGCTCTCGACGCCGAGCTCGAGGCTCCGTAGGCCCGCGCGCGCCAGCGTCCGAAGGAGCGCGCGATCGAGCCGATCGGCCCGCATCTCGGCGCTCCATCGAAGCCGGAGCGGAGCGAGCCCCTCGGCGATCGCGACCACCCGATCGGGATCGAGGTTGAAGAGCGGATCGCGGAACGAGAGGGCGCTCGCGCCGAAGACGTCGCGGTCTCGCCGCGCCTCCTCCACGACCAGCGCCGGATGGCGCTCGCGGAACGCCGCGGTGACCCGCCAGGGGCAATACCCGCACCCGTACGGGCAGCCGCGGGCGCTCTGGATCGGAAGCGTCACCCCGCGCGTGCTGAGGAGCGCGTAGCGGTAGCGCTCCACCGGAAACGGCGACCAGTCGGGAAAGGGCAGGGCGTCGAGATCCGGCACCGAGCCCACGTCGACCGCGCCCTCCGCGCCGCCCTGGAGCAGCTCGCGCCAGAGCTCGTCGGACGCGCCCTCGGGCTCACCGCGGAGCACCACGTCGGCGTGAGACAGGTACAGATCCGGGACCGACGTGGCCGCCGCTCCGAACACGATCGTGCGCATGCCACGCGCACGGAGGGCGTCGAGCAGCGCTCGCTCGGCCGCGGAATCGACGAGCGAGGAGTGCAGGAGCACGGCGTCGCCTCCGCAACGGCCGGCGGCCTCCGCGGCGTCCTCGTGTCGCGAGGTCGCGATGCGCACCTCGTGTCCCAGGCCTCGGAGCCGCGCCGCGAGATGCCCGAGCACGACTGGGGGTAGCTCGGCCAGCCGCGACTTCGCCCGCTCGAGCAGGCGCGCCTGCCACGAGCGCCCCACCTCGAAGACGGTGCCGAAGCCGCCTGCGACGTCCTTGAGCGTGCAGCGATCGTGCGAGTACACGCTCGCGAGGGTCAGTCGCATGGAGGTGGGTCGGGAGAGACGGGCCATGGCGCCCACGGGGCGAGCACGACGCTCGAGGTCCGCCGTAGCATTCCCGATCTGGATGGGCTAGAGGCGGCCGCGCATGCGGAGCGCGCCGCGCACGATCCTCGTGGCAGTCCTGGCGACATTCGTCGTTGGAGGGCTGGCGTGGTGGATGGAGGCGCGATCTCACGGTGCCCAGAACGAGCTGATCGAGCGCGCGCGGGGACACGGTCGCGTCGCCGTGGTGGGAGACGACACCCTGCGTCTCGTGCTGGCCGGCCTGGAGCTGGCACCTGCCGACGCGCTGGCAGACGCGCTCGCGGGCATGGACGAGGCGGCGCTGCTCGATGCGATGAGCGCCCAGGGGATCGGGGCGCTCGTCGTCGCGCATGGTGCCGTGCCCGCCGCCACCGAGGCCGATGGCGACCGTCCGCTGTCTGCGAGGCTCGGATCGTACGACGCGATGGAGCGCCTCGAGTGCATGTACTTGACGCCCGACGCGGCGCTCTACGTGCCCCGCACGGAGCTCGTGCTGCCGCCCATCCTCTCCGGGGCGCTCGCGCACGTGGCACGCGCCATCGTGGCCAACGCGGCCGTCCCTCGCGTGCAGTCGTTTCCAGAGCCGCTTCGCCGTATTCGCAACGTCGAGGTGATGGTGCTGCTCTCGGATGGCGAGCGTCCTCGACTCTGGCGATCGGCGCGGGGCAGCTCGGTGGCGCGCGCGCTGATCACTGCGGCCACCGTCGCGCGTCAGCGCTGGATGGAGCGCGAGTCGGCGATGGGCGGTCCGCTCGACCGTGTGCTGCCGACGCTCGACGTGAGCGTTCAGGTCCTCGAAGAGGACGGAACCCTCGGCGCCCGCACGCCTGCGTTCCTCGAGTCGGTGTTCCGTCCGGGGCACGGCGTCGCGTTCGAGCATCGCGGCAACTGGCACTACCTCTTGCCCGACGCGACGATCGAGCGCGGAGAGGGCTCGGCCGTGCAGGCCTATGCCGCGCTCTTCGGCGACCAGGACATGCCGCCCGAGAGCCTCGAACGCCAGGACATCCGGCTCTATCGATCCGTGGCGAGGCGGCTCGCGAGCTCTCCAGCGCCTTCGCGGCTCGGGCCGAGCGCCCCGGTTCCGTCCACGCCCCAGCTGCCCGATGGCTCGCTCGACTGGCTCGGCGCCACACCGCCCTGAGCCTCGGCTCTGGGCTCTTCGTGCACCGGCAGCCGGACGACGAACATGGTGCCGCGGCCGCTCTCGGCGCCCCGAGCCTCGATCCGCCCACCCGCCGCGCTCACGATCCGCTGCGAGATGGCGAGGCCGAGCCCCGTCCCGCGCTCCTTCGTGGTGACGAACGGAACGAAGAGGTTCTCGCGCACCCGCGCGGGCAGACCGGGCCCCGTGTCGAGCACCGCGATCTCCACGGCCCGCCGGTGATCGGGCAGATCCACGACCTGCGATCGGACGGTGAGCGTGCCGCGGCCGTCCATGGCCTGTGTCGCGTTTTGAACGAGGTTCAACAAGACCTGGCGCAAGCGCTCGGGATCGATCCGCACGTGCGGTAGCGCGGGGGCGAGCGCGACCTCGACGACCAGATCGGGCCCGAGCTCCGGCCGCACCAGCTGGAGCGTGCGCTCGATGGTCGCCGTGGGATCGATCGGCTCGTCGCTGCTCGTGGTCGGGCGCGCGTAGTCGAGGAACGAGCTCACGACGCGGTTCAATCGGTCGACCTCCTCGACGATGATCCCGAGGAATTCGTGGCCGGGCTCGCGCCGGCTCTCGTCCGCCGACTCCGAGAGGAACTGCGCGCTCGCCTTGATCGAGCCAAGCGGGTTGCGGATCTCGTGAGCCAGACCCGCGGCCATCTCGCCGAGCGCCGCGAGGCGATCGCGATCACGCAGGCGCTCGTAGAGGCGAAGGCTCTCGACCGTGCTCGCCGCCTGCGCCGCGAGGGCGCGCACGATGCCGACCTCTTCGGGCGTGTACGCGTCGCGCAGGCGATCGTCGCGCAGGCACAGGAAGCCGTACAGCTCGGTCTCGCCACGGACGGCCGCGACGAGCGACGTGTTGAGCTCGCGCATGGAGTCGAGCACCTCGCCGAGCGCCCGCGCCTCGCGATCGTCACCCAGCTCGGTGCGCTCCTCGCGCTCGCGCTCGACGTTCTCGAGCACGAGCGCGCTCTCGCGGGTGAGCCGCTCGAGGAAGGCGCGCGCCCCCGCCGGATCGATGCGCCCCACCGGTCGCTCGCCCACGTGGCCGGCGAGCTGGAAGCCCGAGCGCTCGCGGTCGAGCAAGTACACCGCGCCGTGCGTGACGCGCCGCGATTCGCCGAGCGTCACGACGATCGCGCGCACCAGCTCGTCGAGCGACGTCGCGTTGGCGAGTTTGCGTCGCAAGCCCTCGGCGAGCCTCTCGAAGTCGAGGCGCTCGCGCAAGAACACTGCCGAGATCCGCTGCTCCACCCAGCTGTGCACGGGCTCGAACGTGATCAGTAAGACGAGCGCGGCCGCAACCGAGTGGAGGTAGAAGTTGCCCGGGTCGAGCCACACGAGCACCCAGAGGATGCCGGCGAGCGTGAAGGAGAGGGCGGTGAGGACGAAGAGCTTGCCGCCGAGCTCGTACAGATCGAGCAGGCGATACCGGAGGATCGACTGCGAGAGCACGTAGAGGAACACGAGGATGAGCACGGTGCCGACGGGCGGGATGTCGAGGCCGACGTACGGCAGGTACTCGGCGAGCGTGAACACCGCGGCGAATGTCCCGACGAGCGCCAGGTACGTCAGGCGTGCGCCATCGAAGCGGGAGCGCGCCCGTCGACCCGCGCGGTACACGAGCATGAGCGCCGTGCCGAGGAGCACGAACACGTACGTGAAGATCAGCGTGCCGAGGAAGAGCGAGGGATGAAGCGGCGTGAAGACCGCGACGATCATCGTGCACGCGAGCGCCAGCGCGACGCGGTTCAGCTGCCCGGAGCGCCTCGACTCCGTGAGCAAGAAGGCGCGGAAGAACTGCACGGCCGCGAGGGGCAGGAGCACCGCGAAGACCAGGTTCAGCCGTTCCCAGAACAGCGAACCGTGTGCCCAGCGCGCGAGAAACGACGTGCCGTACCAGGCGCTCACGGTCAGATCGAAGAGCGCGAAGAGCCAGTGCACGCGGCGCTTCCGCGGTCTGAGGAGCACCGTCGCGGCCACGGCGAGCGAGAGCACTGCGCCCAGCAACGAGGTCTGCGACCGGAGATCCACCCCCGGAGGGTAGCTGCTCTGCGTGTCGCAGTGTGCCCGTCGCCGCTCCCCAATCAGCGATGCGCCAGGGCCGACCAGTGCGGGGCGAGCGCGCCTCGCGTGAGATCGATCGAACGGCGCGCCGGCTCCGAGGCACCCCGCGCGTCCCGCGGCACGCGCACGCTCTGGCCGCACGCCGACGCGAGCGTGGCGAAGAGGCTCTGCTCCAGCGCCTCGAGATCGTAGCCGCCTTCGAGCACGATCCCGAGCCCCGCGTCGCGCCGCTCGGCCAGCGCGACGATCTCGTGCGTGAGCGCGTGGTACGCCGGCTCCTCGAGCCGGAGCTCGGCCAGAGGATCACGCAGGTGCCCATCGTAGCCCGCCGAGAGCAGGATCACGTCGGGCCCGTGCTCCTCCAGCACCGGGAGCACCACATCGTGGAACGCCAGCTCGTAGTCGGGCCGCCCGGCCCCGGGCGGCATGGCCAGGTTCACGGTTCGGCCCTGACCGCGCCCGACACCGATCTCTGCGGGTGCTCCCGTTCCTGGGTAGAGCGGCCACTGATGGAGGCTCACGAACAGCACGGCCGGGTCGTCGTAGAAGATCTCTTGGGTGCCGTTGCCGTGATGCGCGTCCCAGTCGACGATCGCCACGCGCCGTGCGCCGGCGTCGATCGCTGCGCGCGCGGCGATCGCGACGTTGTTGAGCAGGCAGAAGCCCATCGCACGATCGGACTCGGCGTGGTGGCCCGGGGGCCTCGCCAGCGCGAAGCCGCGTCGCGCCCCTCGGGCGAGCGCCCTGCCGAGCGCGGCCGCACCGCCAGCCGCCCGCAGCGCCGCTTCGCGCGAGCCAGGGCCGGCGTAGGTGTCGCCGTCGAGGTCCTGGATCTCCTCGGAAAGCCCGAGAATTCGCGCAACGTGCGCCGCTTCGTGCGCCCGGCGGGCCTCGTCGGCGGTGACGGCCGGGGCCTCCCTCCGATCCACCTTGCGCCGGGGCAGCTGCGCCACCGCGCTACGTGCGGCCAGCACCCGCTCGGGACGCTCGGGGTGCTTCGCAGGGCTGCGATGGGCTTCGAGGCTGGGGTGATCGAAGACCAGGAGGTCCATGAGCGCGCAACCGTGCACGACCCTCCGCACCCTCGCAATCGCTCGCGCTATTGACCCCGTGTTTTGAGGGGTGTTACCAACTCGCTCCGGGGAGTCGCCACCCGCGCTGTGGCCGTGTTCCTGCGGCGTCGGAGCCCTCCCACCCGAGCTCGGCGTCGCCGAGCCGGCACCCATGCAGGGAGAAGCGGATGCGTACGAAGATCATCGCCGGCAACCTGCTCACGATCCTCGCGGTCGGCCTTGGCGCCTACGGGATGGTGAAGACGAACGTCGAAGGAGCGTTCGCCGCCGAGGTCGACACGCGCATCACGACGGACTACCAGCTCCTGTCGCGCTCGATCGCCCTCAACGGCCGTGAGCTGCTCGGTCTCGTCGAGCAGCAGGCGGGCACCCGCCCGATCCAGGACGTCTTCGGTGCGCTCGACGAGGCCAGTCGGCGCCAACGCGCGTTCGAGGGCTCGCAGCACGTCTCGACGTGGCTCGGCGATCCGGCACGTGGTCGTCGGGGAAGGCCGGACATCACCACGATCGTCGACGATACGGGCCACGTCGTGGCGCGCGACTCGGACGTGAACGCCATGTTCGGCGTGGACCTCGGCGCCCAGATCCCGGCGATCGGCGCGGCGCTCCATGGCAACGCCGACGTGGCCGTGTGGGAGTCCACGCAGGACAACAAGGCGCTGCAGGTCGCTGTCGCGCCGATCCGGAGCGAAGAGGGCCGAATCCTCGGCGCGCTCGTCGTCGGCTACGATCTCTCGAACGGGCTCGCTGACAGCGAGGGCGAGCTGGTCGGTCGGGACGTCGCGTTCGTCTGGGGGGAGCGGGTCTACTCCTCGTCGCTCGACGGCTCGCGCCCGGCCGAGCTCACGACCTACCTGTTCGGAGCAGGGGCGACCGTGACCGCGGCCGCGCGTGACCAGGCGACCGTCTCCGCACCGTTCGTGGTCGCGCTCGAGGGCGACGAGATCGTGGGCGTGATCGGTCCCCTTCCATCGTCCACCGCCCACGTGGCGATGGTGGTGCTGGGCAACCGCTCCGCGCAGGTCGCCAAGGCCTCCTCGGTGAATTTCATCCTGCTGCTCACCGCCATCGGCGCGCTCGTCATCGCGGCGTACGGCTTCTTCATGGGTTCGTCGATCTTGGCCCCGATCGCCCAGATCGAAGAGGGTGTGCTCCAGGTGATGAACGGGCGCACCGACTACCGCCTGGACATCCAGAGCCAGGACTTCGGCGGGCTGGCGTACCGCATCAACCAGCTCCTCAACGTCCTCACGAAGACCGAGGAGGTCGACGAGAGCGGGGCGGTGGCGAGCGGTGGGGGTGGTGGCTGGTCCGATCAGGGCCGCGACGCCTCTACGGTTGTGTCGCCGGACGGAGGCGGACCTGCGGCGAGCGCGGGCGGTCCCGAGGAAGCAGAGGCCGATCCGGAGCTGGCGGCGCGCTTGGCCGCGGAGCCCGAGGACTCGTACTACGCGCGGGTCTACAGCGAGTACGTGGCCGCCAAGCAGGCGGTCGGCGAGAACGTCTCGAACATCCCCCAGGACAAGTTCGTTCAGCGCCTTCGGGCCAATGAGCAGTCGCTGCAGAAGAAACACGGCTGCCGGATGGTTCGCTTCCAGGTGCAGACCCGCGGTACGCAGGTCAACCTGAAGCCAGTCATCATCCGCTGAGCCACGCTTCAGGCGGTACGGGCCGTGCCCCAAGCCGTCCGAGTCGAGCGCGGGTGATGCCAGTCGGAGGTCGTCGTGTTCGGATGGTTCGGGAAGAAGTCGGACGCTCAGACAATCGAGCGCTACGGCAGGGTTGTGGCGGACAAGCGGGCCCAAGCCCCCGATCGATGGGACGCGATCCAGAGCCTCTCGCGCTTCCTCTCGCAGGGGCCCAAAGAGAGCTCTGCTGAGCGCGCGAGTGCCGTCGTGGGCGCGCTCCTTCCGCGATTCACCTACTACACGGATCCTACGATCACCGACCAGGAGGAGAAGGATCTCGCCTTTCGCGTGGTGATCGAGGCGGGGGCGAACGGAGTGCCCGCCATCCGCGCGTTCATGCAGCGGAGCGAGTCCCTCGTGTGGCCGCTCAAGATGCTCGATCGTCTGCTCTCGCCTTCCGAGGTCACGACGGAGCTGCTCGCGTTGCTCGAGTCGATGGACACGGAGTACCAGCGCGACCCACAGCGCAAGCTCCAGCTGCTCCAAGCGCTCGAGGAACGTCGAGACCCACGCATCGGTCCCGCAGTGAGCCGCTTCTTCGAGGACGTGAACGAGACCGCGCGCTTCCACGCGGTGGGGGCGGTGCTCGCTCAGGAGGACGCCGCGACGCATCGCGACGCTGCGACGGCCCTCCTTCCTGGCGAGGAGAGCGTCCGCGTGAAGTCGCGCGTGCTCGAGCGCTTCGCGGAGCGGGGCTGGGAGCTCGGCGTCGCACGCGCGTCGATCGAGAAACATCCGCCGCAGGGTTGGACGGTCTCTGCCGCGGGCGTGCCCGCCCGGCGCTGAGCCGCCGGTGTGTCGAAGCGCGAGCGCTGAGCCGCTGGCGGCGTGTCGAAGCCCCGGGCGCCCACGCGTTCGGCAGCCACGCGCGTCGCTCACTGTACGGACATCCAAAACGACGAGGGCCACTCCGAAGAGCGGCCCTCTGGTGTCTCACGCGCTCAGCGCTGCGATCACTCGCTGCTCTGCTGATCGGGCGGGAGATTGAAGATCAGGCCCACGTTGAACATGTGATTGAACGTGGTGCGCGAGTCGGTCCCATCGATCTGACCATCAGGGAAGTTGCCGCGCGGCGAGCCCGCCTCGTCGGTGCCCGAGGGGTTCCACGAGAAGGGGAACGCGCGCCACTCGAGAGCGACGCCGAACCACGAGTTCGCGTACAGGCTGAGGCCGAGGCCGAGCATGGGCGCCGGCGTCACCCGGCCCGCGCGTGCCGTCTGCGTGGCCAGACACGCTGCCGACGAGAGCCCGGTGGCCTCCGCGCGATCGCACGAGGCGTCACGCACGCCATCCGGCGCGGTCGAAGCACGTTCCTCGAGTCCGAAGATCGCTACGCCCGCGATGACGTAGAGGTCCGTGTCGACGAAGACCGCCTGGAAGAGCGAGAGCTTTCCACGGAGCGGGATGAAGATGAGGTGCGCCGAGACGCCCCAGAGGATGCGGCCGACCTGCTGGTTGAACCCCGCGGCCGACGGAACCGACAAGCGGTTGCGGTCGGTGACCTGCGCGAAGGCGTCGATCTGCGTCGTGAGGTCGGTGTCGATCTGTCCGGCGGCATAGCCACCCCAGATGCCGATGCCGAGCCAGTCGAGGAAGTGGTAGTTCGCCTCGAGGCCCACGAAGAGCGACCGAGCGAATTCGTCCTGCAGCGTGTAGCCCACACCCGGGACGAGGTTGAAGCGGTTGACGCGATAGAGGCGCATGTGGCGCACCGCCGGCGCGCCCGCGAGAGGTCCGGTGATCTGGACCTCCTGCGCCTGGGCCGTGGTCGAGACTCCGAGCGCGGCGGCCGCGAGGCCGAGCGTCATCACGAGTGCGAGCCAGTTCTTGGTCATGTGCGTCTGTCCGTGCGGGTTCTTCATCGCTCGCCTCGACTCAGCGCGGCAGCCGGTAGTCGAACTCCGGCGGCAGGAAGATGGTCAGGCCGAGGTGCGCCGTGACGTTGTTGGTGAAGGCGAGGCTGGACTGCGTCCAGGTGGTGGGATCGGTGCGCTGGTCCCCGAGCTGCACGGTGAGCGCCTCGAGCTGCTCGAGGTACATGTAGTCGCGGAGCTCGGCGAAGATCGCGAGCCAGCGCGTCACGAAGACGCGAAGGCCGATGCCGAGGTTGAACGCGATCCGCACGTCGAAATCGAAGCGTCGAACCTCGGGATCCACGACGGGCACCGGACGAGTGCGCATCAGACCGACGCCACCCACGATGTAGGCGTCGTACTGGAAGATGAACTCGTTGAACATCGAGAACTTGCCGTACACCGGCACGTACGTGAAGTTCAGGTGGGCGCCGAACTGGTACTCGTTGATCGGCACCGAGAGCCGCGTGCTGCGGCGCACCTGGAACGCGAGCTCGGACTCGGACTCGAGTCCTTCGTACCAGATGAAGTTCACGCCGAGCGCGAGGACGTTCGTCCACCAGTAGTTGAGCCCGAGCCCGATGCCCGTGTGGCTGACGAACGGGTCGTTCAACGACTGCGAGACCGAAGGAGTGACCTCGACGCGGTTGATGCGCAGGGCGTACACCTGCTGCACCGCGTAGATCTCCTCGCGCGCTTCGTCGCGCTGCACGGGCGTGTCGCGAGTCTCGGTGGTCTGCGTGGTCTGATCTCCGCTGGACGCGAGATCGCCGATCACGTCGCCCGAGGCGCTGTCGCCCGTCTCGCCGCCCGTCTCGGAGCCGGTGTCACCTTCACCGCCTCCGGAATCGGTCTCGTCGAGACTGAACTCCATGTCCTGGGCAGCGGCACGCGATCCGCTCCACCCGCTCGCGAGGGCGAGCGCAGCGACCAGCACTGCGATCCAAGCCTTTCTCATCGTGACCTCTCCCACCTGGCGGTGGCGACTGCGACCTTCTGCTCGAGCGCGGCGCTCGGACTTCACCACGTCACCTCTGAACGCTGGGCTCACCCTGCCCACGAAACCGAGGTGCCGAATCGGTCTTCTAAGTGTCCGAAAAGGTTGAAGAATTCAGGAATTTTTCCACAAGCGGGCGCGACTATAACACGGTGCGATTCCCGCGATCAACGCGGATCGCACGCGACTTTCACACGGCCTCTTCCGGCTTCTCGAAGAGGGCTGCCACGAACGTCTCGGCGTCGAACGCCCGCAGATCCTCCACGCGCTCACCGATGCCCACATAGCGAACAGGGATCTGGTGCTCGTTCGCCACGCCGAGCACGACGCCCCCCTTGGCCGTTCCGTCGAGCTTGGTGAGGACGATGCCACTCACCGGGATCGCCTCGCGGAAGAGCTGAACTTGCTGGATGGCGTTCTGGCCAGTGGTCGCATCGAGGACGAGGAGGATCTCGTCGAGCGGTCGCTCGAGCGCCTTCTCCGCCGTGCGCACCACCTTCTTGAGCTCCTCCATCAAGTTCGACTTGGTGTGGAGGCGGCCGGCGGTGTCGGCGATCACGACGTCCGCACCGTCCGTGACGCCCTTCTTGATGGCGTCGAAGATGACAGCGCCGGGATCCGCACGGTCCTTGCCCTTGACCACCTCGCAGCCGACGCGCTTACCCCACACCTCGAGCTGCAGCACAGCGGCAGCGCGGAAGGTATCGCCCGCGGCGAGGACGACCTTCTTGCCCTCTTCTTGGTATCGACTCGCGAGCTTGCCGATCGTCGTGGTCTTGCCGACGCCGTTGACGCCCACGACCACGATCACGGTCGGCTTCTTCGACGCGACGATCGCGCCCTGCGACGGGCCGAGAATCTCCGCGGCACGTCGACGGAGGCTGGCCCACACAGCCTCCTCGCTGGCGTGCTGTCCGTTGACGATCTCGGAGCGGAGACCCTCCAGCATCTTTTCCGCCGTACGAGGCCCGATGTCGGCGGAGAGGAGGACCGTCTGCACCTCGTCGAGCAGGGCGGGATCGATCTCCTTCTTGCGGCCGAAGAGCTGCGCCAGGCGCGCGATGAAGCCGCCACGCGTGGTGGCGAGGCCCTTCTTGAGGGCCTGGATCGACTCGGGCGATTCCTGGCGAGCCGGCCGAACGGGGGCCTCGACTTTGGGAGGCGAAGCCGGCTCGGGAGCTTCGACCCGCGCAGCCTCTGCCTTCGGAGCGGGCGCCTCCGCGACCTCGGCCTTCTGCGGCTTGGGGGCGTCGGTCTTGGCGGGCTCAGCCTTGGGCTCGTCCTTCGGAGCCTCGGCCTTCGGCTCGATCTTGGGAGCTTCGGCCTTGGGCTCGGGCTTCTTGGGCTCGGGCTTCTTGGCCTCGGGCTTGGTCTCCGCCTTGGGCGGGTCCTTCTTCGGCGCTTCCTTCTTGGCCTCTTCCGACTTCAGCGCGGGCTTGTCCGCGGGCGGAAGGGGCTCGGACTTCTTCCCGGACTGCAGGAAGTACAACGCTGCGCCCAGGAGAATGAGTGCAACGACGACGGCGACGATGACAACCATGGGCCTCGTGGACGCTGTCGCGCGCAGTGGGCGGCGTCGGCGTGGCCGCGGACTATAGAGAGGCCGCGGACGCGGAGTCAACGCGGGTGAGCTTCGTGCGGACCCGCTGTGAGAGGTCGCGAACACGTCGCAGGGCGGACGCATCGGGTGGGGCGTCGCCGTAGACGATCTCCTCCACCGCCTGTACGAGCTCCTCGAGGTCCGGCCACCCCGCACCGCGCTTGCGGGCCATCGCCAGGAGCTCTCGATCGGTCGCCGTGGTGGCGACCTCGCCTGGCAGCACGAGGGCGAGGATCTCGAGGAGCAACCGGCCTGCGACGTCGCGCCGACTCTCGAGGCGGATCACGACGCCTGTCCACTCTCCTCTATGTGGGATGGAGATACGCTGGCGTTGCGGCTCGTAGCCGGCCGCCTCCACCTCCAGCGGGTGGAGGCCCTCGGCCAGATCCAGCGAGAAGCGCCCAGCCCCGGTCGTGACGGTCTGAGAACCAGCACAACGCACGGTCGCATCTCCGATCGGCTCCGCCGTGCTCGCGTGCAGCACCGTGCCCGACACCGCCCGCAGCGACGCGCGAGCGACGATCGGCGCGGCGAGCGCGACTCCCGGCACGCGGCTCGCGCGTTGCTCGACGTCGCCTCGGATCGGGCGCCGGCGCAGCCACCACAGCAGGCTACCGAAGACGAGCGCGCTCGCAGCGGCGAGGTAGGGTGTCCAGCGACGCGCCGTTCGCACGTGAAGCGTGCGCGGCGGGGACTCGGAGTCGGCCAGCCAGGGCGCATCCGAGTCGAAGCGCGCCTGGACGACCACCTCTTCGCCGCCTCGCGCGAAGGCGAGCGGCACGGGCACGGCCGCGCTGCCTTCGTTGTCGGTGAGGCGGGTCGCGACGTGGACGTCGCCGACGAAGAAGCCGATGGCGCGTCTCTCGAGCGGGCCAGCCGTGCTCGTCAGCCTTGCGCGCAACGTCGTGCTCTCGGTGAGCTCCGTCTCCGCATCCGCCCACGCGAGGCTCGTCTCGCGGTAGCGAACGATCGGGAGCTCCGTCTGGGCCGCGGCCCGCCGCGGGTCAGCCTCCGAGCGCGCGATCAGTCGCCCCGATGCTGGCGGACCGAGCAAGCGGCTCGGCAGCTCGAGCAGGAGCGAACCGTCCTCGCCGCTCGTGCCCGTCGCGATCTCGGTGCCCACCTCGTTGTGGAGACGGATCGCGAGGCCCGCGCCACCCGCACCACTCTGGGCCCGAACGCGAAGGGTATGGGTGGGGCGGTCGAGCGAGAGCCTCGGGCCCCCTTCGATCTCGAGCAACAGCACGACATGCGCGAGCCGCTCGTCGACCACGGCGCGGACCGTGCTCGGCTCGAGATCGAGCTCGCCCGCGAAGCTGGCGGTGACGACGGAGGTTCCCGGCGGCGCCGGCGTGTCCAGCTGGAAGACGCCTTCGATCGAGGTCGTGGTCGGGAGCTCCAGGGTCGCGCCGTCGGCGGCGCGCACCGTCACGCGCACGCGTCGGTCACCGAGGACTGCCCCGGCGTCATCGCGCAGCACGCCACGGATCGCGAGCCGTGCGTCTCGCTGCACGTCGAGCTCGATCCTCGTCTCGGCCCGAACGTGGACCGTGTGATCCGCGCGGACCGCGGACGGCGCGGTCGCGCCGAGGATCAAGAGAGCGAGCAACGTGCAGCACGTGCGCACGCACGCAGCATCGGGCCTTCGCCCCAGCTCTGCAACGAGCCCGTTGCGAACGACAGCAGTCCGTAGATACTGGTGAACGAATCGGCGCGGACGGCGTCGAACGGCCGTCGACGGAGGTCCGCTCTTGAGCGCTGCGCGTGGATGGATTCGGGGCGTGATCGTGCGGGCGCTGGTGCTCGCGCTGCTCGGGGCGACCGCGATCGCGTCTGCATCGCCTGCCCGCGCGGACGAGCGAACGGACTACCTCGTCCGGTTGCTCCAGACATCCACCGCCTTCCGTGTGCGCGCACAGGCCGCGATCTCTCTGGGCAGCGGCCTCCCCGATCCTGGCGTGACGAGCGCGCTCATCGCTGCGCTCCGCGACGAGAACGCGGCCGTTCGCGCAGCGGCGGCGAACTCCCTCGGGCGCGTCGGCGATGCCTCTGCTGTTTCCGGCCTGCGCGCGGCGGAGCGCGACAGCGAGGCTGCGGTGCGCAGCGCGGCGACGGCTGCCATCGCGGCGATCCAGGCCCGCCCGAGCGGTGGCTCGGGAGGTGGAGCGTCGGTCGCTTCGTCGGGGGGAAGCAGCGGAAGCGGCAGCGCCCCTCCGTCCGGGCCGGCGCGCTACTACATCGGCATCGGTCGCCCCAACGTCACGGGCACGCTTCCCCCTCCCGTGGTCGCTGGTGTGCGCGCCGTGGTCGAGCGTCGCCTGACGTCGATCGGCCAGATCGCCGTGGCCCCCGACGGTGAGAGCGTGGCCGATGCCCAGCGCGAGCTGCGTCGCCGATCCCTTGCGGGCTTCTACCTCGACATCTCCGTGAACGTGGAGAGC
>JAIBCE010000127.1 GCA_019694315.1 Sandaracinaceae bacterium
GCGCCTTCGGCGCGGTCGGGGGGAGTCGGCAACTCCCCCCCATTCCCCCCTGCTCGACGCTCCCCAAGCCTCGCTTTCTCGCGCGCTCCTGGGGTTGCTGCGCAACCCCGCCGCGTGGCGTCCCCGAGGGCACATCGCTCGATTTTTTCTCCGTCTCTCAGCTTGGTGCCGATCGCGCTCGTCGCTCGAGCACGATGCCCACCACGGCGAGCGCGCCGAACGCGGCGGCGAGGACGAGATCGATGGCCACGAAGACGAGCGTGGCCTCGCCGCGATAGAGGTGATTGCCGAGCGCGCTGTCGGACGTGGAGAGATCGCGGAACGCGAAGAAGAGGTTCGCGAGGGCGATGAAGAGCGAGACCGCGATCTGCGCGCGCCTCTCGCGCGTGACCCATCCGAAGAGCACGAGGAGCCCACCGACGTAGGCCATGAGCTGGTAGAAGAACGAGAAGAAGTCGGCGAGCACCGGAGAGGCGAGCTCGGCCTGCGAGACGCCGAAGTCGGCCAGCATCGAGACGCCTCGCGAGAGCGCCGAGGCCGCCATGAGCGCGTACACGACGCCGATCACGGTGAACACGGCGCGAAAGCCGGGGATCCGTCGCTCGGTCATGGCCCGAGTCTCGTCGAGGCGCGCGCTGTCCGCTTGAACGAATCTGCTGGGGTGCGCCTCACACGAGACAGACTCTATGCTTCTCCCATGCGGACTCGAGAGCGCCCCGCATCGGCTCGCCACGTGGCAGCCACCACGGCCGTGATCGGCCCGTGGCTCGCGCTCAGCGAGGCGCGCACGGCGGGCGTGACGCTCTTCGAGCGCAGGCCGCCGCTCCACAGCATCGTGCTCGGCGAGGGTCGGCTCGAGCGCGACGGATCGACGCGCGCGTTCGTGGCGCCCATCGCGGTGCCGGCCGGTGCGCGGCATCGCGTGGAGCTCCACAGCGCGTTCGGCTGCGTGGCCTACCTCGACCCGCGTCGCTACGACTTCGCCGAGGTGGCGAGGCTGGCCGAGCGCTGGCGCGGCTTCGTGCCGGGGCGCGACGATCTCCGCGAGGCCTTCGGTGACGCGCTCCGTGTGGAGCGTCGCCGCGTCGATCCCCGCCTCCTCCGCGCGATCGACGCGATGGAGCACGCCGACGCCGACGTGGTGTCGGCCGCGGCGCGCGCGGGCCTGTCGGAGAGTCGCCTCGCGCACCTGATGACGCGAGAGCTC
The DNA here is from genome assembly GCA_019694315.1 of Sandaracinaceae bacterium. Taxonomy (GTDB): domain Bacteria; phylum Myxococcota_A; class Polyangia; order Polyangiales; family Sandaracinaceae; genus JAFLCL01. Next base: position 1,208 of record JAIBCE010000127.1, read on the forward strand.
GGTCCGCCGCCCGTGGCGTACCGCACGTGGTTCAAGCTGCGGCGCGCGATCGAGGGCGCGCTCGTGGCCGGCCTCGATCTCACCGAGGCCGCGCACGCCGCAGGCTTCGCCGACTCGGCGCACCTGAGCCGCACCTGCAAGCACCTCCTCGGCGTCGCCCCCGCCGCGATGCTGCCGCCGACCGTCCACCGCTTCGACGAGGAGTGAGCGGCCGAGAGGCGAATCGGCCACGCAACATGCCAATCGGCGAGGAGGCGGCCGCAAGGCGACAGAGAGCAAGCCATGGAGTGACCCCCAGCGCGAAATCAATCAAATACGCGTGATACCGTGAGGCGTCACATGAAGAGAAGGACTGTCGCGCTCGCGCTGCTGGCTCTGATTCCTGGTAGGGCCGCGGCCCAGGCGGTTTGCGTTGTTGGCGCGCAGGCTCTGGTGCGTGTCACGAGCGCGCCCCAGTATGTCTCGTGCGGAACCCTTGGCGTGACGGAGGCTGTGTTTGAGTTCTGCTTGGAGCGCATGATCGCTGGGCCCACGTTGCCGCAGCGGTTTGCCGGGATTGTCAGTTGCCCACCGCCTTGGATGGAAGCTGGCCGTCGAGTCGAGGTGTGCGTCGGTCCGTCGCGAATGCCGACAGGGGATTCGCTCTTCGACGACATTCAGCGACCGCCCTACGTCGACACGCGGGTCATGGTTGACCGCACGATGGTCCGACGCCGGCGCCGTGGCTTTCGGCGACGAGCTCCCGCCGACGGGAATCCTCAGGCCGCCACCCGTGCACCCGGCGATGAACCTTCAGAGTCGTAGTCCGTGAATCTCGCGGCAAGTGGACGTGGGGTCCCGGTGGGTGATGCCCTCGAAGAACGAGGTGTCACACGTAGCCGAGCACCAGGGCTCTCGCGAGGAGGAACCACCCGTCGACGAGCACGAAGAGCAAGAGCTTGAAGGGCATGCTCACCTGCGTGGGGTTGAGCATGTGCATGCCGAGGGCGAGGAGCACGTTCGCGATCACGAGATCGACGATGAGGAACGGGATGAACACGAGGAAGCCGATCTGGAAGGCCTCGCTCAGCTCCGTCACCACGAAGGCGGGCGCGATCACGAGCAGATCCCGATCGCCCACCGCGTCGCGCTGATCGGCGGGGCGCGACTCGCGCGCCAGATCGAAGAACATCGCGCGCTCGCGCGGCCCCGTGTTGCGCACGAGGAAGTCGCGCAGGGGCTCGAGCCCGAGCTCCACCGCGTCGAAGACCGCGTCGGTCGTGGAGAGCGGATCCTGCCGATCGATGCGCGAGACCGCGGGCGCGGTGGCCACCGCGATCTCGGCGCCCACGGGCGCCATCACGTAGAGCGTGAGGATCGCCGCGAGCGCCGTGATCACCGTCGACGACGGGATCTGCCCTGTTCCGAGGGCGTTCCGGAGGATCGAGAAGACCACCGAGATCTTCACGAAGCTCGTCGTCGTCATGAAGACGAAGGGCAGGAGCGTCAGCGCGCCGAGAGCCACGATCGTGACGATCGGGCTCCCGCTCGAGCTCGCGGCCTCCGGCATGGTGGACCCTCCAGCATTCGCGCGGATGCTCGCCGCTCGCGGCCGCAGCGTCAACGCGCGTCCCGAGCCGGGCGCGAGCGAGGCCGCCCTCGCTCAGAAGCGCCAGCGCAGCGCGCCGCCTGCGTCACCCGGGCCCGGCACGAGGCGCGGAGCCGCGGACGCCACGAGCGGATCGTCGGGGATGTTCGCGACGGCGCCGACGATCAGGATGATCAGCCCCACGATCTGCGCCGCCGACACCGAGAGCCCGAGCGCGATGCCGCCGCCGGTTCCGTTGAGGGGCGCGTGGATGATGCCGCCGATCACGGGGATGTAGAGGATGGCGTTGTTGCCGAGGACGCCGAACACGACCGAGGTCAGGTAGCCCAGGCCGAGCGTGATCGAACCGGCGACGACGAGGCCGATGTCGGGGTGGGTTCCGCCCTGCACCACCGCATACTGGCCAGGCTGTGCGGCCACGGCCTGCACCTGGAGGTACGCCGACGAGGAGAGCCGGAGCGCCGGCACCTCGAGCGACGCGTGCACGCGCAGAGGAGCTGCCTGCGCCGCGACGGGGGTCGCGTGCGTCGTGGCCCACACGCACAACGCGAGGAACGCGTACGAAACGAATCTCATCATGCCCTCCCTCATGCTCGACGCGAGCGTGCGTCGGAGGCGCCATCCTCGCGAACGTGGCGAGCCATGCGAAGGAGCTTCCACACATCGCACGCCTCGTCGTGGTGGGGCGACGTCGTGGTGGCCGACCGTCGTCGGGTGCGCGAGAGTGCGGCGATGAGCGAGCTGCCCGACATCACCGAGCCGCGCCTCTGGCGCAAGAACGGCTGGATCGCCAAGGTCATCAAGAACGAGGACGACGACGGCTGGGCCGTGGAGATGACGCGCGTGGGTGATCCCGAGCCCTCGCTCGTGGGGCCCTGGACGATGGGCCGCGACAAGAAGAACCCCAAGCCCCTCGATCAGACGGCGTTCCACACGCTGGTGAAGACGGCGCGCGAGGTGATCGAGCGGAGCGAGAACGCGGCGCGTGCACGCCTTCACAAGTCGATCAGCTACCTGAACGACGACGAACGTCGCGTGCGCGTGGACCTCGACATCGTCCCCGACGAAGACGACCCGCACGCGTTCCTCGCGTCGTTCGACGATCGCACCGGCGAGCCCCTCGAGCGCGTGCGCGTGGCCGCGAGCTTCAAGCTCACCGCGGTGAACGCCGAGCGCGCGCTCCGCGGGCGCGGAGACTGAACGCGCGACGCGGCACGTGTCCGGCGCTCGATCAGGGCGCGCAGTCGAGGGTGCCGTCGAGCGCGTGCTCGGCGGGAACGATGGGGCCGCTCAGGTCGCACGCCGGGGCGAGCCGATCGCGCTGACCGCAGCCCTCCACGAGCCAGCCTCGCCCCGCGGGCGCCTCGAGCGGCATCCACGCGAGACACGGGCCGAGGCGTCCTTCGTCGAGGTGGGCCCGCTCGAGGCAGACCTCGTCGAGCGGCGCCACGCGGATCGAGAGCGACGCCTCGGGGCAGGCGAGCAAGCGCGAGGCGATCGTCAGGACCTCCGCGCGGCGCGGCACCGTCGCGCACGCACCGAGGCCGATCGCGATGAGCGCTGCGAGGACCGTCGCGAGCAGCGCGCCGAGAGGCTCACGCATCGGGTGAGCATGGCGCAGCGAGGCGAACGTGCGAGCCCGCGCCTTGCGGCGTGCCATCATCGTGAGTACGCGAGCGAGCGATGACCCAGAGCCCTCACGACATGCCGGGGGAGCTGTACGACGCGACGAGCGCGGCGATCGGCAACCACGCGCACGAGATCCTCTTCGGGCTCGCGTATGCGCACCTCCACCCCGGCGAGCGCGTGCTCGACGTCGGCATCGGCAGCGGGCTCGCGGCCGAGCTCTTCCATCGCGCGGGGCTCGTGGTCGAGGGGCTCGACGTCTCGGACGGAATGCTCGAGACCTGCCGCGGCAAGCACGTGGCCGAGCGCCTGGTCGTGCACGACGTGGGCGTGCGGCCGTGGCCGTTCGCGGACGCGTCGTTCGACCACGTCGTGGCCTGCGGGCTCCTTCACTTCTTCCGCGATCTCGATCCGCTCCTCGACGAGATGGCGCGGGTGGTGCGGCCAGGAGGCCTCGTCGCGTTCACCGAGATGGAGCGCGCCCCCGAGGCTCCCACGCCGATGCCCGTCTTCGTGCGCTCGTTCGGCATCGTGCTGAGCACGTGCCGCACGCACGGGCTCGAGGTCTTCAAGGACGTGGGCTTCACGACGCCCTCGGGGCCCTCGGGCGCCGATCGCGTGGGCTTCCACGGCTACCTCGCGCGCCGCGCCGCGCACGGCTGAGCGATCACGCCGCGGTCGAGCTGTGGTAAGCCACGCGCCATGACGATCCAGGTTGGTGACACGTTCCCCGATGCAACCCTCCGCGAGACCGTGCAGTTCGGTGAGTCCTGCCCGCTCGCCCCCGAGAGCTTCAGCGCCCGCGAGGCCCTGGCCGGCAAGAAGGTCGTGATCTTCGGCCTCCCCGGCGCCTACACGCCCACGTGCTCGGCGCAGCACGTGCCCGGCTACGTGGCGAACCTCGACGCGCTCAAGGCCAAGGGCGTCGACGAGGTCTGGTGCGTGGCGGTGAACGACGCGTTCGTGATGGCCGCGTGGGGCCAGTCGCTCGGCGCGATCGGCAAGGTGCGCATGCTCGGCGACGGCAGCGCGGAGCTCACGAAGAAGCTCGGCCTCGATCAGGATCTCACGGGCGGCGGCATGGGCGTGCGCTCGCAGCGCTACTCGCTCCTCGTCGACGACGGCGTCGTGAAGAAGGTCAACGTGGAGCAGCCGCGCAAGTTCGAGGTCTCGAACGCCGAGACCATGCTCGCGCAGCTCTGATCCCGATCTGCTCGTGTGAAGTGGCATCGCCGAGATGCGGAGCGCTCCGCGTCTCGGCGAGGTCGTTCAACGTCCGAGCAGCGCCTTGGCCGCCTGGCGCACCGACGCGGGATACGCGGCCTGCTGCGGCACCAGCATGAGATCGCGGCGCGAGAGCGCCTGGAGCACGCGGCTCACGACCGTCGTCGGACAACGCGGGTTCGAGAGCAGCGCGCGCTGCACGAGGGGGCTCGCGATCCACGCGCCGTTGCCGCCGATGAGCTCGAGCAGCGGCAGCGGCAGCGTGCCGATGCGCGCGATGCGCGCGACCTCGGGCGGCGTGGCGCGTCCGCCCGAGAGCAGCGACTCCCACACGTTCGGGCCGTAGAGACGCTCGAGCATGGTGCGCTCCGCGAGCGTGCCCGTGGTCGCGAGCTTCTGCTGCTCGGCGCTCGAGAGCGAGCGCAGTCGCTCGTGCAGGTGCGGGCTCCGCGCGACCTCGTCGTCGGGCTCGTCCGGCTCGTCGCGCTCGACGAGGGCTGCACTCTCCCGAGCGAGATCGGGGGCGCCGTCAGTCACGAGCGCTTCGGGCATGGGCAGCGGCAGCGGTGCAGGCTCGGTGAGCGCGCGGATCGTCGCGAGCGTGGCGGCATCCGGCGGTGCGAGCTGCAGGCCCACGCCCTTGCCTGGTCCGTCGTCGCGCACGTAGACGATCTCCGCGCGCAGCGTGACGGATCGACCATGCATCGAGACGACGAGCGCGCACGGCGTGAGCGGCTCGACGCCGCCCCGATCCGCGAGGAACACCATGCCCTTGGCGAGCTGCTGCTCGACGAACGCGAGGAGCGCGTCGGCCTCCGCGAACGAGATCTCGAGCGTGGTCATGCGAGGTGGCTCATCGAGGGTTGCTGTGCGGTCGCACGCGCTCGTAGCGCAAGCGGACCTCGAAGCGTGCGGGCGCGCGAGGTCCTGGGTTGAAGCGGAAGCCCTGCACGACACGCACGGCGCAGTCGCTCACCTCGCGCTCGCCGAGCCCGTCGCGCGTCACGCTCGCCGTGCTCGAGGCACCGCCTGCGGCGACCACGACGCCCATCGCGATCTCCCCCGAGCCGAGCGACGGATGCGCTCGAAGAGCGAGGTCGTAGCAGCGGAGGAACGCGAGCCGTCGCGTGCGCACCATGCGCAGCATCACCTCGGCGGGCAGATCGGGATCGGGCGTCGCGGCCGTTGCCTCGACCTCGAGCGTGGCGCTGGTGGGGAGCACCGCTCTCACAGCCCGCGCACGCGCCGGCAGGAGCGCCAGCACGCCGAGCGCCAGCACGCCGAGCGCCAGCACGCCGAGCGTGGAAGCGAGCGCGGCAGAGCGAACGCGAGCGGAGCGCATGGCGCCGAGGAGGCAACGACGGATCACAGCTCCGCCCCGCGAATGCGCTCGTAGCGCAGGCGCACGGCGAACACGACGGGCGCGCGGGGACGCGGATCGAACTCCGCGCCCGAGACGAGCCGCGTCACGCAGCTCACGAGCCGCGGCCGCGTGAGCGTGGTGCTCCGCACGGCAGCCGTCGATGGACCGCGCCGCGGGATGCGCACCTCGAAGACGATCTCACCATCTCCCACCTCGGGCTCACGACGCTCTTCCATCCTGTAGCAGGAGAGGAACGCAGCCCTGCGCACCGGAACGAGCCGCACGAGGAGCCCTCGATAGAGGTCGCCCGGATCCTCGCCGGACTCGCGCGTCACGCTCCCCTCGTCGAAGACGAGCCGCGCGATCTCCGGCACCACCGCCCGCACCGCCCGCGCCTCGACCGGTACGAGCGCTGCGCCGATCACGAGCCCGAGAGAGACCACCACCGCCACAGCACGCGTCATCCGCAGAGTCTACGCCAGCAGAGGCTCCGGTTCGCCCACGACACGAGCGCCTCGGCTCGGATCAGAACGCGGCCTCGTAGCAATACACCGCGAGCGCCTTCGTCGCGCGCGAGGCCGCCGTCGAGAACGGCCGCAATCGGACGAGGAACTGATCGGCCTCGGCGGCAGGCTCCCGCTGGGGTCGGAGCCAGCTCGAGAAGATCTGATCGGCCCACGAGTCCTCCAGCTGCCAGAGCGCGTCGAGCGCTCCGATGGAGGCGTCTTGCCGACTCACGTAGAGGCGCGAGCCGCTCGCATACACACGACGGCTGCCGATGCCCAGCGTCACTTCCACCGAGAACGGTTCGAGTCCTTCGAGCACCGAGAAGACGCGGTTCACATCGGCGATCGTGCTGATCTCCGCGAGCGGCGGCAGAGGGCGATCTGCCACGCACGTGTAGCCGAAGCCCCGCATCACGCGGTCGATGCTGGCCCGGTCGGTGATGAGGAGCTGACCCGGCGAGGACACGTCAGCGCACCTTGGATTCGAGCACACCGAAGTACTCGGGCAGCAGCGCTCCGGCGCGGGCGCGCTCGCGCTCGAGGAGGGCCTGACGCTCGGCCCGCCCGTAGGCCTTCGACTGCCGCGCTCGCTCCTGGAACGCCCTCCATGCTGCGAGTCGGTTTGCGGGCAGATCGCCGCGATTGAGCCCGAGGGTATCCTCCACGTCCAGGCGAAGGCCCTCGTCGCTCGCAGTGACGAAGAGCCCTTCGCGAGCCTCTCGGGTCTCGAATTGCACGCGCGCCACGTGATCGGCTCGGGTGGGGTCCAGGGTGAGCGCCGCGGATCCCTGGGCGGCATCACAAGTGCGGACCGACGTGCCGGACGATTGCCCACCCTCGCACGAGCCCAGGAGGTTCGCCCAAGTGAGCGCTAGCGAGGGATCGACGTCGATGGGTGTCCGATGGGCGATCCTCAGCATCGGGAGGCCGCGCGAATCCTTGTACTCGGGATCGATCCTCCGGTTGCAGAACGCACAGAGCCCTCGGGGACGTGTCGGTCACTCGCGAAGAAGAGGGCCAGAGGAAGCTGCGGTCGTCCCGCGAGGAGCCCCGCCCGCGGCTCGTCCAACACGACGGCGGTTCGGCGCCCCTCGTTCCGTGCCTCACCGCTGCGCGACCGGTGCAGCGTGAATCCGAACGTTCCGCTGCTTGTCCGCGCGTCGAGGTCGACAGCAGCCTCCGTCGCGCCCATCCGGATGTCGCTCACCGTCAGCGCGCTCTCCGCCTTGTTGCGGCCCTGATAGCGGCGGGGAATCTGCTCGAGAGCGATGCGGATCCCCTCGAGGACGGAGCTCTTGCCCGCGCCGTTCACGCCGACGAGCACAGTGAGATCTGCCTCCGGCGTGAGCTCCAAGTGCTCGAACCCGCGGAAGCTCGTGAGCTGGACGCGCTCGATCTTCATCGAGCGCTCATCGTAGCCGAAGCCGCGTCGTCCCTCACTCCGCGGCGTCGCGGACCATCTTCTGCGAGTAGTCGATCGAGCGATCGAGCAGCTCGGCGATGTCGAGGTTCTCGACGTCCTCCTGCTTCTCTTCGCCCTGGATCGCGTCCGTGATCATCGTCATGCAGAAGGGGCAGCCGCTCGCGACCTTGCTCGCGCCGGTGTCGAGGAGCTGGAGCGTGCGCTTCTTGTTCACGCGCTCCTTGCCGTGCTCCTCCTCCTTAAACATCTGCGCGCCGCCGGCGCCGCAGCAGAGGCCCTTGTTCTTGTTCCAGTACTCCACCTCCACGAGGCTCACGCCCGGGATCGACTGGAGCACCTTGCGGGGCGACTCGTAGACCTCGTTGTAGCGACCGAGGTAGCAGCTGTCGTGATAGACGACCTTCGCGTCCACGCGCTTCTCGGGCTTGAGCACGCCGCGCGCGAGCAGGCCGTTCAGGAAGTCCGCGTGGTGCACCACGTCGTACTTGCCGCCGAAGCTCGGGTACTCGTTCTTCAGCGTGTTGAAGCAGTGCGGGCAGGCGGTGATGACCGTCTTCTTCGCCACGCCCATGCCGTTGAGCGCCTCGACGTTCTGCTTCGCGAGCATCTCGAAGAGGTACTCGTTGCCCGCGCGGCGCGCGGGGTCGCCCGTGCACGTGGCCTCGCTGCCCATCACCGCGAAGTCCACGCCCGCGTGGCTGAGGAGCTTCGCGACCGAGCGCGCCACCTTCTTGGCGCGGTCGTCGTACTCGGCGGCGCAGCCCACCCAGTACACCACCTCGGCGTCGAGGTGATCGGAGAGGAGCTTCACCTCGAAGCCCTCCTCGGCCAGGCCGTCGCGCCAGCCGCCGCGGTCGCTCGCGGGGAGGTTCCACGGGTTGCCGTTGGTCTCCATCGCGCGGAAGGCCTTGGTGAGGTCCTTCGGGAACTGGTTCTTCACGACCACTTCTGCGCGGCGCATCGACACGATCTTGTCGACGTAGCTGATGTTCACCGGGCAGTGCTCCTCGCACGCGCGGCACGTCGTGCAGGCCCAGAGCACCTCGGGCGCGACGATGTCGGGCACGAGATCCACGTCCTCGGCCTTGCGGAAGTACGCGCCCTCCGGGGGATCGCCGTGCACGTGCTTCTCGGCGTCCTTGTCGCCGAGGCCCTTGGGCGCCTCGATGCCGCCGTTGCCGACGAAGTGCTCCTCGAGGTCGTAGAGGTGATCGCGCAGCGCGAGCGTGAGGTGCTTGGGCGAGAGCTTCTTGCCCGTGGTGAACGCGGGGCAGTTGTCGGAGCAGCGACCGCACTCGGTGCAGGTGTAGAGGTCGAGCGCCTGCTTCCAGTTGAGGTGCTCGATCTTCGCGACGCCGATGGGCTCCTCGCGCTCGAGCTTGCCCTCGATGTCCTCCACGTCAGGGAGCTTCCCCTTCACGACGAGCGGCTGGAAGAAGACGTTCGGCAGCGACGTGATGATGTGGAAGTGCTTCGAGTACGGCAGGATGTTGAGGAAGAGCAGCACCCAGGTCGCGTGCCACCAGAAGCCGCCGGCCTCGATCCAGAGGGCCGCGTCATCGGACACGCCCGAGAACGCGAGCGAGAGCGCCGAGCCGATGGGCGCGTACCAGTGCCAGTGCGGCGCCTCGCCGAGGCTGCGGGCCTCGAGGAGGTGGTGCCCGCCGACGTAGAGGAAGTCGGCGATCATCATCGTCGCGATGATGCCGAGGATGAGCAGGCCCTCGCCGGAGAGCGTCATGCGCTTCTCCTTGAGGACCACGCGGTAGTAGACGAAGACGCCCGCGCCGAGCACCGCCGAGGCCGCGACGAGCTCCTTCACGAGCGAGTAGAGCTGGCCGACGACGTGCGACTCGCTGAGGAGACCGAACAGGTCGAAGTCGCGCGAGTAGGCGCGGCCCCAGAGCAGGATCGTGTTGAGGAGCAGCACCTGGAACGCGCCGAAGATCGCCATGTGGGCGAAGCCGGTCACCTGGTACTTGCCCTGCGCCATCTTCTTCTGGCCGAGCGCGTACACGAGGACGTTCTGCACGCGCTGCACGATCGGCTCGAAGTCGAAGCGGAAGTCCGTGTCCTTGCCCGTCACGAGCAGGAGGCGCATGCGGCGGTTCGCGCTCCACGCGAAGGCGCCCAGCGTCAGGAAGAAGATCACGGTCATCAGGATGGGGTTCATCGCTCGGCCTTTTTCTTCGACCCGTGCTCAGCAGCGATCCCGCGGGTCCGGGGCGAATCGCTCTGAAAAGCGCGGATTTCCGCGGGCGCGTATACGCCCAGTCGCCGCCGGTGTCGAGGGCGGGAAATGAATCGCCATTCAGTATGACATCGGTTCCGGCGCGAGGCTGCCGTGCGCGCGCGTGGGGCGGTGCGATCGGGTATCGTGCCGCCCATGGCAGCAGTGGGTTCGCTTGGTTCGCGCGTGGGGTTGGCGATCGTGGTGGCCGTGGCGCTGGAGGGCTGCGGGGATGGCTCCGGCTCGGGCGACGCGGGCATCGATGCGCGACGTGGTGACGACGCGGCCGTCGTCGTGGAGGACGACGCGGGGCAGGACGCTGGCGCCCCGGACGCGCCGGTCTTCGACGCGGGCCGCCCCGATGCGGGCCCGCGCTGCGGCGATGGCCACGTGGACGCGATGGAGGAGTGCGACGACGGCAACCATCGTCCGAACGACGGCTGCACGGCGGGCTGCCTGCTCGAGTGTGGCGACGGCTTCGTGAGCGGCATGGAGACCTGCGACACGGCGATCGCCGCGGGTCGCACCGGCGCGTGCCCCACGAGCTGCGACGACGGCATGGTGTGCACGACCGACACGCTGGTCGGCACCGACTGCTCCGCCGAGTGCGTGGCCACGCCCATCACCGATCCCTCCGACGACGACGGCTGCTGCCCTCCGGGCGCGACCTCGCTCACCGATCGCGACTGCCCCGTGGTGTGCGGCAACCGCGCGCTCGAGGCCGGCGAGGTCTGCGACACGGGGATCCTCTCGGGGCCCGGGGCTTGTCCGACGGTGTGCAGCGACGCGATCGCGTGCACGCTCGATGTCCTCGAGAACGCGGGCACCTGCGACGCCAAGTGTCTCCACACCGAGATCACGATGGAGATCGCGGGCGACCTCTGCTGTCCCGCCCACGCCACGGTGAGCACCGACGCCGATTGCTCGCCCGAGTGCGGCGACATGGTCGTCTCGAGCCTGGCGGGAGAGACGTGCGACATCGGGATCGCGAGCGGTGAGGGTGCCTGTCCGACCTCGTGCGACGACGGCATGGTCTGCACGGGCGATGTGCTCGTGGGCGCGGGCACCTGCACGGCGACGTGCTCGCACACGGTGCTCACACCGCACGATGGCGACGGCTGCTGCCCCGAGGGCGCGACGATCGCGAGCGACGCCGACTGTCCCGTGCGCTGCGGCGACGGCGTGCGCACGGCGCCCGAGGCCTGCGACGACGGCAACCTCGCCACGGGCGATGGCTGTAGCCCCACCTGCACGCGAGAGCCGCGCGCCTACCGCTTCTCGCAGCTCGGCATCCAGGACCCGCGCATCATCAACAGCTCGGGCGTGGACGTGACGCCCGAGGTGAACACCGCGCTCCGCAACGCGGTGACCATGGACATGTACGGCTTGATGGGCACCCCCGATGGCTGGCTCGACCTCAGCGTCGTCATGCGCTTCGATCCGCTCGATCAAGACGCGGCGTCGGTGCCTGGGGTGGTCGACTTCGCCGCGTGCCCCGCGCCGCTCTCGAGCTGCATGGAGGTCACTCCCGCGGCGACGGTGTTCACGAACCTCGTCGTGGGCTCGGCCGGCAGCTGCATCGGCGCGCTGCCGGGCACGATCCCTCCGGGCCGTGTCGTCAACACACCCACGGCGCCGTGCTTCTCGACGAGTGACGTCGGCGTCTTCACCATCGGCCTCGCGGGCTCGGCCATCCACTTCCAGCACACGCAGCTCGGCGCGCAGTACCTGGGTGATCCGGCCTCGCGCCTCGTGACCGGCCTCGTGCGCGGCTTCCTGCCCGAGTCCGAGGCGGCGGGCATCGTCATCGGCGGCAGCGCGCTGGCGGAGAACCTGCGGGCCTCCGATCGCGACACGCTCGATGGCGTCGTGGGCTGGTGGTTCTACCTCTCGTTCGTCGCCGAGCCCGTGGCCTACGTGCCCTGATTCGCGATCCGTTCCCCGCGCACCACGCGCGGACCACTCGACCTGCCAGACACGACGAAGCCGCGAGCCTCTCGGTTCGCGGCTTCGTCGGGACGCGTCGGTCACGTCCACGTGGAGGAGGGGAATCAGAGCAGACGAATCAGAACAGACGACGAATCAGAGCAGACGAATCAGAGCAGACGAATCAGGCAGCCAAGTGGGCGAGCTCGCGACCCAGGCGTCGGAGCGCGCGGATCTCGAGCTGGCGCACGCGCTCGCTCGAGAGGTGGAGAGTCTGGGCGAGCTCACCGAGGGTGTGCTTGGTCTCGTCCTCGAGGCGTCTCGCCTCGACGATGGCGCGCTCGCGCTGCGGCAGCACGGCCAGGGCACGCGAGACCGCGTGAGAGATCTGAGCGCGCTCCTCGCGGTCGGCGAGCGACTCCTCGGGGCTCGGCAGGGTGTCGGACGGCTCGAGCACACCGCCCTCGTCGCGCTGGCTCCCGACCGGCGTGTCGGAGGTGCGCATCGCGATCATGACCTGCGCGACGTCGTCGGCCTCGACGCCGATCTCCCGCGCGATGGCCTCCGCGCTCGCACAGCCGGTCGTCGCGAAGAGGAAGCGCTCGACGCGACCGATGCGCGCGAGGACCTTGCGCGCGGCCCGCGTGTCAGGGGCGCCGACGATGCGGCGGGTCGCCAGGATGTGGCGCTGGGCGCGCACGCGGATCCACGGCGCAGCGTAGGTCGCGAGGCGGACGTCGTAGCTCGGGTCGAAGCGATCGAGCGCCTCGAGGAGGCCGAGCACGCCCTCGGCGATGAGGTCCTCGTCGGCGTTGCGGCGGAGCTTGCGGACGGTGGCGATCACGAGGCGCATGTGGCCGCGCACCAGCGCGTCGCGGGCACAGGCGCTGCCGGCGCGCGCCTTGGTGATCAGGGCACGCTCGTGCTCGATCGAGAGGGGCGCGTGGGCGCGGGCGAGCGCGCGCAGGGTCGAGGTGCTCTCGTAGGCCGTCATGGCCGCGGCACTTCGCAGCCCACGTGCCATGGCTGATCCGCGCGAAAAGAAGGGGTTTTCACGGGGTGCGCCGCGCAGCGCGCAAGCCTTGCGTCGGCCCACGGCCCCCTCGTGCAGCCAGTGCGCTCCTGGTCTACTCACGACGATCCGAGTCCCAAGGGCTCGCGCGGAGGCTCCGAGATCGGACGATCAGACCGTGGCCCGAGATCGCGCGTCGAAGGCCGAACCTCAAGGAGAGACGATGACCTCACGCTTCCGCGCTCTGGCGGCCGGCCTGCTCGCCTGCCTGGCCCTCGCCCTCGCGCCCGCCCGCACTCGCGCGTTCTGCGGCTTCTACGTCGGCGGCGCCGGCAGCTCGCTCTACGCGAACGCGACGATGGTCGTGCTCATGCGCGACGGCAACCGCACCGTGCTCTCGATGCAGAACGACTACCAGGGCCCGCCCGAGGGCTTCGCGATGGTCGTGCCCGTCCCCGTCGTGTTGCACGAGGAGGACGTCAAGACGCTGCCGCGCGATCTCTTCTCGCGCATCGACACGCTCGCTGCTCCGCGCCTCGTCGAGTACTGGGAGCACGATCCGTGCAGCGTCGACATCGGCGACGAGGTGTACGAGATGGCGCCGGCGGTCGCGCTCGACTCGGAAGAGCGGCCGAGCGGCAGTGGCCAGGACCTCCAGGTCCGCATCGAGGCGCAGTTCGCGGTCGCGGAGTACGACGTGGTGATCCTCTCGGCGGGCGACAGCGCAGGCCTCGAGACGTGGCTCCACCGCGAGCACTACAACATCCCCGACGGCGCGGCGGCCGTGCTGCGCCCGTACGTGGAGGCGGGCACCAAGTTCTTCGTCGCGCGCGTGGATCCCTCGCGCGTGACCTTCGAGGACGGGCACGCGGTCTTGAGCCCGCTGCGCTTCCACTACGACACGCCCGACTTCTGGCTGCCGGTGCGCCTGGGCCTCCTCAGCTCGCACGGACAGCAAGACCTCATCGTCCACATCCTCGCGCGCGGCCAGCGCTACGAGGTCGCGAACTACGACAACGTCACGATCCCCACGAACCTGCGCGTGGTCGACGCGGTGCGCGACGAGTTCGGCGGCTTCTACGAGTGGGTGTTCCGCGAGACCATCGCGCACAACGCCCGCACGGTGGTGACGGAGTACGCGTGGGACTCGATGAGCTGCGACCCCTGCCCCGGCCCCACGCTCTCGCCCGACGACGTGATGACGCTCGGCGCCGACGTCACCTCCGACCACCAGCCCTACGGCTTCACGCTCACGCGCCTGCACTATCGCTACGGGCCCGACGATCTCACCGAGGATCTCGTGTTCCGCGCCGCGCCGCCCATCCGCGGCGGTCAGGGCATCCCCGCGCCCGATGGCGCGATGGAGCAAGGCGCGATGGCCTCCGAGTACGGGCAGAACACGTTCCAGGGGCGCTACGTGATGCTCCACCCGTGGGAGGGGCCGATCACCTGCGAGAGCCCGCAGCGCGGGCGCTGGGGCGGCCCGCTCGGCACCGACGACGGAAGCGCGCCGAGCACCTTCGCGAGCGGCAACACCGCGATGGGCTCGGGCATCGCGTCGAGCGCGATGCAGGGCGAGGCGATGCTCGCCGGATCGATCCAGTGGAGCGCGGGGCAGGCCTCGCAGGCGAGCACCTCGCTCGGCGGCACGGTGCCCATCGCGCCGCGGGGCGGTGGCTGCGCGACCTGCACCGTGGGCACGGGCGGTGAGCGCGCGATGCTCGCGCTCGGCGGGCTCGCGCTCCTGGGCCTCGCCATCACGCGTCGCCGACGCGGGCGCTGACGCACGCAGCGTCTTGCACGCGAGCGCGCGACGCTCGTACCGTGGAGGCATGAGCGAGCTCGAGCGCTGTGACAACTGCGGGGCCCCGCACCGCGAGGGCCTCGCGTGCTGCGAGTACTGCGACGTGCCGATCGCGGGCCGCGTGCTCGGCATCCGCTGTCCGTCGTGCTCCGAGGTGGCCGTGCCCGAGGCGCGGAGCTGCCCGGTGTGCAGCCAGTCGTTCACCAAGGGCTGCGTGTTCTGCGGGCAGGTCGCGTTCCTCACGGCGGCGGCCTGTCCGCGATGCCACGAGGCCTTCGAGGGCGCGGCCGAGCGCAAGAAGCAGCGCGAGGAGCAGCAGCGTCAGCAACAGATGCTCGGCGTGGCCGCGCAGGGCGTGTCGGTGCTCGGCCCGATCCTCGGTCAGGCGATCTCGTCGCAGATCTCGGGCCCGAGCTACGGCGGCGGTGGCTTCCAGAAGGGTGGCTACTCGAAGGGCGTGTCGAAGGGCGGCGGCGGCGCGATGGCCTCGCTCTTCGACATGATCATCCACTCGAACGACAAGAAGCGCTGAGGGGCCGCGCCCATCGTCCATGCACGGCGTGCATGGATGGGGCGGCGTGCATGACGCGTGCGCATGGGTCGACGCGGCCCGCGGCGGACGCGAAGGGGCCGTCGTCGCAGGGGGAAGGGTGGGCTCATCGCGCGGTGCGGCAGACGCGATGCGGCGCCCCGAACGAGAGCGGGCGAGGCTCGCCGGCCGCGTCGATCACGACGAGCGTGTCGATGCCGACCGGCGCGCCGCCGTCGTGGCCGTCGATCGTGAGCTCCACGCACTGATCGCGCGGAAAGGGGCCGAGCATGACGCCGTCGGTGCAGCAGGGCTGCCAGCCCCAGACGCACGCGCCGCGGAGGGCGCTGCGGTCGTAGGCGCACTCGTCGGCCTCGTCGCCCACCACGATGCCGCCGTCGTCGTGATCGAGCGCGAAGCGGAGGCGGAGCGAGCCTCCGTCGCCGTCCTCGACCTGATCCGCGATCACCGCGATCGCGCCGCCACCGCAGCTGCGCGAGGTCTCGACGAGCACGATCTCGGCGCGGCTCGAGCGGAGCACGTCGGCCGGTGGGTTGGCGCTCGCGCGCGCCGGCGTGTCGTACGCGTACCAGGCCGTGGCGCACACCGAGGACGCGACGGGCTCGATCGGCGCGCCGTCGATCGTCCAGCACACGAGGCCATCGTCGGGCACACCGTCGCAGTCCTCGTCGAGGCCGTCGCACGTCTCGTCGCTCGGCTGGCAGCCGTCGGGGATGGGCGCGTCGTGACCCACGTCGAGCGCCGCGTCGGGGATGACGAACGCGTCGAGATCGGCGTCGGGCGGCGGCGGTCGCTCGAGCCCGCTCTTGGCGCCGCACGCGGCGACGAAGACGAGCGCGACGAGGAGCGAGCGAGGCACACGCGGATCCTACACAGGATCGGCCAGAGCCCGGGTGGCGGGGGTCCTCACGGCCAGGCCGCCCGGGCCAGGGAAGGACGCGCCGCGCCGTGCGGCTCGGGCCTCGGACTCCCGATCGTGCGACGCCCGCGGTGACGGCTGTGCGAACATCGCCGGAACGTTTCGCCGCGACGGTCGTCACAAGCGGCGTGCCTCGAGCCACCTGGAGCGTGCCCGTCGTGTCCGAGCGTCGTCTGCGAGCCCTCGGGCGCTGGAAGGTCGCGATCCTCGCGGCGGTGGTGGCCTGTGGACGCGCGGAGGCCGAGCCCGAGCTCGGCGCCTCCGAGGTCCAGTCTCCTGCGCCGGCGCCAGTCGTCACGACTCCCTCCAGCGAGCCGAGCGCGATCACCGTGCGGCTGCCTCGTGACGAGGGGCCCTTCTATCCGTCGCAGCTGCGAATGGCCGAGGGCGAGGCGGTGCCCGTGGACGGCGAGCGGCTCGAGCGCCTCGCCGACGACGCGAGCTGCGAGACCTGTCATCCGAGCGCGGCGAGCCAGCACCACGCGGGGCCCCACGGCAACGCGTCGTTCGGAAATCCCTGGTATCGCTCGGTGATCGAGCGTCTCCGCGAGGACGAGACGTTCCGCGAGAGCCGTCACTGCGCGGGCTGTCACGACCCGCTCCTGCTGGTGTCGGGCCGCATGGATCGCGAGATCGATCCTGCCGATCCGCTCACGCGCGCCGGCGTGACCTGCAACGTGTGCCACGGCATCACGGCGGCCACGAGCGACGGCAACGCGAGCTACGTGCTCTCGACCGCCGATCCGCTCATCCCGGATCCGAACGTGCCCGAGGAGGTCGAGCGACACCGCGAGCGGATGGCGCCTGCGGTGCTGCGCACGCCGCTCCTCTGCGGCTCGTGCCATCGCGGCTTCCTCGGACCCGAAGAGACGCACTCGGGCGCGTTCCTCTCGGGCATCGACGAGCTCGGCGCGTGGCGCGGCTCGGCGTGGGGAGGCCAGCGCGCGCAGCGCATCGAGCCGACCGAGGTGGAGGCCCGCGAGTGTCGCAGCTGCCACATGGACCCGGAGCCCGCGGAGGCGGGGGAATTCGCGGCCACCGAGGGGCAGATCGCGTCTCATCGCTTCGCCGGAGGGCACGTGCCCATCGCCCGACACGACGAGGCGCAGCGCGCCCGCGTCGAGGCGCGCATGCGCACCGCCGCGACGCTCGACGTGGCCGGCTTCACACGCGCCGATGGCTCGTTCGTGCCGCTCGCGGAGGGTGACGAGCTGCCCGTCGGGGAGCGCGTCGTGCTCGAGCTCGTGATCCGCAACGTGGGCGTGGGACACCGCTTCCCGGGCGGCGCGCGCGACATCCGCGATCACTTCGTGACGCTCGAGGTGCACGACGCCAGCGGTCGCAGCCTCGGCCGCGCGGGGGATCGCTACGCCCAAGGAGACGCGAGCGATCCCACGGCCTATGCGCTCCGCACGGCGGTGCTCGACGAAGACGGGCAGCCCGACGTCGAGCACCTCGTGCATCGCTTCCGCGCGCTCGGCTGGGATCACACGATCGCCCCGCGCGACGCGGCGCTCGTGCGCTACGCGGTCACGATCCCTGCCGACGCGCAGAGGCCCGTGCGTGTCGAGGCGCTGCTCCGCGCGCGCCGTCATCCGCTCCCGTTCTCGCGCTTCGCGTGTGCCTCGAGCCGCACGCGACGGGGGCGCACGTTCGATGCGCGTGCGCACGAGGCGGGCCTGCCGCCGCTCGATGCGCGCGCGGACGAGCCGATCGTGGACGTGGCGCGCTTCGACTCGCGCGAGATCGTGGGGCCGCTCTGGCAGCGCCTCTACGAGCATGCGCTCGCGAGCTCGCATGACGTGCAGGAGGCGCTCGGCGTGGCCGAGCACCGCGCGCACCTCGCGCTCGAGCAGGCCCCCGAGACGCCCGAGATCCGCGCCGCGATCCTGGTGCTCGAGGCCGACGTGCTCGCGCGCACCGGGCGTCGCGACGAGGCGCTCGCCATCGCCGATCGCGCCGAGGCGCTCGTCGGCGTCCATCCCGCGATCGACCGCGCGCGAGGCCACGCGGAGGCGCAGGTGTGGCGGTGGCGCGAGGCCGCCGAGGCCTTCGGACGCGTCGCGTCGGCGGCACCGCTCGACACCGAGGCCCAGCGCGATCACGCGAGGGCGCTCGGCTCGATGGCGCGCGGGCCCGAGACGCTGTCGGCCACGGCGCTCGGCCTGCGCTTGTTCCCGCGCGACGAGCAGCTCCTGCGCTCGCAGTCGCTCGCGCTCGGCGATCTCGAGGCCGACGCGCTCGCGAGCGCGCACGTGGACGAGGGCACCCTCGAGCGCGCGCGCGCCGCCTTCGTCCGCTATCGACGGCCCGACGACGAGACGCAGCTCCGCCTCGCGTGCGAGCAGGAGGCGCGCGGATGTGCCGCCGATCGGCTGCCCGTGCGAGTGATCTCGCTGCGGTGAGCAGGCCAGGCGGCGGCAGATGTGGACGTTCCGTGGACGCGTGGGGTGGAACGCGAAACGAGCCCTTTCCCGGGGCATTCTGGTGAGCGAGCCTCGTGCACGTGAGCCTCGACACCGCGGCATCGGATCTCTGGCTCGGGCCCTTCCGGCTCGGTGAGCGGATCGGCGTGGGCGGCATGGCCGCGGTGTGGTCCGCCGAGCACGTGGCCTCGCGCGTGCCGGCGGCGGTGAAGGTGCTCCACCCCGATCCGCTGCGCGCGGCGACGTGGGGGGACGCGCTCGCGAACGAGGTGCGCGCCCTCGCGCGGCTCGACCACGCGGCGATCGTGCCGGTGCTCGATCACGGTGAGATCAGCGACGAGGTGGCGGCTCGGAGCGGCGGCCGGTTGGCGGCGCGAACTCCCTACTTCGTGATGGTGCAGACGAACGCAGGCACGCTCGAGGAGGCCGCGCCACCCGCGGATCACGACGCGATGGTCGCGCTGCTCGAGCGCCTGCTCGCGGCCCTGGCCCACGCCCATGCCCGCGGCGTGATCCACCGCGACGTGAAGCCCAGCAACGTGCTCCTCGATCGCGCTCGCCCCGAGGCGCAGCCGCTCGCGCTGCTCAGCGACTTCGGCATCGCGCACGCCCTCCGCGCCCGTGATGCGAGCGCGCCGATCCACGCAGGCACGCCCGCGTTCATGGCCCCCGAGCAGATCGCGGGGCGCGCGCGTGACGAGGGGCCCGCGACCGATCTCTACGCGCTCGGCTGCATGGTGTATCGCCTCGCGACCGGAGCACCGCCCTTCGTCGGATCGACGTCGCAGATCTGTCGCGCGCACCTGCTCGAGGTGCCGCGCCCGCTCGCGCTGCCCTGGTCCGCGCCGCGCGCCTTCCATGCGTGGGTGAGGACCTTGCTCGCGAAGCGTCCATCGCAGCGCTTCGCGAGCGCCGCGCAGGCCCGCGCGGCGCTGCTCGCGATCGACCCGCTGCACGATCTCGTGGGCCCCGTCGCGCCAGCGATG
>JAIBCE010000538.1 GCA_019694315.1 Sandaracinaceae bacterium
GCGAGCTGGCCGGCGACCTCCATCACGCGCGGCTCGGCGTCGCCGTCGAGGCGGAGCAGGACGAGGCGCGAGAACGGCGGGTAGCCGAGCTCCTCGCGATCGACGAGCTCGCGCTCGAGGAACGCGTCGACGTCGTGCTTGGCGGCGCACGCGATGGCGGGGTGCTCGGGCGAGCGGGTCTGGATGATCACCAGGCCCGCGAGATCGCCGCGGCCCGCGCGGCCCGCGACCTGGACCAGTAGCTGGAACGTGCGCTCGCCCGCGCGGAAGTCGGGCATCGAGATCGCGCTGTCGGCGTTGATCACCCCGACGAGCGTGACGTGCGGCAGATCGTGCCCCTTGGTCACCATCTGCGTGCCCACCAGGACGTCGATCTCCCGCGCGCGCATGCGGTCGAGGATGCCCTCGACGTCCTTGCCGCTCGCCACGTCGCGATCGAGCCGGGCGACGCGGGCCTGGGGGAACGCCTCTTGGAGCACATCCTCGAGGCGCTCGGTGCCCACGCCCTCGAGCACCAGCTTGCCGTCGAGGCACTTGGGGCAGCGCTCGGTCAGGTCTTCGACGCGATCGCAGTAGTGGCAACGCAGGCCTGCGCGCACCGGGTGCACCGTGCCGTCGCGCAGCACCTTGGAGCCGGTCTTGTGGTGCAGCGTCAGCGACACGTCGCACTCGGGGCAGCGCCGCAGCTCGCCGCACTTCTCGCAGATGACCGCGGGCGCGAACCCGCGCCGGTTGAGGAAGAGGATGGCCTGCTCCTTCGCGGCCAGCGTGCGCTCGAGCGCGCGGTGGAGCGGCAGCGAGATCTTGGGGTTGCCGGTCGGCCCGGGGCCCACCCGGCGGAGATCGACCACCTCGACCTTCGGCATGGCCTGCGCGCGGGCGCGCTGCAGCAGGCGCAGGTAGCCGAGCTTGCCTTTGCGCGCGAGCTCGACCGACTCGAGCGAGGGCGTCGCGCTCCCGAGCACGCACACCGCCTCGGCCCGATGCGCGCGCAGCAGGGCGCAGTCGCGGGCGTGGTAGCGCACGCCTTCTTCCTGCTTGAACGACGAGTCGTGCTCCTCGTCGACGATCACGAGGCCGAGGTCGGGCACCGGCGCGAAGAGCGCGCTGCGGGCGCCGATGGCCACGCGGAGCTCGCCCTGGTGGAGACGCCGCCACATCGCGTGCCGCGCCGCGGGATCGAGCGCGCTGTGCACCACGGCCACCTCGTCGCCGAAGCGCGCGCGGAACCGCGAGACGAGCTGCGGGGTGAGCGCGATCTCGGGCACCAGCATCACCGCGCCGCGCCCGAGCGACAGCGCCTTCTCGATGACCCGCAGGTACACCTCGGTCTTGCCCGAGCCGGTCACGCCGTGGAGCAGGAACCCACGCGAGCTGCCGAGCGCCGCGGTGATCTGCTCGACGGCCACCGACTGCTCGTCGGTGAGCTCGGGCGGCACGTCGCGCTGCTCGGCCTTCTTGAACGCCGAGACGTCGAGCGCGCGCTCCTCGAGGACCACCAGGCCGAGCGCCTCGAGCTTCTTGACGACCTCGCGCGCGGTGGGCCACTCGGCGACGAGGTCGGCGAGCTTCACCTCGCGGCGCGCCTGCACCGTGCCCAGCACGGCCTTCTGCGCCGGGCCGAGGCGCTTGCCCTCGGGTGGCTCGGTGGCGAGGCCGACGGTCACCCAGCGCTCGGTCTTGTTCGGCGCGACGCGCGACACGGTGGGCAGGGCGATGCCCGCCGCCTTCATGCGCACGATCGACTTGCGCTCGACGGCGGGCAGGGCGAGCGCCAGCACCTCGCCGAGCGGCGCGAGGTAGTAGCTCGCGACCTCGCGCAGGAACGAGAGCAGCTCGGGCGGGAGCACCGGCTCGCGATCGACGACCGTGACGATGCTCTTGAGGCGTTGATCGGTCTCCTTGCGCGGGCGGACGTCGATGACCACGCCGAGCAGGCGACGGCTGCCGAAGGGCACGAGCACGCGCGCGCCGGGGACGACGCCGTCGGCGAGCGCCTCGGGTAGGGCGTAGGTGAACGGACGATCGACGGGCACCGGGACCGCGACCTCCGCCACCCTCGCGGTGACGGGGGCCTCCGGCTCCGCGAAGAGCGAGCCCGTCTTGCCCATCAGGCTCCGGCCAGGCCGAGCATGGCGCGCGCGGTGGCGGGATCGGCGACCTTGCGGCCCATCTGCTCGCTGTACTTCACCAGGCGCTCGACGAGCGGCGCGCTCCCCTGGGAGAGCACGCCCTTCTCGAGGTAGGTGTTGTCCTCGAGGCCGACGCGCGCGTGCCCGCCCATGCGCACGGCGAGCTCGGTGAGCGGACGCTGGAAGCGACCCACCGCCGCCACACCCCACGAGTGCGCGACGCCCGAGGCCTCGAGCTCCTGCACGAGGAAGCGCAGGGTCGACTCGCGCGCGCCCATCGCGCCGGGTACGCCGAGCACGAACTGCACGTGCAGCGGCGGCGAGAGGCGGTTCTCCTTGTGGAGGGCGATCGCCTCGTCGAGGTGGCCGACCTCGTAGACCTCGCACTCGGGCACCGCGCCGGACTCGAAGATGCGCGTCGCGACGTCGCGGATCTCTTTGCGGGTGTTGACGAACACGTCGTCGCCGAAGTTGATGGTCCCGCAGTTGAGGGTGGCCATCTCGGGCGCGGGGCGCAGGAGCAGCGGCTGGCAGCGCTCCTCGATCGACATGCCCACCGCGCCGCCGGTGGTCACCTGGACGACGACGTCGGTGCGGGCTCGAATCGCCTCGATGATCGCGCGGAAGCGCTCCTTTTCCTGGGTGGAGCGGCCGTCGTCGGTGCGCGCGTGCAGATGGATGACCGACGCGCCGGCCTCGCGGCAGCGACGCGCCTCTTCGGCGACCTCGTCGGGCGTGAAGGGCACGTGCGGGTTCTGCGCGCGGGTGACCTCGGCGCCGACGATGGCGGCGGTGACGATGAGCGGCTTCTCCTGCACGTGCGCCGGCAGGGCCTTCTTCGCGGGCTCGGGCAGGGCAGGGGGCGCGCCGCCTTCGATTCGCGCCGTGCCTTTGGGCTTGCGCTGCATGTCGAGCGGGACGACGCAGGTGCCGCTCGCGCGCGTGACGACGATCGGCGGGTCGTACATCTCGGAGGCGCTGGCAGGCACGCCCGGCTTGCGGATGTTGCCCGCGACCTTGCGCGCCTCGAAGCGCATCTTGCGCGAGGTGCGACCGACCTCGACGATCTCGCCGTAGGCCTCGATGTAGTCGCCGGCGAACACGGGCGCGAGGAACTCGATGGAGTCGTAGGCCCGGAACAGGCCCTCGTCGCCGTCGTGGCGGATGAGCAGCTCGGTGGCCACGTCGCCGAAGAGCGCGAGCATGCGCGCACCGTCGACGAGCTCGCCCGCGTAGTGCGCGTCGTGCGACGACATGCGCAGGCGAATGGTGCAGCTCTCGTGAATCTGGAGTTGGTTCGGGCTGGTCATCGGGGTGTCTCGCGGCGTGGCGGCGGGAAGGGACCGGAGGCCATATACTCGGGCCAGCCCCTCGTCGCATCCATGCCGAACGATCCCCACAGCCGCCGCACGCAGCCGGCCCCGCCGCATCCGTCGGGGTTCTCTGCGCTCGACGACGCGCCGGTGTTCGTGGCGCCCGCGGTCGACGTCCGGCCCAACTCTCCGGTCCGCACGAGCCTCCCGCCGCCCGAGCCGGTGACGCTCCCGAACCCGGCCTACGACGCCATCACGCTGCCGCAGCCTGACGTACACTTCACGCTTCCGTTTCCGGTCGAAGAGCGCAAGTCCTCGATGCCCCCGCCCGACGACGCCGACGATCAGCCCATCTCTTCCGCCCCCGAGACGGTCGACTGGGAGCGCGCCGCCAAGAAGCTCGCGGGCGTGCCCGTGGGCGCGTCGTATCCCGCCGCGTCCGTGCCCTCGCCGGCGTCCGATCCGCGCCTCGATCCGATCGCCGATCACGCCGAGATCGAGGCGCTCACCCGCGATCTCGGGGTCATCACCACCCTCGACGAGCGTGCCGATCGCGCCATCGATCGCGCCGTCGCACACCGCACGACGCTCGCCCGCGCCCGCGCCCTCCGCTT
>JAIBCE010000539.1 GCA_019694315.1 Sandaracinaceae bacterium
AACGAGTCGCGAGGCGACGCGAGGGGGCCGACGCAACGCAGGGCATCGTGTGAGCCGCCCAGGCCGCTCACAGCCCGCTCACGTCCGCGACAGGCGCCCCGGATCGATTCTTTCTCGGTCCCTGAGGGGAGGGGCTCCTGGCGCCGACGCGGGAGCCCGATAGATCTGCGCCGTGTCGACCTCGCGTGGCTCGCGCCTGTTCGTGCCGCTCGTGACCGCTGGTGCGCTCGTCGCGGCGGGGGCGGGGGCGTACCTGCGTGCCGCGCAGTCGATCGAGCACGAGTCGACCGAGCGCGACCCACTCGAGGGTGGGCTCGAGCAGATCGAGCGCGCGAGCGATCTCGCCACGGACGAGAGCTCGCCGACCGCCGAGGCGCTGCCCTTGCCCGCGCGCGTCGATGCCATCGTCGTGGGTGGCGGGCCCTCGCCCGACGCGAACCAGCTCTCTCTCGAGGAGGACGTTCGCCTGGCGGTGGAGACCTTCGGCGAAGGGAGCGTGGCGCTCTTCGCGGGTGGGCCCGGCACGCGCTCGGTGCAGGTGGCCGACCTCGAGCCACGGGGAGACGCGCTCGTGTCGGAGATCGGCGAGCTGCTCGCGCCGCGGAGCGGTCGCGACGCGCACTATCGCGAGACGACCTTGGCCCTGCACGGCGCCGGCACGCTGCCCCAGCTCGAGTCGCTGCTCGAGCACGCGCTCGCCCAGCCCGGGCCGCCGCTCACCGTCTACGTCGCAGGCCACGGTGACGGCGGAGAGTCGCCAGTGGACACGCGCGTCCTCTTCTGGGGCGGCGACGCCCTCGACGCGATCACGCTGGCGGAGTGGCTCGACGCGCGGACGCCGACGCGCCCGGTGCGCTTCGTGGTCACGAGCTGCTTCTCCGGGGGGCTCGGCGAGATGGTCTTCGCGGGCGCCGATCGCACCCGTGGCGTGACGACGCAGGATCGCTGCGGTCTCTTCGCGACCACGTGGGACGAGGAGGCGAGCGGCTGTGATCCCGATCCGGAGCGAGCGCACCACGACGGCTTCGGGGTGCACTTCCTCATGGCGCTCCGCGGGCTCGATCGCGACGGCGCCGATCATCGCGACGAGATCGATCTCGATCACGACGGAACGCTCGGTCTCTACGAGGCGCTGACGCACGCGCGCATCGCGTCG
The DNA here is from genome assembly GCA_019694315.1 of Sandaracinaceae bacterium. GTDB lineage: Bacteria > Myxococcota_A > Polyangia > Polyangiales > Sandaracinaceae > JAFLCL01. The sequence goes on from JAIBCE010000539.1 coordinate 1,157, forward strand.
CGCTCGATCGACATCCCCATCACCACGTCCGAGATCTACCTGCGCGCCGTGACGCCGCCGCCGCCCGAGCGCGCGAGCGAGGGGGTCGCGAGCGCTCCGGCGCTCCCCGAGCAGACCGCGGTGATCGAGGCCCTCCTGCCTGCAATGGGGCTCTCGGGGCGCGCCGAGCTCGAGCGGCGCCTGGACGAGACGCGCGCGCGCAAGGCCGAGCACGACGCCGCGATGGAAGAGGCGAGCGCCGCGGCCGACGAGCGCTACTTCGCGCTCTCGGCGGAGCTGCTCTCGCGCTGGCCGGTGCTCGACGACCCGTTCCACCCCGACTTCCAGGCGACGCTCGAGCGCGAGCGCCCCGCGCTGGAGCGCTACTTCGAGGCCTCTCCGACGGTGCGCCGCTACCTCGAGGCCGACGACGAGCTGTCTGCGATGGGCTCGGTGGATCTGGCGATGCGCCTCGAGCTCTCGCTGCTCCGGCGTCTCGAGATGGCCTACGAGACCGTCGAGCTCGCGGGGCGGCTGGCCTCGGTGGGCGGGCCGGCGTGGGAGCGCTACCAGGCGCTGCGCGCGTGCGAGCAGGGGGCGCCGTGAGCGGCGCGCGCGCGGAGCCTGGTGCGGCGACTGCACCATCGGGGGCCGAGCTCTGTGCACTCGCTGCACGATGTCCGGGCTGCCCCGCGATCGCGCTCCCGGCCGCGGAGCAGGCCGCGCGCAAGGCGGAGCGGCTCCGTGCGGCGCTCGCGCGCTTCGCCGAGCTCGGCTCGCTGGCCGTGCCGCCGGTGACCACCGAGGCCGCGCGCTCGCACTACCGCACGCGCACGAAGTGGGTGGTGGATCGCGAGGGGCGGATCGGTCTCTACGCGCGCGGCACGCACGACGTGGTCGATCTCGCGAGCTGCCCCATCGTGCGGCCGAGCCTCGCGCGCGTGGTGGCGGCGCTCCGATCGCGCCTCGGCGCGCACGCCGCGCTCGATCCGGCCACGCTGCGTGGCCTCGATCTCCGCGAGGCCTGCGACGCACAAGAGGCGGTGCTCGTGAGCCTGACCTACGAGCGAGGTCGCGCGCCGAGCGCGGACCGCCTCGCGGAGCTCGAGCGGGAGCTCGCTCGGGCGCTCGCGGCCGAAGGCGCACCGCTCGACGTCTCGGTGTCCACGGCGGAGCACGACGGCTCGCCGCGCGTGCTCGGCACCTACCGCATCGATCCGGCGCGCGCGCGGCCCGATCGCATCGGTGCGGGCCCGTCGTTCCTCGCGGCGCACGGCTCCTTCGTGCAGGCCCATCGCGACGTCGCGGCCGCGATCCGCGAGCGCGTCTCGGCGGCGGTGCGCACGCTCTCGCGCGTGGAGCACGGGCGCCCGCTCCGTGTGCTCGAGCTCTACGCGGGCTCGGGCGCGCTCGCGCTCCGCCTGGCCGCCGAGGGCGCCGACGTGACGGCGCTCGAGCGCTTCGTGCCCGCGATCGAGCTCGCGCGCGCCTCGGCGACGCACGCCGGCCTCGACGCTCGGTTCCGCGCGATCGCGGGCGACGCGGCCGAGGCGCTCGTGCCCGCGGCGGGGCTCGACGCGGTGGTGGTGAACCCGCCGAGGCGAGGCCTCGCCGCGCCCGTGCGCGAGGCGCTCGTCCGCTCTCGGGCTCGCCTCGTGGCGTACGTGGCCTGCGATCCCGAGACGCTCGCGCGCGATCTCGCGGTGCTGGCGCGCGCGGGCTACCGGGCGCGCAGCGTCGAGGGCTTCGACATGATGCCGCAGACCTTCGAGGTCGAGACGCTCGCGCTGATCGAGCCCGCGGAGCCATGGCCCGTGGCCGTGATCGCCGAGGGCGCGCTCGCCGACGGCGGACGCTGGATCGCGGTCGACAAGGCGCCGCACGAGCCCACCACTCCGCACCCCGAGCACGTGGTGTCGCTGCTCGATCGCGTGCGACGCCTGCCCGGCTACGCCGAGGCCACGCCAGTGCATCGGCTCGATCTCGGCACGAGCGGCGTGTGCCTCTTCGGCGCGACGCCTCGGGCCGTGGCCCCGGTGGCGCGCGCGCTCGCGGGCGGCGACAAGACCTACGTGGCGCTCGTGCGAGGGATCCCGCGAGAGAAGGGCACGATCCGCCGCGCCCTGCGAGAAGAGGGCCGCGAGCTCGCGGCGACCACGCGCTACCGGCGACGCGAGGTGATCGCGGGGCATGGCCTGATCGAGGCTCGGCCCGAGGAGGGGCGCATGCACCAGATCCGGCGCCACCTCGCCTCGATCGGGCATCCGGTCGTGGGCGACGCGCGCTACGGCCACGCGCCCACGAACCGACACTTCGAGGAGAGCGCGGCGCTCGATCGCCCGTTCCTCCACTGCGCTCGCATCGCGCTCTCGATCGAGGGCCGCGAGCACGTCCTCGAGGCGCCGCTCGCGCCGGATCTGCGGCTCGTGCTCGACCGACGCTGACGTCGGACGGCGTGACCGCAGGGCGGGCCGTTTGAGCTTCTTTGACGACCCGCCTCCATCGGCCCGGGCCATACCCCGACGGGTGGACGAGCCACGTCACGTGGTATGGTCCGCCGCTTTTTCGCCCCCTGGCCCGCCCCCAAGGTCGACCATGAACGCCCACCGCGCTCCGTCCACCCTCTCACTCGCGCGCAACGCCGCGCTCGTGCTCGCGTTCTTCGCCGCGCTCGTCGGCGTCGCGAGCCCCGCCTCGGCGCAGCAGCGCTCGCGCGCGATCGTGCTGTCGTTCGAGGGCTGGCACGCCGATCAGGCGCGCACCGCCGTCGCGGATGCGCTCGCCACGCAGGTCGAGCTGGTGAGCGAGGCGCAGGCGATCAACGCCGCCGCGCAGATCGCCGTCGACGTGAGCACGCCCGAGGGCATGGCGTCGGTGGTGCAGCACCTCGGCATCGAGCTGGTGGTGGGCGGCTCGGT
>JAIBCE010000540.1 GCA_019694315.1 Sandaracinaceae bacterium
GAGTCGTCGTCGTAGCCCGCGAAAGGATCGGCCAGCGCGCCACCCGATCCGCCGCCCCCGCGACCTGCGCCTCGCATCGCGAGACCGCCCAGGTCTCCCCCCGCAGCGAGCCCATCGCTCGGCATCGCCGGGGTGGCCGGCGCAGCGGCCGCCTCGGCCGTGGTCGTCGCAGGCGTCGTCACGGGCGCAGGCGAGGGCTCCGGCGTCGCCGCGGCCCAATCGCCCTGCTGGGTCTGACCCATCGGCATCCCGCCTGGCGGTGGCGCCGCCGCGACGGGCGCGACCCCGCTCGAGGGGGCCTCGAGCTCGGCCGGCTCGTCCGATGCGAAGCTCGGCATCGACGGCATCGGCGGGGCCTCCGCGCCCGTCATGCAACAGCCCGTGAGCGCGAGCGGTCCGAGCGCGAGCGTGAGCGCGGCCTCGGCGAGCGTGCTCTCCGCATGATCCACCCGCAGGCGCGGATCGATGAGCGGCACGTGCTCGAGCGCGCCGTACATCCCGCTCTGCATCTCGCGCGCGGAGGGCACGTAGTAGCTCGTGTAGGGCGTGATGAGGCCGCAGCGCGTGCCGAGCTCCGCGATCTCCTCGCGGCTCGCGCCGCCGAGCAGGAGCTGACGCAGCCGCTCGTTGGCCCAGCGCAGCCGCAGATCCGCGTCCTCGTCGGTGCGCCGCGTGTCGATCGCGATCGTGGTCTCGAAGGGCTGCCCGCGCCGGAGGCCCCGCACCGTCACGCTGCTCGGCGTGCTGTCGCGCACGCGCCCCACGACGTCGATCACCTCGCCGCGCGCCACGTCCACCGGTACGCGCGGGAACGCGTTGTCGATGCCGGTGCCCAGCTCCACCGTGACGCGCTGGAGGATCGGTCGGCTCACGTGCGAGAGGATGCGGAGCGTCGCCTCGGCCGCGCCCTCGCGCTCCTCCACGCGCATCGCGAGCCCGCCGCCGCGCGAGAGCGCCGAGAGCAGATCGAGGTTCGCGTCGCGGCCCACGCCCACGGCATAGAGCCTCACGGGGCGCGGCAGCTCGAGCAGGTGCTCGACGAGGCCCTCGGCGCCGAGCTCACCCACCGTCGGCGCCCCGTCGCCCACGTAGATCACCGCGCCCTGACGCGCGGGATCGAGCAGCGCCGAGGCCTCCGCGATCGCTGCGCCCAGATCCGTCGCGCCGCCCGCCGGCGTGCGCGCGAGGCCGTCGAGCAGCGCATCGAGGCGCGCTGGGCTCGCGGGCCCGAGCGCGGTCGCGCCCTCGCCCTCGATCACGCCGCGGATCGCGAGATCCGCCGACACGATGCTCACGCGATCGTCGGGCCCGAGGTGGCGGGTGATCGCCTCGACCACGCTGCGACCGAGCTCGAGCTTCGCGCGATCGGTGCCCGCCGAGACATCGGCGACCACCACGAGATCGAGGCCCTGCGGCGCCTCCGTCTCGCCCAGGAAGACCGAATCGGGCAATCGGAGCGGCAGATAGAAGTAGTCTCGCTCATCGGCCTCGCCGATGATGACGCGCGAGCCCGGTGCGCGGCGCGGCGGTCGATGGGCCGCGCGGTACGCGTGCTGCGCGGTCTCGCGCGGGGTGAGCTCGAGCACGAGATCGGCGCGTGGCCGGAAGTCGGAGCGACGCAGCTCGACGTGACCGGGGTTGCTCGGCGACGGCGAGACCGTCGCGCCCATGCCCGCGCGCACGTCGGTGACCTCGGCGCGCGACACGTCCGCCACGAACGACAGCTCCTGCACGTGCGGGGCGCGACCGCCCTCGCCCATCGGGAAGCGATAGAGCCGCGGCGCGCCGTCGGCCGCGGGCCGCAGCCACTCGGCGTAGCGCACCGCGATGCGCCGCACCTCGCCGGGCGCGATCGGATAGATGCGCGCGCGATAGCTGCCCGGGCTGTCCCACTCGAGCAGCGCCGGGTCGTCCGTCGAGCCGCGGTACACCTGCGCCTCGTAGGCCGCGCGCGCCTGCGCCTCCTCGCGCACGAAGCCGTCGACCATCTGCCCGTTGCGATCCACCGCGAAGCGCTGGAGCACCGCGCCCTCGGGCACGCGCACGCGATAGAGGCCCTCGACGGTGTCGCTCGCGGGGTTGAAGAACTCCTCCTCCACCTCGGTCACCGCGAGCTCGCCCACGATCGACACGCTCACGTCGAGGCGACGGATCGAGAGCGGCCAGCGCGCCTGCCCCACCTCGTCGGGCACGCGCGCCTCGAGCACGCCCATCCCCGGCGCGAAGGACTCGCTCGGGCCCGTCGTGAAGAGCCCGCCGGTCCAGTCCGAGTAGAGGGTCTGGGGCCGCACCACCGGCGCCGCGCCCGTCGCGAGCACGAGCAGCTCACCGGCGCGCGCGACGCCGCGCTCACCGCCGGGTCCGACGTAGGCCACCTCGCCGCGCACGACGTAGGCCTCGAGCCCGCGCTCGGTCATGGTCGCCGAGAGCGAGGCGCTCGTGAGGCGCATGGAGCCCGCCGCGGTCTCGAGCGAGAGCGGATCGCCCTCGCCCGCCTCGAAGAGCGCACGTCCCTGCTCGAGCCGCACGCCGCTCGCCTCGAGCACGGTCACGCGCGAGCCCGCGTCGAGCAAGAGCGAGGGACCCGCGTCGAGCACCATGCGCGCGAGCCCTCCGGCGTGGGCCTCGCTGCCGGCCTCCACCGCCACCACGTCGCCGGCCGCGACGCGACCGAGCGAGCTGATCTGCGTCTCGCCGATGCTCGCTCCGCCACGGACCGGACTGACGGATGCGAGCGAGCCGAGCTCGGGCGTGACCTCGCTGGTGCTCGCCGTGCCGCAGCCCTGGTGCGCCACGCTCGCCGCGCCCGTGGTCAGCCACGCGAGCAGGAGCCACAGGCGTGCACGTCTCTTCGTCGTCGTCATCGCGTCTCCTCGCGGTCCGCCGCCGCGGCACAGAGCCTACCGGCATCGCCTCGGGCACCGGTCGAAGAACCGACCCGGTGCCGTGAGCGAAGTTCCCTCTCTCGTCTGCGCGGCCCGCCATTAGAATGGCCCGAACGCATGATCAGCCCCGAACGGATCCGCCTCGCACGACCCGCGCTCGACGCGCGAGAGCTGAGCGCGATCGCGCGCGTGCTCGAGAGCGGGATGCTCGTGTCCGGCGCGATGGTCGAGCGCTTCGAGCACGCCGTGCGCGAGCGCGTCGGGCGCGCGCACGCGGTCGCGGTGGCCAACGGGACCGCTGCGCTCGAGCTCGCCATGCGCGCCTTGGACCTCGGAGGCCACGAGATCTTGGTCCCAGCCCTCACCTGGCCGAGCCCCGCGCACGCGGCCGCGCTCGCAGGCGCGCGGCCCGCGCTCCTCGACGTCGATCCCGCCGAGTGGAACCTCGCGCCCGAGCCTGCCGCCGCGCGAATTCGCCCAGAAACGAGGGCGATCGTGGCCATCGATCAATTCGGTGTGCCCGCGCGCGTGCCCGAGCTCGAGGCGGCGCTGCGCGCGCGCGGACGAGGCGACGTGTGCGTGATCGAGGACGCGGCGTGCGCGATCGGCTCCGAGCTCGGAGGCCGCGCGTGCGGCTCGTTCGGCGCAGTGAGCACGCTCTCGTTCCACCCGCGCAAGGTCGTCACCACGGGCGAGGGCGGCATGTGCCTCACCGACGAGCCCGCGCTCGCGGCGCGCCTGCGCACGCTCCGCAACCACGGGCAGCGCGAGGTGGGGGTCTTCGTCACGGCGGGGCCCAACCATCGCCTCACCGAGATGCAGGCGGCGATGGGCCTCGTGCAGCTCGAGAAGCTCGACGAGATCGTGCGCCGCCGCCGCGCGATCGCGGCGCGCTATCGCGAGGGTCTGGCGGGCCTGCCGCTCGCGCTCCAGGCCCATCCGCCCACGAGCGCCACGAACGAGCAGACCTTCGGCGTCGCGCTCGCCTCGTCGATCGAGGCCGCGCGCCGCGATCGCCTCGTCACGCTCGCGCGCGAGGCCGGCCTCGAGCTCGGCCGCCTGAGCTACGACCTCACCGCGCTCGAGAGCCTCGCTGCCTTCGGCCCGCACGCCGAGGCGCCCGTCACGCGCGATCGCGTGGCGCGCGGACTCGCGCTCC
>JAIBCE010000541.1 GCA_019694315.1 Sandaracinaceae bacterium
CGAGGAAGTCCTCGCCCTCGACGAGCCCGCGGCGAACGAGCTCGGACGCGATGAGATCACGGGCGCCGCGCGCGCCCACCGCGACGATCGCGAGCGGGCGCGGCGCGTCGTCGAGGACGCTCGCGTCGTGGACGCGCACGCCGCGTCTCGTGCGGCCGAGCTTGTCGGGATCGATGTCGATGAAGGCGCCTGCGCGCACGCCGTGGGCCTCGAGATCGCGCGCGAGCCGCTTGCCCGTGGGCCCTGCGCCCCAGACCGTCACTCCGTGCTCGCGCGCCCGCCACAGGGTTGCGAGCCTCTCGGCGAGGTAGCGCGCCTTGAGCGCGCGGTGCGCCTCGAGCGAGTAGCGTGGGTCGCCGAAGGTGAGTCGCCCCTCGCGCTGCCGCCAGCGCAGGCCGAGCTCGGGCAGCTTCGCGAGCCCGAAGCCTCGTCGATCGAGGCGGAGCCAGAGGTCGTAGTCCTCGGGAAACGGGCCGTCTCGGTAGCCGCCCACGGCGTCGAGCGCGCTCGCGCGGAGCACGACCGAGGGATGGCAGAGCGGCGCCTCGACGAAGAGCGCGTCGCGATGCTCGCGGGGCTCGAGCACGCCGTTCTGCCAGGCGACGTAGCGGGCCATGCCCTCGTTCACGTGCTCGGACGGAAACGCCTCGACGCGCGTGCCCACGGCGGCCAGCGCAGGATCGCGCTCGAGACGGATCACGGCCGACGCGATCCGTCCGGGGATCGACACGTCGTCGCCGTCCATGCGCGCGAGGAACGTCGCGGTGGTCCGGCTCCGTGCGAGGCTCAGCGCGGCGACGAGGCCGCGCCCCTCGGTGCGGAGGAGCTCGATCCGCTCGTCGATCCGCCCATGTGCGAGGGCGATCTCGGCGCTCTCGTCGGACGATCCGTCGTCGACGAGGATCAGTCGATCGACGATCGGCTCGGCGCGCACGCTCTCGATCGCGGCATCGAGCCACGGCGCCACGTCTCGGAACGGCAGCAGCACGGCGACGCGCTCGCTCCTCGTCGCTCCACCTCCCGCCGTGTCCGCAGCGCGCATGCGGTCGGGCTCAGCCCTGCTTCTGCTTCACGATGATCCGCGCGAAGGCCTCGTCGACGGCGGTGACGAGCTGCTCGAGGCGACGCTGCCCTTGCGGGCCCCCGCGCACGTCGTCGGCCGCGAGCAGGCCCACGACCTTGCCCGAGACCTTGATCGGCAAGAGCGCGAGATCGCCGCCGCGCGAGCCCACGGCGGCGCGGAACAGGCCATCCGCGATGGCCGCGCCGTAGGGGCCGAAGTAGCCCACGCCGGACTCGACGACCTTCTGGAAGAGCGACGGGGTGCTGGTCGGGATCCACAGGTTGCGCGCGGAGTCCTCCGAGACCCCCGAGCCGATGCCATCCCAGCCCTTGAGCACGCCCTTGCGCAGCGCGAAGAACACCGCGCTCCGCGAGACCGACAGCGCCCCGTCGAGGGCGAGGCGCACGACCTCGTCGCGGTCGGTGGCTTGTCGAATGGTGACGAGCGTTCCGCGGATCTCGCCGAGCGGCGTCTTCATCGGCACGAGATCGCGGCTCGATCGACCGGCCAGCTTGTTGGTGCGCGCAGGAGCTGCTGCCGCGCGCGGTCCTGCAGGGGGGATGTCCCAGCGCTCTTCCGGGGTCGGATTGGGAGGCGCGGCAGACAGGCGCACGACGGCCTCGGCGGCCTCGTGGAGCGCGGGCTCGTGCTCGGGGGCGACCGGCGATGAGGAAGCGATCGGTGCGGCCAGTGGTGGTGGCGCCAAGGTGGGCACACGCGGCCGCGCGCGCGGCGCGGCAGAGGGCATCTGCGTGATCGCGCGCTTGGCGTACGGCTCGGCGTCTTCGCGCGACGTCTCCCCCTGGACGGGCGCCTCGGTCGGTGCCTCGAGCGTGCCGGGCAGACTCTCGACCGCGCTTCGGGTCGCGGCCTCGAGCTCGGTCGGCGCTGCCTCGATCGTGCCAGGAGAAGAGGCGGGGGCGGGGGAAACGTCGAGATCGATGGGCGTCGTGTCCTGTCGCGGGCGCGCCCAGAGGCCCCGCGCGCGCTGTCCTTCGCGGGGCGCGGCGAAGGACTTGGCGATCACCTTCGCGGGCGGCGGCGCCGAGCTGACGTGTGTGACGGGCTTGTGCCGCACGAGGGGCACGGCGTCGTCGGGGTCGAGCGCGAGCTTGACGTCGGGCGTGCTCTCGCGGGGCGGCGCCGGGCGGTAGCCGCTGTCGGGCGGGACCTGCGAGCGTCGCTGGACGAGCTCGATGACCGGCGGCTCAGAGGGGGGACCCGGCGGCGCGACAGGCTCGTCGTCGGGCTCGGGGGTCTGGCTCGCGCCCACGTCCGCGAGCGCCACGCGGAGATCGCTCCAGCGCGCCACGGCCGGGAGAATGCGCGCGCCCGCCATGCGCTCGAGCTCGGCGACCACGTGCCGCTCCGTCGGCGCGACCATCGCCACCACCCAGCTGTCACCGTCGCGTCGGACCGGGAGCACCGCGAATTCGCGGAGCACCGAGGTGGGGATGCGCCCGACGAGCTCGGGGCTCGCCGCCGCGAGATCGGTCGGGCCGATCAGCGGACCGAAGCCCTCGGCCACGAAGTAGCCGACGAGCGCGTCCTCGGCGATGCCCCGGCGCAGGAGGGCCCGAACGAAGGCCGAGCCGTGGAGCGGCGCAGACGCGAGCGTCTCGGCGAGCTGTTCGCGGGTGATGAGCCCCGCACGCTGGAGCCGAGCGCCGAGATCGCCGGACATCGCGCAGGGAAGTAGCGGTATCCCGGCTCGCGGGTCAAGCGCCCTCACGCGCCCTCATGCGGCGTTCGGGGTGCATCGAACGGGCAGGGGGCAAAAAACCGTCGGCTGTCGTATCCTCGTCGAAGTGCGCGAACCGTGCCGGAACATCGCCGCGGGGAACAGCGTTGGGGCACGCATGTCCAAGACTTTGCTTCGGCCGGGGTCTGCCAGGTCGAAGTGTCCGTGAGGAGGAGCCGATGACGCATCGAATGACGCTCGCTGGCCGCCGGTTCCGCACGCTCGTGCTCGGTGCCTCCCTCGCGCTGGCTCCGACCGCCGCGGCCGCCGTCGCGCCTTCGAGCGTGCATGCGCAGGAGCTCACGGAGTCGGGCCGCGTGCGCATCGCGCGACGGCTCGCGCAGAGCACGGTCTCGGTGCTGTGCGGACCCGCGACCGGCTCGGGCTTCGTCGTCGGACCGGAGCGCTGGGTGATCACCAACCACCACGTCGTCGAGGCCGCGCGCATGGGCGTGCAGGTCCGGTTCGGGAGCGGCACCACGCTGCAGGCGCGCGTGATTCGCCTCGATCCGTCCCACGATCTCGCGATCCTCGAGGTGGTCGGCGGCCGGGTCCCCTCGCCGCCGCTCGATCTCGCGGACTCCGACGACGTCGAGGTCGGTCAGACGGTGCTGGCGTTCGGCAGCCCCTTCGGCCTCGAGGGCACGCTGACCGAGGGCATCGTCAGCGCTCGCCGCGACGTGCCGGACGTGGGCGGGGGCATGGCCCGGCGCCTGATCCAGACCGACGCGCCGATCAACCCCGGCAACAGCGGCGGGCCGCTCGTCGACCGACGTGGCCGCGTGATCGGGGTCAACACCGCGATCCTGAGCCGCACGGGCGGCAGCCACGGCATCGGCTTCGCGGTCCCTTCGAACTACGTGGGCGAGCTCCTCGCCAACACGCGCGAGCAGCGTCGCGGAGGCGCGCAGACCGACCCCACGCAGGGCACGCAGAGCACACAGGTGCAGCAGGGCTCGACGCCGCAGGGCAACGGGCAGCGGCCGGTGGCGGGGCAGGCCTTCCTCGGGGTGCGCGGGCGCGACTTCCTCGGTGGCGGCTTCTCGGGCGTGCAGATCGACACGGTGGCGGCGGGCGCGCCCGCGCAGCACGCCGGCCTCCTCGGCGTGAATGACAGCCCGCCGGAGCTCGTGGCGCGCCTGGGCATCCCGTGGACGGGCCACATCATCACGGCGATCGACGGCCGGCCCGTGCGCAATGGCGCCGAG
>JAIBCE010000128.1 GCA_019694315.1 Sandaracinaceae bacterium
TGCCCTCGCGCGACGATCAGCGCGCGGCCGAGGCGCACGCCCTGCGCTACGTGCAGCTCCTCCGCGAAGCGCTGGAGCGCGCCGCCGAGCGCCTGCGCGCGGGCAACCTGCCGAACGAGCCGCCGCCGCCGCGCGAGGTCGCGCGCTTCCTCGATCACGGCTTCTTCCTCGCGAGCAACGGCACCGAGGTGCGCTCGCGTCGCCGCTTCGTGCGCACGGTGCGCGGCACCTACGTGAAGGAGGCGCAGCTCGAGGAGCGCACCGGCGCGCAGTTCACGGGCGTGGAGCTCGGTGTGCCCGACGAGAGCGGCCAGGTGCTCGCGCTGCCGCAGGCGTGGGCGGTGCGCGCGGCGCGACCGCTCGTGCGCGAGGTGCGGGGCGATGCGTCGCGCATCACGGAGGACGAGTCGCTCGAGCCCTACGAGCGCCTCGCGCGCGTGCCGTGGGTGCGCCGCGAGCGCGTGGGCGATCAGGTCTATCACGTGATCACCGGAGCCAACGGCGAGGAGCGCTATCTCCGCGAGTGGTACCTCGCGGTGGCCGAGCGCCGCGATCCGCCTCCGGGCATCGACGACGACGAGCCGTGGGTGCACGTGGATCTCTCGTCGCAGACGCTCGTGGTCTATCGCGGCGCGAGCCCCATCTACGCGACGATCATCTCGAGCGGCGTCGAGGGTCACGACAGCCCGGTCGGTGAATTCACCATTCGCCGCAAGCTGATCAGCGACACGATGGCCGATCCCGGCTCGGATCTCGGCGACGATCGCTACCGCATCGAGGACGTGCCCTGGACGCAGTACTTCGAGGGCTCGATCGCCCTCCACGCCGCGTTCTGGCACTCGCAGTTCGGCATCGTGCACAGCCACGGCTGCGTGAACATCGCGCCGCGCGACGCGTACTGGGTCTTCGAGCACACCTGGCCCGAGGTCCCCGAGGGCTGGCACGGCGTGTCCACCGAAGGCACCGGCATCCGCGGCTCGCGCGTGATCGTCACGCAGTAGCGCCCACGCGCGCGACGTCGCCGTCGCCGTTCAGACCCCCTGTGTCAGGCGAGGCGAGCGAGGGCGGACTCCACGCTGCCGACGTAGCTCGCGCCGAAGAGCACGACGTGCGCGAGCAGCGGCAGGAGCTGGTAGAGGGGCACGCGCTCTTCGTGGCCGGGCGCGCGCGGCCAGCGCTCGTCGTAGGCCGCGAAGACGCGCGGCGAGAAGCCGCCGAAGAGCGACATCATCGCGAGATCGATCTCGCGGTGACCGGCGAACACGGCGGGATCGAAGATCACCGGGCGCCCGTCGGCGTCGACCGACGCGTTGCCCGACCAGAGATCGCCGTGGAGACGCGCGGCGCGCTCGGGCGGTCCGGCGAGCGAGGGCAGACGCGCGATCACCCGCTCGAGGCCACGACGCAGGCGCGTGCTCGCGAGGCCGCGTCGCTCCACGCGCGCGAGCAGCGGGAGCAATCGCTCCTCGCCGTAGAACGTGGGCCAGTCGGCCCGAGGCGTGTTGTCGAAGCGGATCGTCGCGAGATCGTTCGCGCGATGAAAGCCGAAGCGCGCGCCCGCGGCGAGCGAGCCGTGGAGCTGCGCGAGGCCGCGCCCGAGCGCCTCGTCGCTCTGCCGTGTGGGCCGGCCCTCTTCGAACGCCTCGAGCACGAGGGCGTGCGGCGACGAGAGCACCGCCAGCACCCGAGGCACACGCAAGCCCTCGGACGACGAGGACAAACCTTCACGGAGCCATGACAAGCCTTCGGACTCGATCGCGAAGGTCTCGTGGTCGGCGTCGTCGCGTGTCTTGACGAAGACGCGGCGGCCGTCGGAGAGCGAGACGACGAAGGCCTCGTGGATCGAGCCACCGCCTGCCCGCACGTGACCTGTGACCCGCGCGCCGAGCGAGGCCTCGAGCGCGCGTGCGAGCGACGTCTTCATCGCGGGCCCGTCGACTCGGTCATCGCCGCGTGAGGTGGGCGAGCCACGCGCGCGAGGTGCGCTCGCAGATGTCGAAGACCTCCTCGAACTGCCCCGTGTAGTAGGGGTCGGGCACGTCGCGCCCGGCGGGGGGCGCCTCGGGATCGAGCTCGCGGAAGAGGCGCGCCTTGGCGCGGTGCGCGTCGGTCTTGGCCAGGCGATGGAGGTTGCGGAGGTTGCTCGCGTCCATCGCGAGCAGGTGATCGAAGCGATCGAAGTCCGCCTCCGTCACGAGCCGCGCGCGGTGCGTGATGGGCGCGCCTCGACGCGCTGCGGTCGCGCGCGTGTCCGGGTGCGCGAGCTCGCCCGCATGCCAGCCATCGGTGCCCGCGCTGTCGATCTCGAAGAGGTGCGCCACACCCTGGTCGCGCACGAGCTTCGCGAACGTCGCCTCCGCGGTGGGCGAGCGACAGATGTTGCCGAGACAGACGAAGAGGACGCGGGTCGTGCTCACGCTGCGGGAGGTGGATCGAACCGGCCGCGCTGTCGAGGCGCTCGCAGAGGTGCGCCTCAGCAGCAGGCGCAGTCGATCGTCACGTCGATGCCGCTCGATCCCTCGGAACACGTGCACGTGATGCACGCGCGCGGGTCCGTCGTGAGCGCGCCCGGAGGCGCGGCGCCGCACGTGTCGATCGAGGGCGTGGGATACGCGCAGCGTGGGGGCTGGAGGGTCTCGCCAGACGCCTCGAGACACACGGCACCGCGACCGCACTGGCCATCGCCGCACGAGCGGGGTGATGCACAACGGACGCTGCTGCAGTCCGGCAGCTCGACGGTGGCCACCCATCGACCGCCCGTGCACACGATGGCCGGCCCGGGCTCGCAGCACTGCGCGCCGCACACGTTGCCATCCGCATCGCACGGCTGGCCGAGCGCGCGCTCGGTCGACACGGGGCAGAGCCGCATCGCGGTCCAGATCTCCGCACACGAGCTCGGCGTGCCGACATCGACGGCGGTGGTCGCGTCCGGGGCGACGGCAGCATCGCTCGCTGCATGGGGATGGTCGCGCTCGTGGGAGAGCGCGCACCCAGACGCCAAGAAGAAGAGGACCACGATGGCACAGGCCGAACGCATGCCGCGGCCCGAGCACAGGGCGTGCCGCGCTCTGCGGGGGGAGCACGACGGACGGGGCCACTCGGAGGTTCGCCGCAAAGCCTCTATGATCGGGGGCGGCCGATGCCGTTCGACTACTACGCGTCGCTCTCCGCGAAGAACAAGCGCATCTACCTCGCGAGCGATCGCGTGCGTGAGATCCTCGTGCCCGACGCTGCGCTCGCGAACGTCGCGCTCGAGCTGAGGCGGCTGCGCACGGCGCTCGGCGCCGCGTCGCAGCGAGCTTCCGCGCAGTCGTCGCGCGAGATCGTGCGGCGGCTGACGGAGGCGCTGGGCGTGGCCACGCCCGAGACGCGCGTGCACGAGGTGCGGCCACACGGCGACTACGGTGAGCTCCACGGGCTCTACACGCGCTGGGAAGACGGTCGCGCGCGCATCGAGGTGTGGATGCGCACCGCGGTGAACGAGCGGCCCGTGGCGTTCCGCACGTTCCTGCGCACCCTCGCGCACGAGCTCGTGCACCACCTCGACTACGTGCAGCTCACGCTGGACGACTCCTTCCACACCGAGGGCTTCTTCGCGCGCGAGTCCTCGCTCGTGAAGCAGCTGCTCGCGACGCAGCCCCAGGCCGAGACCCGCGCGCGACAGCGCGAGGCCGCACCGCCCGCGAGCGAGAGCCGCGAGGACAAGCTCACGCGCCTGCGCGAGCGCCTCGGCGCCGTGCGCAAGCGGCGCCCGCTCGACGAGCGAGGCGCACGCGCACGCGCCTCCACAGCATCGGGGTGCGACACGACGACGCCCGAGCCACAGCCCACGAGGGCCGCCGTCGCGCCGATCGAGGCGAGCGTCACCGTCGCAGCGACGCTCGAGGCGCCCCCGAGCACGCCAACGCCTCGAAGGCCTCGCAAGGGCGCCCGCCCGTCGTCCGCGAGCGCGGACAATCAGCTCGCGCTCACGTTCGGCGTGCCCGACGACACGAAAGGCTGACGAGGCTCGCCATTGCACGACGCGCGTCCGGCCCCCATGAAGAGGCGGCCCGTGCGTAGTCTGTCTCGGCCCTCTCCCCTCACGACGCGCGTCTCGGCCCGCACGCTCCGCGTGGGCGCGCGCCTCGCCGTCGCGACCCTCGCCGCGCTCGGGGTGCTCGAGCTCCTGGCCGCGTGGCTCACGCCGCACGTGGAGCTCGGCCTCCACGCCGCGCTCGCGCTCGCGGCGTGGGAGCTCGCGGTGCAAGGGCTCGTGACCCACGCGGCGACGCGACGACGGCGCGACGAGGTCCCCGCGGCCCGCGCGTCGGTGAGCGTGCTGGTGGCGGCGTGGAACGAAGAGCGCGACATCGTCGCGACGGTTCGCTCGATCCTCGCGCAGGAGGGCGTGACGCTCGAGGTCCTCGTCGCCGACGACGGCTCGACGGATCGGACGCGCGAGGCGCTGCGCGACGCGTTCGCGCTCGAGGCACGCGACGAGGCGCTCGTGACCCCGAGCGAGCGCCTCCGCGTGCTCACGCTGCCCCATCGGGGCAAGGGCGCCGCGCTCGAAGCCGCACGACGCGTCGCGCGTCACCCCATCCTCGTCACGGTCGACGCGGACACGACGCTCGGACCCGGCGCGATCGAGCGACTCACGCGCCCCTTCGTCGATCCGCAGGTCGAGGCGGCGGCTGGCTCGGTCGTGGTGCGCGACGCGCGCGACGTGCTCTCGCGCTTCCAGCACCTCGAGTACCTCAAGACGACGCTCCTTCGTCACGGCTGGTCCGAGCTCGGCATGCTCGAGCAAGTGCCCGGCGCCTTCGCGGCCTTGCGCGCGAGCGCGGTCGAGCACGCGGGCGGCTTCCCCACCGACTCGCTCACCGAAGACTACGAGGTGATGTTCCGCCTCTACGCCCGCGCCGCCGAAGAAGGACGCTCGATCCGCGTGCCGACCATCGTCGATGCCTGCGCGTACACCGAGCCGCCGCGCACCCTGGCGGGTCTGGCGCGACAGCGCACGCGCTGGTTCGCGGGCTTCCTCGTGACGCTCGGCCGCTTCCGCGCGCTCACGCTCGATGTCCGCGCCGACGCCTTCGGGCTCGTGCGCCTGCCGATCAAGTGGATCGACGCGATCGTGCCGCCCTGGTCCTTGATCTCGCTCGTGATCGTCCTCGCGCTCGCCGCGAGCGCACCGAGCGGGGCCAGCCTCGAGGTGAGCGCGCTCGGGCTCGTGCTGATCGCCCTGCGCCTCGCGATGGACGCGCTCCAGACCCACCTCGCGATCGGCGCGCATCGAGGCGCCGCGAGCCGCTTGCCCGAGCGCGAGCCCTCGCACGCGAGCACGTGGCTCGTCGCGCTCGGCGAGAGCTGGAGCTACGCGTGGCTCCGCCAGCTCCTCGTGCTCCGCGCCTATCCGTTCGCGGTCCGCAAGGCACGCGCGTGGGAGACCTCGCGCGGAGCCTGAGCCGCGCCGAACGCGCTCACCAGGGCGTGAAGGTGAGCTCCAGCGCCGTGGGGTCGGTCGTGACGTGGATCAGGTTGCGGAGCGTGAGGTTCGCCGCGCGCGCCGCCATCGCGACCACACCGGAGCTGCACACGATGGTGGAGTGCTCGACCTGCCGCGCATGCTTGGCCGCCCACCCCACGAGGTGCGGTGGCACTCCCGCCTCGAAGCCCGTCATCCCGCGCCAGTCGTGGACGAAGCGGAGCTTGGGCGCCATGCCCAGCGCCTCGTCCCCTGCGCTCAGCATCGTGGCGCAGTGAACGAGCTCGAAGCGGCCGCGCATCCGGCTGAGCAACCAACCGGGGCGGTCGATCCACATCTGCAGCAACCCGTGCTCGGTCTCGCGGACGAAGCCGGGCGCGTTCGAGAAAGGCCGGTGCATGCGCGCACTCGCCCGCTACATCGGTCGGTCGCGCCCAAAGCCATAGGCCTGCCGTGGATCACTCCCAGGGAATGTGGAGGAGGGTCGAAGGATCGCCCTCCGCCAGCGTGTAGAGGTCGTATCCGCCCGCGCCGAAGGCGATCGCCTCGGCGAAGCTGCCTCGCGCGGAGGGTCGAGTCGGCGTGCCCGTGAGCGAGCCGGGCACGTCCGTGAGATCCATCGCGTACACGCGGATCTGTGAGTAGTTGCGGAGCACGAGGCGCGTGCGATCGCCGCTCAGATCCGCCGCGGTGACGCTCAGCATGTCGAGCGAGGCCACGTGCGTGAGCGCGAGCGGGCCCGGCGCCACGAGCGGTGCGCGGGCGACGTAGATCTCGGCGCTGCCCGCGTCGACCTTGGTCACGAGGTACACGTCGCCGCTCTCGGGATCCGCGAACAACGCCTCGCAGTCGTGGGGACCATCGGGATACGTGAGGGCGATCGCCTCGACGCTCACGCTCGCGTCCGCGCTCGGATCGGGCTCCTCGAGGCGATAGAGCCGCACGGTGCCGTCGCGGTAGCTCGAGGCGCCCATCGTCTCGCGCGCCAGGTTGTCGCCGTGATCGCCCACGTAGATCAGGTCGGGGCCCTCGCGCGGCACGAGCGTGATGTCCTCCCAGTCCTCGTTGGTCGCGCCCGCGAGGCTGATCGTGGCGAGCACACGCGGGCTCGTGTCGATCGCGAAGATCTCCGCCGGGTTGCCCGAGTCGTTGTGGATCCAGAACACCCCCGGATGATCACGGCTGGCCACGATGCCGCTCGTCTCCGGAACGCCGGTGAGCTCGCCCAGCGTCATGGGCGCGGCGTACGCGCCGCCCGCGCTGCCCGCATCGCTCGGGCCGGCATCGGTCACGCCGGTGCCCGCATCGCCCGCGCCTGCCGCGTCGGCCTCCTCGATCGTCGTATCGACGCCCGCCGCCGCGTCCGGATCCATCGAGGTGCCGTCACATCCGACGACCGCGATCCACGGCGCGAGCAGCGCCATACGCCAGCTTCGTTCCACGAGAGGAACGGTACCAGGCTGCGCGCGAGAACGAGAGCGATCAGCCCACCGCGAGGGTGGCTGGTGTCGCTGGCTCGGTGCGCGTAGCGTCGCGCCGTGCCCCGGAGGCTCGCGCTCTCGATCCTGTTCGCCTCGCTCGCGGCGTGCGATCCGCCCGAGCAGAGCGTCGCGATCCACGGCGTCGCGCCCGATCTCGCGATCACGCTCCGCGCCGGAGGCGAGGTGCTGCCTCATCACCGCGTGCGCGACGTGGTGACCGCGCGCACCACGGCCACCGAGCTCTCGCTCACGGCGTCGGGACCCTGCGGCGAGGTCACCATCGCCCTCGAGCGTGTCGAGACCTACGGGGACGCGCGCCTCGTGTACGAGGCAGGCCCGATCCCTCGGCGACGCGTGCTGATCGACACTCGCGACGCCTCGCGCGCCCCCCTCTCGATCGGCGCGCTCGCGCTCGATCTGCCGAGCGGCGTCACGCACGCCATCGAGATCATCGCGCCCTCGTGCCCCGAAGGGCACGCGGTGAGGATTGGGGACGACGTCGTGGGCACGCTCGCGCCATCCGACGAGCACGACACGCTGATCGACGTTCGTGGCACGCATTGCTACCGGATCGATCGGGCCGATCGCGAGGTGGTGGTGCTGACCACGCTCGACGCGACGCAGCCCACCGAGACCCTCCGCACCCTGACGCCCGCGCACGTCCATGCGCTCGACTCACGCATCGACTTCGCGTTCGCGCCAGTGCCCTCGCGGGTGGATCTCGATGCCCTCGGCCCCCACGACGATCACGAGGGCCACTACGCGATCACGTCCCTCGAGGCCACGGACTGCAGCGCTGCGGCGCCGCTCGCACCAACGCCCGGGCCCTCAGCCGATCCCGCGCCCGCCCCGCTCGTTCACTCCCCGAAGTAGAGCCGACCGCTCGGCGCGACGATGCGTGAGCGGGTGGCCGGATCGGCAGCCTCGACCTCGAGCGTGTGCACCCGCGAGGTCGCGAGGAGCGCGCGCGGCTCGAGCGAGGTCGCGAGCGTCCGGGCCTCGTCCTCGCTCGCGGCGATCACGCGCATCGTGCGGAAGTAGCCGGTCGCGCCCTCGGGAAGCGACGCTCGCTCCGATGCGGGCAGCGACACCTCGATCACCACGTGAAAGCGCGTGCGCGAGAGCTCGTCGTCCGCGGCCAGCGCGGCGAGCACGTCGGCCACGTCACGGCTCGCACCGCCGCCGTCGATCGCGCGTCCGAGGGCGGCCTCGATCTCCTCTCGTGCGCGCCCGGCGGCGAGCATCGCCTTGGCGCGGGTGCCCTCGAGCATCGCGATCGCGGCGTCGGCGCCGGCCTCGCGGATCGACGCGATCGCGCGATCGACGATCGACACGGCGTCGTCGTGCCGACCGAGCGCGAGCAGCGCGTCGACCGCGATGCCCAGCGCCGCGCCGGCGAACGGCGCCTCGGGGGCCTCGGTGATCACGTGCTCCGCGTCGGCGAGCGCGCCGCCCGCGTCGCCGACCGAGAGCTTGGTGATCGCGCGGTTGAAGCGGATCGAGCTGCTCGAGGCCTCGGGACAACGAAGCGCACGATCGAAGGCCTCGATGGCAGCGTGCTTCTGGCCGAGCTCGTCGAGCACGTTGCCGCGGAGCTGGTGGAGCATCCACAGATCGGGCGCGAGCGAGAGGCCGCGATCGAGCTCCGCGAGGGCGCCCGATCGATCACCGGCCTTGCGCCGCGCGAGCGCGCGCACCTCGAAGCAGCCCGACCATCCGATGGCCTCGAGCTGCGACGCGATGGACTCGGCGCCCGCGAGATCGCCCTGGTCGATCCTCGCGAGCGCCTCGTCGTGGAGCGCGCGGACCTCGTCTTCCTTCTTCCGGATCCACATGGCCGAGCTCCTACTCGAGCGGCACGCGCCAGGCGTCGAAGCGCGGCGTGGTGCTCTCTCCCGCGGCGAGTTCGAAGCGATCCCGCACGTAGCGCCAGACCGACGCGTCGGTGCCGTCGTAGCCCACGTCCTCGTTGGTCTGCGTGCTCAGGCCCATGAAGAAGCGCTCGTAGAACGTCGGGCCGTAGGCCTCCTCGAATTCCATGAGGAAGCAGAGCTGAACGAACGGATCGTCGCGGAAGGTCTCGTAGGCGCCACCCGCGAGGTACGCGTCGCGACCGTCGCAGTAGGTCTCGACGTTGGGCTGGTTCGCGGTGCGGCCGAGCCCGCGGAGCGCGTGCAGCGTGAAGACGTTGGGCCAGCTCTCGACGTTGACGTACTGGTAGACCCACATGCCGTCGATGAAGCCGAAGAGGTGGCCGAGCTCGTGCGCGAAGCCCCACACGTCGGTGCGCGGCTCCGAGGCGCGGAGGATGCGCTGGTCGTCGGTGCCGTTCATCAGCCCCGACACGCAGCGGATCGGGTTGCCCGCGAGCATGTAGGCGAACGACGCGACGGTGTCGTCGGGGTACCAGCGCACGCGCTGCTCGAAGAAGGGCCCCGCGCCGCGGAGCGCGTGGTGCTCTGCCCAGATCGCGTCGAGCGTCTCGAGCGACGAGACCGCCGTCGCACGATCGGCGTTCACCTGCGCGGCCTCGATCGTCACGCGGTGGTGCGCCGAGAGCAGCTCCACCCAGCCGCTCGCCACGGCGTCGAAGGCGTACGTCTCGAGCTCGGACGCGCGCACGCTCGGCACCGCCGCGCCGCGGCTCTCGACGGTCACCTCGAGCGCGCCGTCGACGTCGCGACGCTCGGCGTAGGCCTCGCCGAGATCGGTCGACTCGATCATGCCGAGGAAGACGATCCCGTCGGCCGGCGCCACGAAGCTCGCGCCGGCACCGACGCACGTGATCGCGCCCTCGTACGCGAGCCCGCTCCGCGCGACGAGCGAGCCGATCGCGCAGCCCCGCTCCATGCCGATCGACGCGTCGCCCGTCGCGCCCACGTCGATGCCGCGCGCGATCCAGCGGCCGCTCGCGGTGATCTGCGCGCTCTCTCCCGCGCGGAGGTAGAGCCCACTGTTCACCCAGTTCGTGCGCGCGGGCACCTCGAACGTGTGCGTGCCGTACGCGCCCGTCGCCGGCACCTCGACGACGACGTCGAGCGGGCTCTCCGGCACCGCCGCATCCGGAGGCACGAACGCATCGGCGCTCGGCGAGGCGTCTTGCGTGTCGACCGCGCCATCCAGAGGCCGCGCGTCGAGCACGCCAGCATCGACGACGCTCGCTCCGTCGCCGCAGCCGAGGGCACCCAAGACGCTGATGGCGGCAACTCGATGGCCGAGCCGCAACGAGGGCGGGCGGGTCACGCCGATTCGCTCGGCAAGCCGAGCGCCTCGAGCTTGGTCATCCACTCGTGAAAATGCGGACATCCCGCGCGGAGCTTCTGCAGGCCGATCTCCGCTGCGGTCGCCGCACCGACGCGGCGCTTGGCTCGCTCGTACGATGGAACGTGATGGATGATGCGCTTGCTGGGGGCCGTCGTCGGGCCTTCGTCGATGTCTTCAGGGGCAAGGCCAGAGACCTGCCGCTTCAGTGCCTTCAGGCCCGCCTCGCTCCCCTCGATCCGCTTCTCGAGCAAGTCGAGGTCGCAGAACAGCAGCGCTTCGAACTCGTGCAGTTGGAGGTACGGCAAGAAGCGATGGTCGGCCATCTCGCCCGCCCAGGCTGCCTCGAGCGCACGGACACGATCGAGGGGAGTTCCGCCCACCCGCGGCCCCGGAAACGTGTCCGGCAGTGCATACAGGTCGACCATGGTGGTGAACCGAGACTCCGCGGCGTGATCCTCGCGCATGAGGCGCGAGAGGTCGCTCTGCACTTGCCCGAAGGAGAGAACTCCGCCTCTCGCACCCAACCTTCGATTCGTGCTCACGACACGGGGACGAACATCGAGACTTCGTTGAGCGAGATGCGGCACCAAGAGCGCATTCACGAACTCGAGCTCCGTGTAGCCCTCGACCGTGACGTACACGCGCCGCCACTCGGTCACGGGAGACCACCGATGTGGTTCCGGACCCAGATCTGACCGAGCGAGTACGCCTCGAGCCACTGCTCGATCTTCGCGACGCTCGGGCGCGCGATGATGCTCTCGCCGTCCCGCTGATCCACGACGATCAGGTCCTCGGGCTGGAACTGATCGAGCAGCGTGACGGATTGCGTCGACACGATGACCTGCGAACGCTCGGCCGCTTCGTTGAGCAGACTCGCGACGAGCCCGATGGCCACTGGGTGCATCCCGAGCTCCGGCTCGTCGATGAGGATGCTGGGGGGTGGGTCGGGCTGGAGGAGAAGCGCGGCGAGACAGATGTAGCGTGCAGTCCCGTCAGAGAGCTGGCTCGGGTAGTAGACAGTCTCGGCGTGGCGATCACGCCAGAGCAGCTGCGTCTTTCCGTTCGGCTGCTCATCGAGCACGAACGCGCCGAAGAACGGGGCCACCTGTCGAACGGTCTCTTCAATCCGACGGAAGTGCCTCGGATGTTGCTCCGACAGCCTCAACAGAAACGCAGCAACGTTCGAGGCATCCGAGTGGAGGTGTCGGTTGTCGGCAATGTTCGCCAACCCCATCATGCCCGCGGTCGCGGAGGTGTCGTGGAAGTGGTGGACGCGCCACGACCGGATGGTGTCGCGGGCGAACTCCTCGGCCTTGGTCGGTTCGTCCTTCGCCGCCAGTCTCGACTCGAGGTGCCCCGTCCCCTGACCGTTGACGACAGCGCCGAACTTGGGGCCGTCGAAGGGTGCGGCTTCTGTCTCAAAGAACAGCGAACGGTCGTCGGCCGGACGGAGCGTGAACTCGTAGGCATTCAGGCCGAAGGCCACGCGTGCACTGAGCTCCTTCGTCACCTTGGTGCCACGGAAGAGGAACGCATCCGCACGGCCACGCGCCGCGACGTAGCGCTGGAGCCCACGCACGGGGTCCATCATGTGACCGAGCATCTCGAAGAAGCGCAGGAAGTTCGATTTACCCGCGCCGTTCGCGCCGACGAGCACGTTGAGGCCGGGCGAGAGACGAAGATCAGTCAGCGAGCGGATCGACTTGTACCCGCTGATCGAGATCGTCTCCGGTGCCGGCTTTCTCATGGTGCCTCACAGGGCCGATGCGCCCGACGAGCTCAGTTGCGCAGCGGCTTGTTGGTCGTGAGCATGTGCTGCATGCGCTCGAGGCTCTTGGGCTCGCCGCAGAGGCTCACGAAGGCCTCCGCCTCGAGCTCGAGGATCTCCTCCTCGGTGACCTCGTGCGTGTGTCCCGAGACGCCCCCGCAGAGCACGCTCGCGATCTTGCGCGCGATGAGCGCGTCGTGCTCGCTCGCGTGACCGCCCGCGACGAGCGTGTCGACCATCATCGAGAGCGTCGCGATGCCGCTCTCGCCCGGCAGCACGTACGCGCGCGGGATCGGCGCGTGGTAGCCGCTCTCGTAGAGGCCGATCGCCTTCTGCTTGGCCTCGTGCACGAGGCGCGCCTTGTCGAACGAGATGCCGTCCGAGCGGCGGAAGTAGCCGAAGTGCTGCGCCTCGACCGCGCTCGTCGCCACGTTGGCCATCGCGATGTTCTTGAACACCTGCGTGACCACCGCGTACGTGTCGAGCTGCTGGCCCTGCGGCACGCTCTCGAGCGCGCGCCAGAGGAGGTTCAGGTTGCCCGCGCCGCCGGGGAGCAGGCCCACCGCGACCTCGACGAGGCCGCAGTAGGTCTCCGCCGCCGCCTGCACGTGGCCCGCGCCGAGGCAGATCTCGAGGCCGCCACCGAGGGCCATGCCGTAGGGCGCCGCCACCACCGGCACCTTCGCGTACTTCATCTTCTGCACGCCGGCCTGGAGGCGCTTCACCATCGCGCGGAGATCACCCCACTGCTGCTGGTTGGCCGCCACGACCACGCCGAAGAGGTTCGCGCCGACGCAGAAGTGCTCGCCCTCGTTCGCGATCACCATGCCGCGGAAGTCCTTCTCCGCGCGCTCGGTGGCCATGTGGATCATCTCGATGATGTCCTGGTCGATGCTGTTGGCCTTGCTCTTGAACGTCAGGCCGAGGATGCCGTCGCCGAAGTCGAACGCATCCGCGCTGCCGTTCGAGAGCACCGCGGCGCCCCTCCTGGCCTGCACCGCGCTGTACTCGCGCGCGTCGGTCTTGCGCGCGACGTACTCGCCCTTCACGAGGTCCCACACCTTTCCATCCTTGTAGAAGGAGGTCGCGCCCGCGGCCTTCATCTTCTGGATGGACGCGGGCAGCGCGATGCCGTCCTTCTCCATGCGGGCGGTGGCCTCTGCGAAGCCGATCGCGTCCCACGTCTCGAAGGGACCGAGCTCCCAGTTGTAGCCCCACTTCATCGCGTCATCGATCGCGACCACGTCGTCTGTGATCTCGCCGATGCGTCGCGCCGAGTAGGCGAGCGTGCGCGCGATGATCTTCCAGCCGACCTCGCCGACCTTGCCGTCGCTGTTCACGAGCTTCTTCACGCGCGCCGCGGGATCCTCGATCTTCGAGAGGCCCTTGGTGGCCTTCGCGATCGCCTCGTCGGCCTTCTTCGGGCGATAGGTGAGCGTCTCGGTGTCGATCGTCAGCGTCTCGCCGCTGGCCTTGTCGCGCTTGTAGAAGCCGCCCTTGGTCTTGTTGCCGAGGATCTTCTTCTCGACCATGCCGGCGACCCACGCGGGCGCCTGGAAGACCGCGCGCTCCTCGTCGTTCGGAAGCGCGTCGAAGCAGTTCTTGGCGACGTGCGCGAAGGTGTCGAGGCCCACGAGATCCGCGGTGCGGAACGTGGCGCTCTTGGGGTGACCCATCGGCGTGCCCGTGAGGTTGTCGATGTCCTCGAAGCTGAGGCCCGCCTTCTGCATCTCGTCGATGGTGGCCATCATCCCGTAGATGCCGATGCGGTTGCCCACGAAGTTCGGCGTGTCCTTGCCGAGCACGATGCCCTTGCCGAGCTGATCGCGGCCGAAGGTGGCGATCGCCTCGAGGGCCTTCGGATCCGTGTCCGCGCCGACCACGAGCTCAAGGAGCTTCATGTAGCGGACCGGGTTGAAGAAGTGCATCACGAGGAAGTTCTTGCGGAACGTCTCGCTGCGGCCCTCGACCATGTCCTTGATGCGGAGGCCCGAGGTGTTCGACGCGATGATCGTCGTGGGCGAGACGACCTTCTCGAGCTTCTCGAAGAGCGAGCGCTTGATGTCGAGGCGCTCGACGATGGCCTCGACGATGAGGTCGCAGTCGGCGAGCGACGCGAGGTCGTCGTCGATGTTGCCGACCGAGACGAGGCGCGCGTTGTTCGGGTGGAAGAAGAGCGCCGGCTTGGCCTTCACCGTGTTGGCGAGCGCGTCGGCGGCGATCTTGTTGCGTGCCGCCTTCTTCGCGTCGGCAGGCAGGTCGCGCGGGACGATGTCGAGCAGGGTCACGCGCACGCCCGCGTTCGCGCAGTGCGCCGCGATGCCCGCGCCCATGACACCCGAGCCGATCACACCGACCTTGCGGAACACCGTACGAGACATCGCATCCTCCGGAGAGAGTGACCGTCCGCGGGGACCGCGTCCGGGGGGCGTACGATCCGTGGTCGGAGGGCCTTGTGCAAGCCACAGCGTCAGGGGCGACAGCAGTCGTACGCCTCGAGCAGGATGCCCGACGCGGAGCGACGCCAGGCCGCTGCGATTCCGCACGGAAAGCGGGCGAGGCGCACCTCGCGGAGGCTTGCGTCGGGGTCGACGACGAGCTCGGTGGTGAAGCCTCCGCCGAACGGCAGGTAGTCGCGCAGCGCGAGCGGCGGATCGCTGCTTCGCCCCGCGGCCGCGAAGGGTGCCGCGACCACCGCGCGCTCCCCGAGCTCGATCACGTCCGTCCACGCGAACGACTCGGCGCCGAGCGCCGCGACGACCTCCTCCTCACCCGTTCGCGGGTCGATCCACACGAGATCGAGGGCTCCACCGAGCGTGCCTCGCACGAACGACGCGCGGTCCGCCGAGGGCAGCGCGAACGCAGCGTGGAGCGAGAGCGCTTCGCCACGAAGGGGCCACGTCGCGCTGACGCGCGGGCTCGCGGCGTCGTCGAAGTCGATCACGTGCAGGACCTCGAAGTCCTGCGCCACGGCGAAGGCTCCGAAGCCATCGTGATCGCGCGCCACCGCGAGGGTCTGTGCGTTGGTGTCGCTCGCCACGAGCGGCGTGGTCGGCATGCGCTCGGGCGCGTCGACCGCGCTCGCGCCGCTCGGCGCGAACACGCCGTTGGGCAGCGGTGTGCCGGAGGGCGTGTCGGCGCGAAAGCCCCACACCGATCCGAGCACCGCGATGCCCGCGGGCCGCACGACCGGAAACGACCGGAACGCCCACTGTCCGATCTCGGGGCCTTCGAGGAGGGGCCCGTCGACGGGCTGCCCCACCGAGTCGAGCACCGAGAGCCCGAACGACGTGCCCGCCGCGACGAACGGCGTCCCGGGGACGACGGCGAGCCGCGTGGCGAAGGGGCTCTCGCCCTCGAGCGGCGTCACGTGCCCGTCGGGCGTGGCGAACGCGCCCCAGCCGCCTCCGTCGAGGCTGTTGAAGACAGCGAGGAAGACTCGCCCCGTCCAGAGCAGATCGAAGTCGCGCCCGTCGCTCGCGCGTCCCTCCGAGAGCACGACGGGCTCGGGGAACCGCGGGCGACACTGCGCCAGCGTCGGTGTGTGCGCCGCGTCCTCGCGGAGCTCGTCGAGCTCGATCGCACGCTCGTGGCTCGCGTAGCAGCCCGAGAACAAGAGCGAGCACGCCATCAACCAGCCGGACTGCGGGGCCATCGTGTCGTTCTCCGAGAAGAAGGAAGCGCTCCATGCTGGCGCCACCGAGCGCCCTGCGCACACCGCGCTCTCGCGCCCGTCGAGCGACGCGGGAGGGACGGACGTGTGAGGGCTCCGCGCCTCGCGCACTTCCTCGATCCTGTATGATCTGTCTGTGATCGGTGGGACTGCGGTGTGGGCACGGACGCTCCAAGGAGGCGGCGCGGTTGCGGCCGCCGCGCTCTTGACGGCGTGCTTCGCGGCGGGTCCTCCGAGCATGGTGCGCGTCACCGGGCCCGAGGCCGCGACGGCGCCGCCTGTGGGCCTGCCACCCCCTCCTGCGCATCGTGGCGAGACGGAGCTCTCGACCGCCCTCGCAGGGCACAGCTACCTCGCCACGCCGCGATCCAGTTGGGGCGGCGGCGAGGCCGCCTATGCCAGTATCGGAGCCGCCGAAGGAGTGATCGGCTATCGCGCCTCGCGCGTCTTCGAGATCCGCGCCCTCGGGGCGCTGGCCATGGCACCAGGCGCCGTGGATGCCTTGGGCTCCCACACACTCGAGGCGGGCTGGCCGATGCGCCTCGGCGCCGGTGTGGTGCTCGGCGTCGCCAGCGACAGCGAGCCGTTTCAGGTCCAGCTCACCGTCGCCGCGGGGCTGGTCGCGCTCGCGACCAGCGATTTCCTCCAGTCCGAGACACGCTTCTGCTCGCCACCCGACACGATGTCGCGGGAGTGGACCTGTGGTCCGTGGCAGTTGGCCATTCCGGCCCGTCTCCGAACTGGCTTGAGGATTCGCCCCTACGCCCGCGCGAGCGCCGTGGTCGGATTCGATCTGCTCCCAGAGCTCCGCTTCTTCGGGCAAGTGGGGCTGGTGTTCGCACCGTGGGGCGATGGCGAAGGCGACGTCGATTACAACGTGGTGCTCGCGTTCGATCTCGCCCTCGAGTGGGCCCTCGATGCGAACACCTCCGTCGTGCTCTGCGGCGGCTGGGCGTTCCTCGACCCCTACTTCGTCCACGGGCCCTCGGCGCGCTTGGGCCTCCGCGTCGTTCTTCCCGACACCGGCCCCGGGAGCGCCCGAAGGGCGGAGGCAGGTCGGGTGCGGCTCATCGCCCGTCGCTGGAATCGAGCGCGCACCGACGCGTGGATGGCGCACCACGACCAGAGCCCGCACCCACCAGCCTCCATGCTCGAGTCCCGACATCCCGTGCCCGACTGGATGTGGAGCCTGCTGGGCGCTCGGAGTGCCTGGGAACCGGCCCCGCGCGCCGAGGAACCGAGGGACACCTCCACGGCCCGCGAGGAGTCGGGGTCGGAGGACCAGCGCTCGGAGGACCAGAGTCCCGAGGACCAGAGTCCGGAAGACCAGAGTCCGGAAGACCAGAGTCCGGAATTCCAGAATCCGGAGGACCAGAGTCCGGAGGAGTCCGGAGGACTCGAATCCCATGGGCCCTGACCTCGAAGACCAGCGCGTCGAGGCCCAGAACCTCGAGTCCCAGGATCCCAGCGCACGTTGACGCGCGTGACGGCAGCGTGGCCCGGCGCACCCGCTCGCACTCGCGCGCTCTCGGGACCCGTGTTCGCCCAGCCGGCACGTGAGGGCGTAGACTAGGGGCGTGAGGCCCGGGCGAAGAGAGGGATGGACGGCGGCGGCGCCCCGCGTCGGCTCGAGCCTCGCCCTGCTCTTGCTCCACGCGTGCAGCCCCGCGACCTCGCGCCTGGCGGGACCACGCGCGAGCACGGGCTTCGCGCCGTCGTTGCCCACTGCGCCCGCACATCGGGGCGAAGTCGACATCTCGACGTCACTGCGAGGTCAGACGTTTCTCGGGACGCCTCGCCCGGATCGGGCGTCCGGGTCGGCGTACGCGAGTGTGGGCTCGACGGAGGGCGTGATCGGCTACCGCGCCTCACGGATG
Organism: Sandaracinaceae bacterium; assembly: GCA_019694315.1. Lineage (GTDB taxonomy): Bacteria > Myxococcota_A > Polyangia > Polyangiales > Sandaracinaceae > JAFLCL01. The sequence goes on from JAIBCE010000128.1 coordinate 17,534, forward strand.
TTCGAGATCCGCGCGCTGGGCTCGCTGGGCCTCGGGCCTGGCGCCGTGGATGCGTTCGACGCGAACGAGCTCTCGCCGGGTTGGCCCACGCGTTTGGGCCTGGGCGTGGTGCTCGGCTTCGCGAGCGACAGCGAGCCCTTCCAGCTCCAGCTCGCGATCGACGCGGGCATCGTCGGGCTCGCTGAGAGCTCGTGGCTCCACCGCGAGGTGCGCGAGTGCAGACCCGACGGCTGGCTCGGGCTCGGGAACTCCTGCACGGAGTGGCGCCCGGTGTCGTCTCCGGAATTCCGGTCCGGCATCGACTTCATGCCCTACGCCCGCGCGGTGGCCGTGGCAGGCATCGACCTCACGCCCTCGGTGCGGATCTTGGCGCAGGGAGGCCTCGTTCTCTCGCCCATGCCGGATGGCGGCGGTGACGTGATCTACGACGCCATCCTCGCGATCGATCTCTCCGCCGAGTGGGACCTCGACGCGAACACCTCCCTGCTCCTCAGCGGGAGCTGGGCTCACTTCGACTCGCTCTTCGTGCACGGCCCATCGTTCGGTCTGGGCCTCCGCTCCGTGCTGCCCGACACCGGGCCTGGAAGCCGGCGTCGCCACGAGGAGCGGCGCATGCGCGTGATCGATCGACGCTGGCAGCGGGCACGCACGGACGAGTGGAACCAGCGATATCCCGAGGGGCCACACCCGCCGCGGTCGATGCTCGAGTCCCGACATCCCGTGCCCGACTGGATGTGGAGCCTGCTGGGCGCTCGGAGTGCCTGGGAACCGGCCCCGCGCGCCGAGGAACCGAGGGACACCTCCACGGCCCGCGAGGAGTCGGGGTCGGAGGACCAGAGTCCGGAGGACCAGCGCTCGGAGGACCAGAGTCCGGAAGACCAGAGTCCGGAAGACCAGAGTCCGCAGGACCCGAGTCCGGAGGAGTCCGGAAGACTCGAATCCCATGGGCCCTGACCTCGAAGACCAGCGCGTCGAGGCCCAGAGTCTCGAGTCCCAGGATCCCAGCGCACGTTGACGCGCGTGACGGCAGCGTGGGCCCGGCGCACCCGCTCGCACTCGCGCGCTCTCGGGACCCGTGTTCGCCCAGCCGGCCCCCCTCCGGCGGGCGACGCGGGCCATCGCCCCGATGCGCGGTGGCGGTAGGCTCCCCGGCATGACGACGCTCCTGCCCACCTTCCCCACGCACGACGAGATCCCCGAGGCCGCGCGCATCGACACGTCCTCCTTCGAGCGCACGTGGCTCGTGAACGGCGAGGTGCGCCGCTGGCAGGGGCCCACCCAGGAGGTGCGCTCGCCCGTGTGCCTGCGCCGCGCCGACGGCACGCACGAGCGGGCGCTCGTGGGTCACCTCGCCGCCCTCGACGAGGCCGCGGCCAGAGAGGCCCTCGGTGCTGCGCGCCGCGCGTGGGACGACGGGCGTGGCACGTGGCCCTCGATGCGCGTGGGCGAGCGCATCGCGCGTACCGAGCGCTTCGTCGAGGGCATGAAGAAGGTGCGCGAGACCGTGGTGCGCCTCCTCATGTGGGAGATCGGCAAGACGCGGAAGGACGCCGAGACCGAGTTCGACCGCACGGTGCAGTACATCGACGACACGCTCGAGGCGCTCAAGGAGCTCGATCGCACCTCGGGCCGCTTCGTGGTGCAGGAGGGCTTCCTCGCGCAGATCCGACGGAGCCCGCTCGGCACCGTGCTCTGCATGGGCCCGTTCAACTATCCGCTCAACGAGACCTTCACCACGCTCGTGCCCGCGCTCGTCATGGGCAACACGATCGTGAGCAAGCTGCCGCGCTACGGCGCGCTCCTTCACCTGCCGCTGCTCGAGGCCTTCGCCGAGGCCTTTCCTCCCGGCGTGGTGAACGTGGTGAGCGGAGACGGCCCCACCGTGGTCGGCCCGATGATGAGCTCGGGCCAGATCGACTGCCTCGCGTTCATCGGCACGAGCCGCGTGGCGAACCTCCTCACCACGCAGCACCCCAAGCCCAATCGCCTCCGCACGATCACGGGCCTCGAGGCCAAGAACCCCGCGATCATCCTCCCCGACGCGGATCTCGACGTGGCCGTGGCCGAGTGCGTGGGCGGGGCGCTCACGTTCAATGGCCAGCGCTGCACCGCGCTCAAGCAGATCTTCGTGCACCGCGACGTGGCCGACGCGTTCGTGCCGCGCTTCGCCGAGGCGGTGGACGCGCTGCCCGCGGGCATGCCGTGGACGAGCGGCGCCAAGCTCACGCCGCTGCCCGAAGACGGCAAGTGCGCGCGCCTCGCCGAGCTCGTGGCCGACGCCGAGTCGCACGGTGCCGTGAAGGTCAATCGCGGCGGCGTGGCGCACGAGACCTTCTATCGCCCCGCGGTGCTCCACCACGTGAGCCCGCGCGCGCGCCTCTACACCGAGGAGCAGTTCGGGCCCATCGTGCCGATCGCCACGTTCGATCGCGACGAGGAGATCGACGCCTTCATGCGCGCCTCGAGCTACGGCCAGCAAGTGGCGCTCTTCGGCCGTGACCCCAAGCGCATGGCGGGCCTCGTGGACGCGCTCGTCAACCAGGTCTCCCGCATCAACCTGAACACGCAGTGTCGCCGCGGCCCCGACACGTTCCCCTTCACGGGCCGCAAGGACTCTGCCGAAGGCACGCTGTCCGTGAGCGACGCGCTGCGCGCCTTCTCGATCCGCGCCGTGGTCGCGGCGACGACGAACGAGGCCAACGAGAAGCTCGTCACGGACGTGGTCACTGGCCGGCTCTCGAGCTTCCTCTCGACCGACTTCGTCTTCTAAGGAGCCCGGGCAGATTTGTCTTGCCAACTTGATCAATGGATGATCTAAAGCGGACATGCGGCGCGACCACGTCATGGAGGCGACCATCGTTGCGAAGTACGCCACGATGGTGGGGCTCCTCG
>JAIBCE010000129.1 GCA_019694315.1 Sandaracinaceae bacterium
GTCATGGTGCGGCCCCCTGCTGCACACCCCGCTCCGGCCCTCGAGCCCTCGAAATCAAGGAAATTCACGCGCCAGCTGGCGGACTGGCGGAGCACTGGCGGCGCAGTTCCGCCAGGTCCCTACACGGGGAGGGGTCGCCCGCCCCTCGGTGGCCCGCCCGCGGTAGCCAGTCCCTGGCCCCCAGCCAGTCCCTGGCCCCCGGAAGTCCAACCTGGTCGGATTGAACCCAGGGAACTCCACAGTCCCAGGGAACTCCGCAGTCCCTGGGAACTCCACAGTCCAGGGAACTCCACAGTCCCAGGGAACTCCACAGTCCCAGGGAACTCCGCAGTCCCAGGGAACTCCGCAGTCCCAGGGAACTCCGCAGTACCAGGGAGCTCCACAGTCCCAGGGGAGCTCCACAGTCCCAGGGAACTCCACAGCCCCTCCCTGGGAGAACAAGCATGAGCCGGGGATTGGCGAACCAGGAACGAACGGGCGACGGCGCCCTCAGCCCGGGCGCACGGCCGCGCGCCCACCGCGCGACTCATCGATCCGCGCCGGAGGCTCGAACCTGGGCTCCTCTCGATGCAGCAGATACGCCACGTGCGCGCGCACCTGTCGATTGCCCACCTCGCTCGCCACCCAGCTCCCCCCCGGCACCGCCCGACGTACACGCTCCAGCGTCCGCACCACCGCCCGCAGCGGCCGCACCACATGCCTCATCTCTCGATGCGGCGTCCCGAGCGCGCCCGCGATCTCATCCCCGTTGAACGCCCACACGAGCCCGTCGTGCACCCGCTGCACCACCCGCCCCCGCAGCCGCTCCCCCGGCGTCCTCGCGTTCACCATGATCACCTCGCGCAGCGCCTTCGCGAGCGCGAGCGAGTCCTCGTCCGGCCCCGGCTGCACGAGGTACACGAGCTCCGCCGTGCGCGCCGCCGTCTCGTAGTCCGCGATGCGCTCGAGCAGCCCCTCCTCCACACCGCTCACGTACCCCACGTAGCGCCAGAGGTGCATCACGTCGTCCCTCTCGTGCGCCTCGAGACGGAACCCGAGCTTCTCGAGCCCCCAGATCCACAGCACCGAGAACTCGAGGATCGTCCCGAGCATGTCGGCCTGGTTGATCGGCAGACCCCACGCCTCGCTCCTCCACGCCGGGCTCTCGCGGAGCGCGGCACGCACGTGCGCGTGCACGAGCCGCACACGCACCGCGATCTCGAAGCCCCTCGCGAAGCGCTGCATCCCGCGCGTCTGGCTCACCTCCGTGACGAAGCGCCCCGTCTCGGCGAGACGTCGCGGCGCCATCGCCTCGAGCTGACGCGTGAAGCTCAGCGGCTTCACCGCAGGCGCCGAGTGGTAGCCGTTCATCAGCGACCACGCCGAGAGCACGAACATCGTCGCCAGGCCGCCGCGCTGGTACACCCGCGCCGCACGATCGAGACGCGCCACGTCGAGCCACGGCGGCAGCCGCTCGAGCTCCGTGAAGAGCGCCACGAGCGCAGGCGGCGGCGCCTCGATCGACGGCAGGCCCCGCGCGAGCGCGCGCTCGAACAGCTCCCGGCTCCGCCCACCGCCCGTGCGGAACGAGCGCACCAGCTCGTCCGCCAGCGGATCGGTGCGTAGGTACGCGCGGGCCAGCGCATCGGCCTCCTCGCCGAACCGACGCCGCGCCTCCTCGCGATTCACGTAGCGATCGACGAACCGCTCCATGCCCCGAGGATGCCACGGAATGCCCTCGAAACAGGGACGTTGACCGACTGACCGATTTCGGTCATTCAGTCAGTGCCCGGCCGGACCGGGTCGGAGGCCTCGATGAACACCACGCCGGCAACGGCCACCCCGACGCCCTCTGCCCGCGCGGTCGCGCAGGGGAGCCCACGCGAGCTCGGCCGCCGCCGCTTCCTCGCCGCGAGCGCGAGCGTCGTCACCGCCACGCTCCTCGCGACCGCGGCCGGGCTCGACACTCTACCCTCGCACGCACGCGCGCAGACGCCCCCAGCCCCCAGCAGCCCGCCCACGCTCGACGCGATCACCGCGCGCCTCGACGGCCTCTACCGCTCCACGGGCACCATCGCGCGCATCGAGCTCACCGTCGTGACGCCTCGCCAGAGCCGCACGCTACGCATGCAGAGCTGGGCCCGCGGCGAGGACCGCGCGCTCATCGTCATCGAGGCGCCCGCGCGCGAGGCCGGCACCGCCACGCTGCGACGCGACCACAACCTCTGGAACTACCTCCCCCGCATCTCGCGCACGATGCGCGTGCCGCCCTCCATGATGCTCTCGAGCTGGATGGGCTCCGACTTCACGAACGACGACCTCACCCAGTCTTCGAGCTACCGGCGCGACTTCACCGGCGCCGTCGTCGGCCCGAGCACCGAGCCCGCGGGCTGGCTCGTCCGCTACGACGCGCGCGAGGGCACCGTCGGCCTCTGGCGTCGCGTGGAGATGGTGGTGGGTGACGACCTCGTGCCGCGTCTGGCGCGTCACTACGATCGCTCCATGCGCCTCGCGCGCCTCATGCGCTTCGAGGACATCCGCGAGGTCGACGGCCGCCGCGTGCCCACGCGCTTCGTCCTCGAGCCGCAGGATCGCGAGGGGCACCGCACCGAGATGCGCTACCTCTCGATCGACTTCGACGCCGACGTGCCCGAGAGCACCTTCTCGCTCACCGAGCTCGAGCGGGCGCACTGATGGGCTCCATCGTCCGCATCGCCTGGCGCAACCTCGGCCGCAACGTGCGCCGCACGCTGCTCGCCCTCGGCGCGATCGCGATCGCGCAGATCGCGGTGCTCCTCGTGGTGGGCCTCATCAACGGCTGGAAGGTGCAGATGCTCACCGCGCTGACCGGCCCCTTCGTCGGTCACGCGCAGATCCACGCCGTGGGCTTCCGCGAGGAGCAAGCGCCCGATCTCGCCATCGATCGCCTCCAAGAGCGCCTCGCCGTGGTGCGCGAGACGCCCGGCGTCGCGCAGGCCTTCCCGCGCATCTACGCCCCCGCGCTCGTGGCGCGCGAGGTCGACGGACACGCCGCGATCGTCGTGGGCCTCGACGTCGAGCGGGAGTCGGTCCCGGGCGGCATGCTCGAGGGCCTCCCGCTCGAGGGACGACCGCACGATCGCGTCGCGCTCGTGGGCTCGGCGCTCGCGCTCGAGACCGGCATCCAGGTGGGCGACGAGCTCGCGGTGGTGGGCCAGGGCGCCGACGGCTCGATGGCCAACGATCTCCTCACCGTGGGCGGCATCCTCACCACACCGGTCGAGCTCGTGAACCGCGCGGGCATCGTGATCGCGCTCGAGAGCGCGCAGGAGATCTTCGTCATGCCCGACATGGCGAGCGAGATCACCGTGATCGGCTCGGGCTCCATCGACGACGCGCCTGCGCTGAGCGCACGCCTCGCCGCATCGCCGGCGCTGTCGGATCTCGAGACGCTGCCCTGGAGCGAGCTCGCGCCCGAGGTCGCGTCGTTCCGGCAGATCTCGGGCATGTACGGCATCGTGATGATGTGCATCGTCTTCGTGGCGGCCGCGGCCGGCGTCGCGAACACGATGCTCATGGCCACCTTCGAGCGACGGCGAGAGCTCGGCATGATGCTCTCGGTCGGCATCACGCCCCTGCGGCTCGTGCTGATGATCGTGCTCGAGGCGCTCATCCTCGGCCTCCTCGGCGTGCTCGTGGGCAGCGCCGCCGGCGCAGCGATCGTCGCGTACCAGGGCTTCGTCGGCATCGACCTCGCATCCATGGGCGCCGAGCACAGCACGAGCATCTCGGCCTTCGGCCTCACCTTCACGGGCTCGCTCCACCCGCACCTCTTCGCAGGCGACTTCGTGCCCGGCTTCGTGGGTGTCGTCGTGGTCTCCGTCGCGGCCTCCATCTGGCCCGCGATCAGCACCGCGCGCCTCGAGCCGATGGAGGCGATGCGCTCATGACCTCCACCCGATCACACGGCGCCCCATGATCTCCACGTCCACCCGATACGCGCTGCGGAGCCTCACGAGGAACGGCCGGCGCACGCTGCTCTCGCTCCTCGGCCTGGGCTTCGGCGTGGGCATCGCGCTCTTCGCGCTCTCGTGGGTGCGGGGCCTCGAGCGCATGAGCGTCGAGGCCGCTGCGGGCGGTGGCCTCGGTCACCTCCGCGTGGCGCCCGCGGGCTGGAACGAGCGACACGACGAGTCCATGCGCCTCACGGGCTCCGAGCACGCGCTCGAGGCCGTGCGCGCGCTGCCCTGGGTGGAGGTGGCCACGCCGCGCGCGAGCGTGGGAGGCCTCCTCGGTCTCGGCACGCGCAGCACGCACGTGGTGCTCACGGGCGTCGATCCGCGCACCGAGCCGCAGGTCTTCCGCTACGTGCGCGGCCTCGTCGAGGGTCGCTACCTCGAGCCCGGAGAGCGCAACGCCATCGTGCTCGGACGCGCCCATTCGCGACGCCTCCACGCCGCGATCGGCGACGAGCTCGTGGTCACGGTCGTGTCGGCGAGCGGTGAGCTCGAGAGCGCGATCGTCACGGTCGTCGGTATCATCGAGACAGGCTCGAGCGTGATCGACCAGACCATCGCGCACGTCGCGCTCGAAGACGTGGTCACCCTCTCGGGCCGCGAGGGCTTCAGCGAGATCACGATCGTCGCGCGCTCCCTCGGCACCGATCCCGAGGCCGTGCAGCCGATGCGGCGCGAGGTGCAAGGGCTGATCGGCGAGGGCAACGAGGCGCTGAGCTGGCTCGAGCTCGTGCCGGACCTCCGCGCGAAGATCGAGGGCAGCTACCGCACCTCGCGCATGGCCACCTCGATCATCCTCCTCGTCGTGCTGCTCGGTGTGGCGAGCGCACAGCTCACGTCGGTGCTCGAGCGACGCAAGGAATTCGCGGTGCTCGCCGCGATCGGTCTCCGCGGCGCGACGCTCGTGCGGATCGTGGTGACCGAGAGCCTGCTCCTCGGCGTGGGCGCCACGCTGCTCGCGCTCGCGTGGGCCATGCCGCTCATCCGTCACCTCGACGAGGTCGGCATCGACATCAGCGCGATGTACCAGGGCCACGAGCGCATGGCCTTCGCGGGCGTGCTCATCGATCCGATCTTCCACCCGCAATTCGGCTCCTGGATCGTGCCGAGCGCGATCGTGATGTCCTTCGTCGCGACGCTGCTCGCCTCTCTCTATCCGGCCTGGTTCGCGTCCCGCACCGATCCAGCCACTGCCCTGAGGGTCGACCGATGAGCACCGAGACCGCACCCGACGCCGCCCGTCCGTCGACGAAGAAGCCCGTCGCCGCAGCCCCCGCGATCGCGACCGACGTCCACAAGTCCTTCCAGCTCGGCACGATCGAGGTGCCCGCGCTGCGCGGGGTGAGCCTCACCGTGCACACGGGCGACTTCCTCGCGCTCGTCGGCCCGAGCGGCAGCGGCAAGACCACGCTCCTCAACCTCTTCGGCGCGCTCGATCGCCCCACGAGCGGCAAGGTCGAGGTGCTCGGCCGCGATCTCTCCACGCTGAGCAAGGGCGAGCGCGCCAGGCTCCGCCTCGAGACGCTGGGCTTCGTCTTCCAGGCCTACAACCTCGTGCCGGTGCTCACCGCGGCGGAGAACGTGGAGCTCATCCTCGAGCTCCAGGGCCTCGGGGCGAGCGAGCGTCGCAAGCGCGCGCTCGAGGTGCTCGGCGAGCTCGGCCTCGCGGAGCTCGCCGAGCGTCGGCCGACCGAGCTCTCCGGTGGCCAGCAGCAGCGTGTGGCCGTGGCCCGCGCGGTGGCCTCCCGCCCTCGCCTCGTGCTCGCCGACGAGCCCACCGCGAACCTCGACGGCAAGAACGCCGAGCAGCTCATGGCGCTCATGCGCAAGCTCTCCACCGATCACGGCACGACCTTCGTCTTCAGCACGCACGACGCACGCGTGATCGCGCACGCGAGCCGCGTCGTGACGCTCGAGGACGGTCGGGTCGTGAGCGACTCGGCCCTCGACTCCGCCACGCGTCCCGAGCGATGACCCACTGGACCCGAGAGAACCTCGAGCGCGTCACGCGCGAGTACCTCGGCGACGACGACGGCTCGCCGCAGGCCCGAAAGCGCGCGCGGATCCTCGCCGCCGCCACGCGCCTCTTCATGGAGCGCGGCTACAAGAAGACGAGCATCGACGAGGTCGCGCAGGCGGCGCGCGTGGCCAAGGGCACGGTGTATCTCTACTACCCGAGCAAGGCGCAGCTGCTCGTGCACGCGGTCGCGCTCGAGAAGACCGCGCTCATGGCGCGCTTCGCGCCGCTCCTCGACGGCACGGTGCCGCCCGCCGATCGCCTGCGCCGCTACCTCGAGATCGTGTTCGCGTCGGTCACCGAGCTCCCGCTCAGCACCAAGCTCATGAGCCGCGACGCGGAGCTGCTCGAGGCGCTGCACGATCTCGGCGACGACGAGCTCGCCAAGCAGCGCGCGATCGGTCGCGGGTGGATCAGCGAGCTGATCGAGCTCGCGGCGCCGGGTCGCTTCTCCGCCGAAGAGCGCGACGCCCGCGCCGAGATCGTGATCGGCGTGCAGTTCTTCGCGCTCCAGCTCCTCTCGCCCGAGGCGCGCGGCGCGCTCCCGCTCGATCGCTACCAGCCGCTCCTCGCGGAGGTCCTCGCCGCGGGCCTGGCGCCCACGGGCCCCTCGCCCACCCACGCAGTGACGCAGGCGGTGGCATCGCGGGCCGAGGACACCCGGTCCGAGGACACCCAGGCGATCGCGCCGCAGTCCCGGCGCCTCGGATCGAAGCGCGCGACGCGCAAGGCCACGCGGTCGCCATGAGGCTCGCCCCGCGCTCGACGTCGCTCGGCCTGCTCGCACGCTGGCCTCGCGTGCACGGCGCGGCGCTCGCAGTGGCGATCGTGCTCGCGGGCATCTTCCTCGTGCCCGGCCTCGGCCACGCACGCGACCTCTACGAGAGCGACGACGGCGAGTACCGCCTCTCGCTCGCGAGCGCGCTCAAGGGGAGCTGGCTCCTCTCGCTGCCCGCCGACGATCCGAGCACCGAGGAGAGCGCGGGCGGCGCGGCGATGTTCCGTCTCCGCTTCGACGTGACCGCGCGCCTCTCGCGGTATCTCTCCGCCGAGGTCGCCTACGAGCACCGCGCGGTGGCGTCGTCGGCCAGTGGCCTCGGCGCCGGCCTCTTCCCCTCGAGCAACGATCCACCGTTTCGCCTCGCCCCCATCGAGGATCTCGTGGTGAACGCGCCGCCTGGCTACGTGCACCGCCACGAGCTCGATCGCGCGCTCCTCGCGCTGCACCTGCCCTTCCTCGAGCTCACCGTCGGACGTCAGGCGCTGGGCCTCGGGCGAGGGCTGCTCTTCAGCGCGATCGACGTCTTCGCGCCCTTCGCGCCCAACGAGGTGGATCGCGAGTGGCGACGCGGCGTCGACGCGGTGCACGCCGAGCTACGCATCCCGGACCTCAGCGTGATCTCCGCCGACGTCTACGCGATCTTCGGGCGCGTCGACGACGCGGGCCTGCGCTCGTTCTCGCTCCTCGGGCGCGTGCGCGCGATCGTCGGTGAGGTGGACGCCGAGGTGATCGCAGGCTCGCGCGACGGCGAGGCGATGGCCGGCGGCTCGATGTCCGCGAACGTCGCCGACGCCGAGGTGCACGGCGAATTCGCGCTCTACGGCACGAACGGTCGCGGCGTCGATGGCGGCTTCCTCGGCACGCGCGGCGTGGTCGCCAAGGGCCTGCTCGGCGCGTCGTACACGATCGATCTCTGGCGCGGGATCCGCGTGGCCGCCGAGTACCACCACTCGGGCTTCGGCCTCGAGAACGTGGGCCGCGATCCGAGCCTGCTCTTCGACGCCGACTTCCAGCGACGCTTCCTCCGCGGCGACTCGCAGATCCTCGGCCGCCACGTGCTCGCCGTCGTCGTGAGCTCGGAGCTGAGCGACGACGTGTCGGCCGGCGTGTCCTACCTGCAGAGCCTCACCGACGGCTCGGGCCTCGTCTCTGCGACGTTCACGTGGGTCGCGTCCGACACGCTCACGCTCGTGCTCAACGGCATCGTCCCCTGGGGCACGCCGCCCCAAGAGGGCATCCCTCGGAGCGAGTACGGCTCGAGCCCCATCACGCTCTTCGTGCAAGCCCGCCTCTACGACTGACGCTCGGAGCGTGGCGTCGTCACGCCGGAGACTTGGACGTCGCGCTCTGCGTGGCCGCTGCTCCCTCGGTCACCTCGCGCGCGAGCTTGTGCACCTTCCAGGCGCGGTACGCGCCCCAGCCGATGAGCGCGGGCGCTCCCACCGCGCAGAGCGGGCAGCCCACGCCGAGCGCCGCGATCGCCACCAGATCGAGCGCGCCGATCGCCGCGCCCGAGATCATGAGCCGCTGCGACTCGGCCTTCTCCGCAGCGATGGCGTCGAGCAGCGCCGGCTCGACGATGGGCGCCTCGAGTGTCTCATCGGCCATGAACGGGACTCCTCTCTCTCGTGTGGCCCTCGCACGAAGCACGCCGCGCGCCGCACCGCGGAGCCCGGGATTCTCGGCGTTCCCACGCGTGTTGCATGAACGTTCCATGGCGTACGCAACAGTGTGAAACATCGTGTGGTGCACGCGAGGGCGTGTTGCACCGAACGCTGCTCGCCGCGCTCGTGCCACGCTCACGCGCATGACCGATCGAATCGTGCGGGCGCCGCGCGACGACGCCGAGCGACAGCGCCTCGAGGCCATCCTCGTCGAGAGCTTCGGCGCCGACGAGCTTCCATGGGGCACGTGGATGAGCCGGCTCGGCCACGAGAACCTCCGCGTGGTGATCGAGGGCGGCGCGATCCGCGGAGGCCTCGGCTTCTATCGCTTCGCGCAGCACTGGGGCACCTCGCGCGCGCCCGGGCTCTCGCCGCTGCCCATGGTCGGCCTCGCGGGCGTGGGGGTCTCGCCCGAGGCGCGCGGCACGGGGCTCGCCCGCCGCTTCCTCGTCTCGACCCTCGCGGAAGCGCGGGAAGAGGGCGTGCCGCTCGCCGCCCTCTACGCGAGCTCGGTGGCGGTCTATCGCAGCATCGGCTTCGAGCAGGCGGGCACGACGATCCGCTGGTCGGCGCCGATCGCGACCCTGCCTCGCGGCGATCACGGCCTCGCGTGCGTGCCCTTCGATCCGCGCGAGGACCGCTCGCTCCGCGCGCTCTACGACGCGCGGGCGCGACGCTGGAACGGCCACCTCGAGCGCAGCGAGGCGATCTGGCAGCGCATCGCCGCACCCTACAAGGGCCTCGCGCGCGGCTACCGCTTCGGGCCCGACGACGCGCCGGAGGGCTACGTCGTCTACCAGCACGAGCCGGGCGCGAACCTCGCGTTCGCGGTCGTCGTGAAGGACCTCGTGCTCACCACACCCCGCGCGGTCGCCCGCGCGATGGCGCTCCTCTCCGATCTCCGCTCGCTCGCCACGGAGCTGCGCTGGCTCGGGGCGGCGAGCGACCCGATCGTGTCGCTCCTGCCCGAGCAGACCGCCAAGCCCGTCGAGCACGGCCGCTGGATGCTACGCATCCTCGATCCTCGGCGCGCGCTGGCGCTCCGGGGCTATGCGCACGCAGGCCACGTGCGCCTGCGCGTGCACGATCCGCTCTTCGGCGACGTCGCGCTCGCCCTCGAGGCGAAGGACGGCCGCGCGGAGGTGCACGTGATCGACGACGCGCCGCTGCGCATCGACACGCGCGCGCTCGCAGCCCTCTACGCTGGCGCCACGCACCCCGACACGCTCGCGCTCATGGGCCTCGCCGAGGGTCCGCGCGACGAGCTCCACGCGCTCGCGACGCTGCTCTCGGATCGCGAGCCCTGGCTCTGCGACTGGTTCTGATCGAGCGAGGAAGAGATCGAGTCGAGGTCGCGGACCTCGAGTGTCGATGTCTCGGCGTTCTCGTCGATCAGTGCGGGCGCAGGTTGCAGCGTCCGTGCTCGCACACGGGCTCGGGCGGTGGGCCCTCCGCGCAGCTGATCGCGCACGCACCGAGGTGCGCGTCGCAGAGCGCGTTCACCTCGTCGAGGTAGTCGCGCCGCGCGCCGAAGTACTGCGCGCAGAGCGGACAGCACTGGTCGTCTCGGCGCGGCACGCGCGCGCAGTCGGCGTCGCTCGTGCAGCTCACGCGCACCGGCGGGAAGTGCACTGGCGGCGGCGGCACGTACGGCGGTGGCGCGGTGGAGTCGGGCCGCGACACGAGCTGGGGCCCGCTCGACGCGAGGCCCGACGCGCTCCCGAAGAGGAGCGTCCGCGGCGCCATCGTGTTGTCGAGCGCCACGTCGGGTCGCGCATCGCCGTTCACGTCTCCCACGCCACGCGCGCGGTACATCCACGGCTGATCGGGATAGAGCGGTGGGATGCGCTGGGGCTCGGCCGACGGCCCCGTCGCCGCGCCGCGGAAGAGATACGCGCCGTTCGCCGCGTAGCCGCCACACACGATGTCGTCGAAGCCGTCGCCGTCCACGTCACCCACAGCGTCCACGTAGAGCGAGAAGCCCGACTCCTCGTCGAGCACCGCGAGCGACGTCGGCGGCGTGCGCAGGCCTGCTCCTCGCGCGCCGAAGAAGAGCCACCCGCCGTTGCCGCCGAAGCCCGAGCTCACCACGTCCGCGAGGCCGTCGTGATCCACGTCGCCCACGATCGCAACGTCGTCGCCCATCTGACGACCGCTGGCGTCGAGGCGCTGAGGTGGCCCCAGGCCGTGGCCATCGCCGAGGTGCAGGTAGATCGCGTGCTCGTCGTTCGCGCCCACGACGACGTCCACGTGACCATCGCCGTTCACGTCGGCACCGCCCGCGACGGATGCGCCATAGCCTTCGGGGCGCTCGAAGCGCGCAGCGCGTGTGCTCACCCCGCGCGGCCCGCCGAAATAGAGCTCCATCGCGCCCACGCCGCCCACGACGAGGTCGTCGTACCCATCTTCGTTCACGTCACCCGCGCCGGCCACCGACGCAGCGGGGATGGCCGCGCCGTTGCTCGCCACCGCGAGCACGATCGGCGCATCCACGCCGTCCCGACGCACGAGGTACACGAGCACGCGCGAGTGGAGGTCGTCGGGGATCGCGACGTCGAGCATCCCGTTCGCGTCGAGATCGAGCACGCCCACCGCCTCGCGCCCGTAGCCCGCGTAGAGATCGGGGCCACCGAGCACCACCTCCGAGAGCGATCCGGTCGGACCGCCGAGGTACACGCCCGCGCCCAGAGAGCCCGCCGACTCGACGACCACGTCGCCCTGCCCGTCGCCGTTCACGTCGATCATGTCGAGCGGCCGCGGACGAGCCGCGCGCGTCGTCGTGCTCGGAGGCGCCGCCGTCGTGGGCGTCGCCGGGCTCGTGGTCGTCGTGGGAGTGGTCGCGGGGCCCACGCTCGCGGTGGGCTGCGGCGTGCTCGAGCCGCACCCAGCGATCGCGATCGCGGCGAGGATCGAGGCGCGAGTCGTCGCGGAGCTCATCGCGCCCCCGTCCTGCGCGAGCGCGAGCCACGCGCGAGCGCCAGCGCGAGCCCTGCGAGGCAGAGCGACACCCACGATCGCGCTCCGCGCCCCGCGCGGCACCCACACCCCGACGGCGGCATCACGACGGCGCCCGCATCGACCACGGCCGAGCCCGCATCGGCCTCGCTCGCAGCGTCCACGGGCGGTACGCCGGCGTCGCGCGCGGACGCTGGCGTCCACGGCAGCGGCTCGCGCGCGTGGCTCGAGACGTTGTCGTCGGGGCTCGTGCGCGAGAGCAGCTGCCCGAGCCAGTACGCGGCCACGATGTCGCCGCCTGGGTCGAGGCGCGAGCCTCCATCGCCGTTCACGCGATGCGGATCGGAGCGGTGCTCGAAATTGCTGGGTGGTCGGATCGCGATCGGCACGGGATCGACGGCCACGAGCGTGCCGAGGCGGCCGAGATCGGGCGCGAGCGTGATCGTCGTGGTGCCGTCGACGGCGAGGCAGGAGCCCGCGGCGATCTCGCCCTCGTCGCAATTGATGCGCGCCTCGTCCCAGAGCGGCGCGCTGCGATAGCCATTCAGCGTGGCGAGGCCCTCGCCGATCGCCGTGCTCGCGGCGGCGTCGCTCGCGCCCGCGCTGCGGAAGCCCGCGTAGAGGAAGTCGAAGAACGGCAGGCCCAGGCCCCGCGCCTCGCGATCGACGTCGGGTGCATAGAGCGAGGTCTCGAGCACCTCGCGCACCGCGCCTTGGATCACGGGATCGGTCTCGTAGCGCAGCACGCCGTACGCCGCGACGAACGCCATGTTCACGTTCGAGTAGTTGGTGCCGAGGCCCTGGTACATGAGCCGCACGTTGAGCTCCGCGGTGGCGAGGTAATCGCGGTTGCCCACGAGCTCCTCGTAGTAGTAGCGGCCCACCTCGGGATCTCCGCCGATGTGATAGAGCGTGCGCATCACGCCGAGCGCCATGAGCGCGTTGAAGCCGTTCGTGGGGCGCCGGACGACGAGGCCGGGCGTCACCTCCTCGGCGCTCAGATCGTGGAAGCGCGTGGGTCGCCCATCGGCGTCGACGATCACCAGATCGGCCATCTCCGTGGGCGTCACGGCCACGCGCCGCATGAGGCGCCGCGCAATCGCGGTCGCGTCCTCGCGCAGGCGATCGGTGAGGCTCGCGTCGAAGGCCTCGTCGCCCTGGATGGCGTCGTACACCGCGCCGAGGGCGAGCACGTAGCCATCGAGCTGATCCTTGCTCGTGTCGTCCATCCACACGAGGAATGGCAGCGATCCCGACCGATCCTCACGCCACGTCGCCACCTTGTCGGCCGGCTGCGGCATGCCCATCGCGTCCAAGAGCGGCAGCGTGCTCGGCCGCTCCCCCGGCAGCGGCGGCTCGCCGTCCTCGGGCGTCACGCGCATGAGCCCGCGCACCACACAGCCGGGCTCGCCCGTGACCGCCGTGAACCAGTGCAGGCCCTCGATCGCCCGCAAGAGCGCCTCGCGCGCGCGACCGATCTCCTCGGGCGTGCCGCCGTGATCGCGCAGCACCACGTAGCGCCACGCGAGGCCCGCGGCCTGAACGCCACCGAACATGCCGAGATCGCCCTGCTCGCCGTAGGCGTCGATCACCGCGTACGGGTGCTGTCCGGTCGCCGCCACGAAGTCGCTCTCACCGCTCGCGACGAACGAGGCGATCGTCGCGCGATGGCCCTCGTCTGCGGTGTAGGCCTCGAGCCCGAAGCCGACCGGCCGCGAGAGCACCGCGTCCTGCACGCGCGCGATCCCATCGATGTGCGACGCCAGCGCCGCGTCGTGCGCGGGATCGTCGGGCGCGGCCACCAGCGACTGCGCGCGCGCGACGGAACCGAAGAGCGAGAGCGACGCCGCGAGCGAGAGCGGCGCGAGCGAGCGGAGGCAGCGACGAGAGGCCATGCCCCGCATCCTCGCACGACACGCTCCGCGCGGAGCGATCGCACCTCACGCGCTCGCCTCCGCGCACGACCGACGCGCGGGCCCGCGGCGCAGGCCCCGCCGAGATCAAGGCGTGACGGTGTAGGTGCCGCCCGTGGTGCACGCGTCGCTGCGTGCGCTCGACACCGTCACGCTGCCGCTGCCGCCGCCTGCGCTCGGACAGTCGAAGTGCACGTACTCGTCGCGTCCTGCGGTGAGCGAGCCGTACACGCGACAGGGCGCGACCGCGCTCGGGGCGAAGGTGAACGCGCCCGTCTCGGAGACATTCGCGTGGAAGGTGTAGAGCGTGCGCGAGCCCGTGGGGAAGTCAGCCAGGGGCGCCTCGGTGAGGAGGCTGTAGGCTGGCCCTTCGGCGCTCGTCTCGGTCTCGACGTACGCGCTGCCCGCCGGGCTCGTGATCGTGAGCCGCTCTCGCCGCACCACGAAGTACGCCGCATCCGTGGCGACGTCGTGCAGCGGAGGGCTCGCCGCGATCGCAGCGCCGCGCACCGTCACGACCTGACGACCGCCGGCCGCGATGGTGGCGCTCGACGGGCTCACCGCGAGCACGCTCATCGGGGGACGCGTGACGTCGTAGGTGATGGCGCCCGTGGCGTGGTTGTCGATCAGGATTCCGCCCGGCGGGGGAGTGGTCCCACAGGCGACGCGAGAGAGCTCGAGCGTGTACGGGCTCACCTCGATCCCGCCATCGCCCGTGCCGTGCCCTGTGATCGTGACGGGCCCGGGGAGCGGCTGACAGAGGTACGCGCCCGAGACCGCACGTGGCGTGAAGGTGACCGTGCGCTCGCCGATCATCGCGGGAGAGAAGCGCGCCGTGAGCTCGAGGGCAGAGCTGCCGAACCCGCCCCCGATGTCCAGACCAGGCGCCCACTCGTTCATGGGATCCGCGCTCTCTTCGATCACGACCTGATCGAGGAACGCGGGGATGCCCGAGGTGACCCTCAGCCCGATGCGACGCCCGCTGAAGGAGAACGAGCGGAGCGGGCTCGTGCTCACTCGCTCGTCACCGATGTCGATCGTGGCGGAGTCGCGGACCGCGACGATCCCTCCGATCGGCGTGATCAGGTCGAGCCGGTGTGCGCTCGTCGCGGTGCGGATCGTGGCGACGTCGGTGTAGAGGCCGGGTGTCGCGTCGCCGACGGGCCGCACATACACGGTGAGCTCCACGCTGTCGTGCGCGGGGATCGTCCCCGACGCTGGAAACACCGAGAAATACGCGCCATCGCGGAGGATCGCGGTGTACGGGATCGGGGTCGCCGAGGTGTTGCCGAGCCGCACCGTCTGCGGCGGGGGTGTGGGCCCGTGGCAGACCGCGCCCGCCGGGAAGCCGACGAAGGCGGCGCTGAGCGACGTCTCCTCGGCGGTCGCGGTGCCCGCGAACGTCACGTCGCTCACGGGCGCACACAGCGGCGTCGCGTCAGTCGTCAGGTGCACCACGTCCGAGAGCGCGCCCAGCGACGGCGTCCGCGCGAAGGTCACGGACTCGGACGCACCGGCCAGGACCGTGATCGTCCGCGTCGCGCCGAGCCCGTCGTGCACGAGCGTCACCTGCACGGTCGCGTTGCCGTCGTTGGTCACCGTCACGGTCTCGTCCAGTGGCACGCCCGCAGCGAGCGGGCTCGGCAGCGACGACGCGCTCACCGACAAGCGCGCGCCCATGCGGTGCCCCTGGAGCGCGATCGTTCGCGTCGCGCCCGACGTCGAGAGCGAGAGGCTCCCTCGCTCCACGCCGAGCGCAGGCTCGCTCGAACGGCGACGCGCCGAGACGTAGCGCGTCCCGCCCGCGTCGAGGACGAACGTCTCCGGCATCGGATCGCCGTCGAGCAACACCTCGAAGGCACCGCTCGAGGCCGAGGTGATCGTCATGGCGGCGCCCGATCCGTTCGTGATCGGCAGCGACACGCTGCTCGGGTACGGGTCCGCGCAGCCCGCAGTCCCGACGTCCAGCGTGTCGAGGGGCACGTAGAGATCACCGGCCGTCTGGAGCACGGCGCGGACCGACGGGGCCCGAGCGGGCACCGAGCAGGCGCCCGCCACGACCGTCGCGAAGAGCTCGCCGCTCGTGCTCGCCGTTCCGTCGAAGCCGACCGTCACCGCCTGTCGCGCCCCGGGCTCGAGGCGCGCCGTCGCGGGCGAGAGCGTGAGGCCTCCCGAGACCACGAAGGACACGTCCGCCGCCGAGGTGCCGCCGTTCACCAGGTGGAACGTGGTCTCCACGTGCGCACCGGCGAGCGCCGTGATCGTCCGCGCCTCGGCGTCGTCCCACCGCAGGATCGAGCCTCCTCCCAAGGAGCTCACCTGCACCGTGCGCGTCTCGCCGCCCGCCGTGATCGTGAGGGTGTCGCCGCTCTCGTACGGAAGCACGGGCAGCGCCGCGGGGATGCGCGCCGCGCTGATCGTGAGGCTCTGCGTCGCTCCCGGTCCCACGGTGCCGCTGCTCCGCGACAGCGTGAAGGGGCTCTCGATCCCGCGCGCGAGCGTCGCCGTGTAGCTCAGCGCGCCGGCGCCGACGTTCGAGATCGTGAAGGTCTGATCCGCCGGCAGGAGCCCACAGCCCGTCTCCGGGAACGTCACATCACCGCTCACGCCGAGCGCGCCCGAGAGGCCATTGCCGCGCAGCTCGAGCGCCTCGGCCTGCGGCCCGAAGCACACCTCGTCGACCGCTCGCACGACGAGCGAGGCGGCCCGTTCGCCCGCCGAGGAAGGCGAGAACGTCGCCACGACCTCGGCGGACTCGCCCGAGCGCAGCGTGACGCGCGAGCCCGCGACCCCGGTGATCGAAGCCGTGAACGCGGCATCGCCCGCGACCGAGACCTCGAACGCGCTGGTCCCGACTCCGTCGTTGCGCAGCGTGTAGCGGCCGCTCCGCATGCCTCCGATCGCGACGTCGCCGAAGTCGCCGTTCGCGCTCAAGAAGAGCACCGGCCCCACGCGATTGGCCTCGACGTCGGCGCTCGCGACGTTCCCCGCGCTCGGCGTGACGACGATGCGCGCACGCACGTTCCACACACCCGCCGAGCCCGCAGGCGGCACGAGCTGCGCCGTGAAGCCCGCGGAGGAGCCTGCGCCGAGCGTACCCGTGGTCGCACCGCCGAGCTGCACCCAGTCGGCGTGCTCGCCGACCACGCCGACCGTGTAGCTGCCCGCGGCCATGCCCGTGTTGCGCAGCGTGAAGCTCGTGGGCGTCGCCGCGACACCACAGGTCCAGTCGGTCACGGACAGAAAGCCGGGCTCGAGCGTCCACGAAGGCGTCCCTGCGGCATCGGTTCCGGCGTCGAGCGAGGCGTCCACGAGCGGCGGCACGAACGCATCGAGCGAGGTCGCGTCGTCGGGCACGCGACCGGTGTCGAGCGGGGCCCCGACATCGTCGGGGATCGTGCCCGCGTCGAGCGGAGACGGTGACGGCCCAGGACAGCCGCTGACGAGACAGAGGAAGACGAGCGAACCGACGAGCGCGTGGCGAGAAGGCATGCCGCCACGCTCCGACACGACCGTGACCGTCACCAGACGAGCCAGTGATGAACGACTGATGGACGCGTGCCTCGCGCGCCTGACAGCTGCCCTTCGCGGCGAGCGAGGCCGGCGCCGAGCCAGCCGCGGGGAATCGGCGAGTCAGTCGCGCGTCGCGCTCACTCGTCGAGGTTCTTGAGCTCCTCGTCGAGGCGCGCATCGAGCTCCGTGCGCGCGGCGGGCTCGCTCGGCGCGTCGCCGGCCACCGCCTGCCTCTCGCGCTGCTGCTGGCCCATGCGACGCACCGCGAAGAAGAGCGCCGGCAGCGCGAGCAGCATCGCGGCCAGCGGCACGGCCCAGAGCGCGCGATCGAGGCCGCTGTCGGAGGGCACCGCGATCGCCGCCGGACCGAAGCGGTCGCGGTAGTCGGTCTGGATCGCCGTGATGTCGAGCCCGCGCCCGATCTGCTCGCGCACCTCGGCGCGCATGTTCTCGGCCCAGCCGCAGCCACACGTCGAGAGCGGCAGGCGCTGACAGTCGCCGCACTGGCAGAGGAGGCGCTCGAAGACCTGGCGCTCGAAGGGATCGTGGATCTCGACGGTGCCCGCGTGGAGCGTGCTCGAGCTGTCGGACTGTGCGTGGGCCACGCTGGGCGAGAGCGCGCCGAGGAGCATCGCCGCCACGCCCACGCTCGCCGCGAGGCCGAGCACGACGAGCAGCGTGGTCGCGGCCGCGATCACGCCACGGCTGGGCGCGCGCGACTCGTCGGAGTCGCCGAGGATCTCACGCACCGACGGGAACGCCGCGAGCAGCGTCCCGAAGAGCGCCACGAAGCCGCCGAACCAGATCCAGAACACCAGCGGGCGCCGCAGGATTCGGAACGTGCCGCTCGAGCTCTGGGGGTCCACCGTCGAGAGGATCACGTAGAGGTCCGCGAGCAGCGTCGAGCGGATCGCGACCTCCGTGGTCGGCATGTCCGGGTGCGTGCGGTACACGAACTTCGCGGGCGTCACGTGGCCCACGGTCTCTCCGCCCTCGCTGACGGTCATGTCGGCGAAGAGCATGGTGGATCGGTTCAGATCCGACTCCTCGCGGAAGCCGTCGTAGCGCACCGTGATGCCACCGACCTCCATGGTCTCGCCCGTGTCGAGCTGCCCCTCGCGCTCCACGTCGTACGCGGCGCCGAGGAAGCCGAGGTAGAGGAAGATCATCCCGACGTGCACGACGTAGCCGCCGTAGCGGCGACGCGCGCGCGCGAACATCGTCACGAAGGCCACGAGCGCGTTCTCGTTCGCGTTCTTCATGCGGACGCGCGTGCCGCGCCACATCTCCTGCACGATCGTCCAGAACGCGAAGGCCGACAGCGACGTGCACACCACGGGCGAGAAGCGACCGAGGAACGAGAGCACGGCGCCCGTCTGCGTCCCGTAGATGTCGCTCGACTCCATCGTCGGCGGCAGGCCCACCGCGCGCCCGAGCGTCACGTGCGCGACGAGCATCGCGATCGCGGCGATCGAGGGCCCGACGAAGGCCTCCCGCAGGTTCTTGCCGCTCGCCTTGCGCCACGCGATGAGGGGACCCACGCCCATGAGGAAGAGGAGCACGAGCGCGAGCGGGATCATCCAGCGGTTGTAGAAGGCCGGCCCCACCGTGACGGTCTGGTCGCGCAGCGCCTCGCTGAGCAGCGGGAACGTGGTCGACGTCAGGATGAAGATCAGCATCCCGAGGAGGATCCAGTTGTTCATGAGGAAGGCGAACTCGCGCGACAGCGGCGACTCGATGCCCGAGGGCACCGTGCGCGGCGGCGTGTACGGATCGACGCGCTGGCGCACGATCTCCACGAGCTTCGCGATCAGCATCAGCGGAAGGAGCGGGATGCGCAGGATGCGCGGCACCGAGCCGTCGAGGAGATCGCCTCCGTCGAGGAGCTTTCCGCGCAGCTCCGGGAGCCTCCAGCTGATGAGGAGGATCAAGAAGATGCCGAGGAACAGCATGTACCAGGCGAAGTAGATGCCGATGTCGGAGCGCGCGAAGCTGTGCACGCTGGCGATGAGGCCCGAGCGCGTGAGGAACGTGCCGAAGATCGTCATGAAGAACGTCACCGCCATGAGCGAGACGTTCCAGACCTTCAGCGTGCCGCGGCGCTCCTGGATCATGACGGAGTGGAGGTACGCGGTGCCCGTGAGCCACGGCATGAACGACGCGTTCTCGACGGGATCCCACGCCCAGTAGCCGCCCCAGCCGAGCTCCTCGTAGCTCCAGAACATGCCGAGCAGGTTGCCGAGCGAGAGGAACGCCCAGGCGAGCAGCGCCCATCGACGCGACGCGAGGATCCACTCGTCACCGAGGCGGCCCGTGAAGAGCGCGGCGACGCAGATCGCGAACGGGATCGCCCAGCCCGTGAGGCCCATGTAGAGGGCGGGCGGATGGATCGCCATCCAGTAGTTCTGGAGGAGCGGGTTCAGGCCCTCGCCGTCGGGCGGCGCCACCGACGTGAAGCTCGTGCCGTAGGGGTTGGCGGCGAAGAGCATGAGCATCGCGAAGAAGCCGAAGAGGCTCGCGAGCGTCGCGTACACGTAGGGCTGGAGCTCGCGGTAGCGATCCTTCACCCACGTCGTGAAGCCGAGCGAGTAGCCCGAGAGGAGGAACGCCCACCAGAGGAGCGAGCCGTCCTGACCGCCCCAGAGCGCCGTCCAGAGATAGAGCGGGCTCATCGAGCGATCGCTGTAGCGAGCCACGTAGCGGATGCGGAAGTCGTGCGACTGGAACGCGTACGCGAGCACGAAGACGGCGCCCACCACGAGGGCGATCGTCGCGAAGATCCCGTGGCGTGCCGCCGGTGTGAGCTGCGGCCGTCCGCGGGCCGCTCCCACCGAGACCATCATCGTGTAGCCCGACGCGACGAGGATCGCGCAGAGCAGCAGATTGCCCAGGGTGGGAATGTCGATGTGAGGCATCGGGGGCGACGTTAGCAGGGCCCCGCGCGCAACGCTGCGCCCGCGCACGGGGGCGCTCGCCGGCGCTCGTGGGCGCTCGTGCACGCGGCGCGCCCCTCGTCCTAGGATGCGGCCGTGCAGTGTCCTCAGGATCAGGCCTCGCTGGCGCCGATCACGCTGGGGGTCGTCACGATCGAGCGATGCCCCACCTGCCGCGGGGTGTGGGCGAGCCGAGAGGCCCTCGAGGCCGTGACCGGGCGCCCGCTCGCGACCCGCGGCGCGCACCTCGCGCTCGGCGCGGGCCACGACGACCACGACCTCGCGTGCCCCTGCTGCACCGATCGCCTCGACGTGCTCGAGACGCGCGATCCGCCGATCGTCGAGGTGCGCGCGTGTCGTGCCTGCGCCCGCCTCTGGGTGACCGACGACGCCCTCGCGTCGATCAAGGCGAGCGCGAAGGAGCGCGAGGAGCGCCGATCACGCACCTCGCTGCACAGACCCGCCCTCCAGCAGGGCGAGCCCACGCCGAGCGCTCCTCGCGCGTCCGCGCGCCCCGAGGGCGAGCCCGCCGAGGCCAGCGGCGGCACGCCTTCA
>JAIBCE010000130.1 GCA_019694315.1 Sandaracinaceae bacterium
CCTGCGGCTCCGCCTGCAGCGCCGACGCCGCCTGCGGCTCCACCTCCGCCCGCCGAGCCTCCTCCCGAGGAGACGCCGTGGTGGGTGGGCGCGCAGGGCACCTGACCCCCCTTCGGCGCATTCAGTGAGGCCGAGATCTGGATTGCCCTCGTTCGGATGGCTGCGTTTCGGTGCTTGCTCGTCGGGCCTGCCGGGCGCATTCGCGGAAGCGTGATCGCGAGCGGCGAGGCCCGTGTGCTCGGTGACGGTGCTCGGCGCGCCACGCGTCTCGGGGCATTGCCACGGAGGCATTCGCGGCAGTGGGTGGTTCTCTGCGGGGGGCCGAATCGGGTCGTCGGATGCGGTCGACGCCCACGCCGCCGCGGTCTCCTAGAGCACCGATTCATTCGAATCGCTGCTCTAGTCTGTGTTTCCGACGCGTGTCCCCTCGCCCCGCCGAACTGAATTCGTCGGGGCCCCACTCCCCCAAGAGCCCCGATTCCATTTGATTCCTGGGGGAATCAAACGGATCGGTGCTCTAGGAGATGACCGTCAGCGGCTGGCGAGTGAGGCGACGAGCTCGCTCGAGATCACACCGAGGCGCGGATCGTTCGCGAAGCGATCGGGATGGATGCTCCCAGCCACGCGGCGGAGGGCGCGGCGGCGGGCGCTCGGGTCGCGCTCCTCGCCGAGCACGGCGCGCGGGCCCTCGTGGCGGACTCGCGCGTGGAGCTGGGTGAGGGCGCGGACCTCGGGCTCGACGGGGGCATCAGTCAGCCCCGCGGCCGCGAGCGCTTGCGCGAACCTGGCGCTCGCTGGTGAGCGGATGGTGCCGTGCACCGCAGCGAGCTCGTGCGGAAAGAGCGCCGCGCGCTCGGCCCAGAAGCGACCCAGCGCGCTCGCCACCGGCGCGACGGGCGCGGGCTCGGCGGGCAGGCTCTCGGCGAACGCGCGCAGTACCTCGGCGACCAGATCGGCCGTGCTCATGGGGTCGGTGAACGGGCGCGGCGCGCCCTCCCCCGCCTCCCAGCGTGCCTCGATCTCGCCCCAGCGCGCGATCTCCCGCGCCCGCAGCCGGATCTGTCGACGCAGCGCCCACGCGAGATCGCCACGGCTCACGCGCCCGGCGGCCACCGCCGCCACACCCCAGCTCTGACCGACGGATCCCTCGATGCCCTCGGCACGCGTCAGCCCCACGAGCTCGCCCAGACGCGGGCCGAGCTCCCCCTCGAAGCCCAGGACCTGCCCGCGTGAGAGCAGCAACGACGCCGTTCGGCCATGCGCGCGCAGCCAGAGCGTTCCGCTCGCCTCCGCGCGGGCGAGCATCAAGAGCGAACGCAGCCAGCTCAGCGAGGGAGGGCTCGAGGCACGCATCGCTCGCATATGCCCGAGCCCGTCCGAGGCGGGCAACTTTGTGCTCGACCTCGTCGATCAGGCCGCGCGCACGACGCGCACGACCAGCCCTGGCTCGAGCGCCCGCAGCGTCTCGTCGATCGCGCGATCGATCGCGCCGCGCTCGGTCGCATCGAAGGTGATCTTCACGCTGTGATCGGACTCGTCGAAGCGTGGATAGCTGCCGACGAGCACGTGGTGCTCGGCTTCGATGCGCGCGAGCAGCGCAGCGATCACGCCCTCGTCGCAGCGCGTGTAGATCGCGCCGCTCAGGTAGGGCGCGCCCGCGCCCAACGCCTCGCGGACCACCTCGAGCTTGCGCGCGAAGATCTCGGGCACGCCGGGCAGCACGAACACGTTGTCCATCGCGAGCACGGGCCAGTGCACGGCTTGGTTGGCGAGGAGCCGCCCGCCGCGCGGGACTTCGGCCATGCGCAGGTGACCCTCGGTCGTGCGTGGACCGAAGTGATCGCGGATGCGCTGCGCGAGATCGGGGTCGAGCTCGATCGGTACGCCGAACGCCTTCGCGATCGCGGGAATGGTCACGTCGTCGTGCGTCGGGCCCACGCCGCCGCTCGTCACCACCACGTCGTGCGTGTGCCGGAGCGCGTCGAGATCGCGCACGATCGTGTCGAGGTCGTCGCGGCAGATCACCACGCGCTCGAGCCGGATCCCCAGCTCGAAGAGCGTCTTGGCCAGGAGCGGCAGGTTGGCCTCCACGACCTTCCCCGTGAGGATCTCGTTGCCGATCACGAGGGCCGCTGCGCGCCGGGACATGCGCGTGACTGTACTCTTCCTGCGGCCCGCGGGCGCGGGCTCCGGAGGTCGCGGGCCCCTACGGGGCGACGACCTCGATCTCACCGTCGGGCCGTGCATGGAGGTAGAAGCCCTGCGATGGCCCGAGCTGCCTCACGCGATCCGCTGCCGCAGGCTCCTGACCCCAGGCACCATCCGCGGCGAAGCGGTGCCGGCGGAGCGCGCCGTCCATCGTGCGGTAGTAGAGCTCGAGCGCACGCGGCGTCTGGACGAGGCGCACGTCGGTGAGCGCCGCGCTCGCGCTCGCCCACCACGGGTGCTCCGTGGGCTCACCACCGGGCGAGAGCGTCACGATGCAGATGCGCGCCTCACCCGCCGCGCCGCCACCCCAGCCGCCGAAGAGCACGGCGAGCTCGTAGCGCCCCTCGGTCGAGGCCGCGAGCGCGGCGAGCCCCCACGGGATCGACACGGTGTGAGGCGCGGCCCGCCAGGTGCCATCGAGCGCGAGGCGACCAAAGACGCTGTGCACGTCGGCCTGCACGTCGGCCTGCTGCTCCTGCATGACGATCGCGAAGCTGTCGGGCTCGGGCGCGATCACGATGCCTGCAGGACGAAGCGGCGACGCGGCGCCGGAGACGGGGATCTCGATCTCGCGACGCTGGGTATGGGCGAGATCGTAGAGCACCACGCCCGCGAAGGGCTCGGGGCCGCCGTGGAAGTAGGCCACCGCGACGATCTCGCCCACCACCGCGGAGGCCGTGCGCACGGTGCGGCCGGCGTAGAGCGGGATCCGCGTCGTGCCTCGCGAGAGATCGATCTCCGCGCGGCGAGGAGTGCCCTCGATCCAGCGCGTGTCGACGGTCACGGGGCCGAGGGACGCATCGAGGAGCTCGGGCGCCTGCGCAGCGACGGGCGCAACGTGGAGCCAGCCGAGGAGCGCGAGTGACGCGCACGCGAGGGTCGAGAACGTCGGACGCATGCACCTCGTGCCCGCGAGCGGTCCGTTTGTGACCGCCCCCGGAGCGTTCGAGTCGTCTACACGGGATCACCCGGGGAGCTGCGGTGCTCTTGCTGCCGGCGACCTCGAGTTTCTGTAGGCTGCCGGCATGCGGAAGCTCGCCCTCGTCGGCCTCGCGCTCTCCTTCTTCGCCTGCGATCGGCGCGCGCCTGCCCACACGCCGGCGGCGCCGTCGACGGCCGAGGCACCTCCGGTCGAGCACGCCCCCGCGAGCCCGGTGGAGCGGCCCTCCGAGCCCGTCGTGGTGCCTCTGCCCGATCCCGTCGAGGTCGAGCTCGCCGCCTCGCAAGGCGTCGTGCTCCACGGCTCGCTCTACCCTGCGTCCGACCCAGGCGCGCCGGCGGTCATCCTCGTGCACCAGCTCGGCTCGAGCCGCGCGGAGTGGGCGACGGTGATCGACGCGCTCCGTGAGTCGCCGACGCTCACGGTGCTGGCGATCGATCTGCGCGGCCACGGCCAGAGCGTTCGCGGAGCGCATGGCGAGGACGTCTCGTACGGGGCCTTCGCCACCGACGACTGGGCCCACACCTCGGACGACGTCCGCGCCTTCGTCGCCTACCTACGGAGCGAGGGCGCGCCCGTGCATCCGAGCCGCATCGCCGTCGTGGGATCGAGCATCGGCGCCACCGCGGTGGTGAGGGCCGCCGTGGAGGACCCGAGCCTCGACGTGATCGCCACGCTGTCGCCGGGCCGCGCATATCGCGGTGTCGACAGCATCCTCGTGGCGCTGCCGATCGGCCCTCGCGCGTTCTTCGCCCTCGCATCGCGCGAGGAGCTCGACTCGGTGGAGACCGCCGAGGCGCTCGCCAGGCTCACGGGCGGACGGGTCGAGATCGTCGATGGCCACGGCCACGGCGTGCAGATCCTCGCGGAGAGCCCCGACACCCTGACCACCCTCGCGACGTTCCTGCGCGAGAGCCTCGCGGCCCCGCCCGCTGCGACCCGACAGCCGACCGCCGATCCGACCGCCGTCGAGCCCTCGGGCGATCCCACCACCGAGCCCACGCCATGACCGGCAGCGTCCACGACCTCGCCAGGGTGTTCCGCGACGTGCGGCGCGCGGTGGTGCTCACGGGCGCTGGCGTCTCCACCGACTCGGGCATCCCCGACTTCCGCTCGCGCATGGGCCTCTGGCGCGACGCCGATCCCATGCGCTTCGCCACCCAGCAGGGCTTCCTCGCCGATCCCGTGGCCTTCTACGACTTCTGGCGCGAGCACATGGGGCGCCTCGCCGACGTGAAGCCCAACGTCACGCACGAGGTGCTCGCGCTGCTCGAGCGCGCGGGGCGTGTGGGCTGCATCGTCACGCAGAACATCGATGGCCTGCATCAGGCTGCGGGATCGAAGAACGTGCACGAGGTGCACGGCACCTTCCGCACGGTGCGCTGCCTCGAGTGCGGCGTGCGCGAGCCGTCGTCCCGCGCGTTCTCCATCGTGGGGCGCGCGCCGCGCTGCCGCGTGTGCGGCGGCCTGCTCCGCCCGGATGTCGTGCTCTTCGGCGAGGCGCTCGGCGGAGCCTTCGAGGACGCCACGGAGGAGCTCGTGCGAGCAGATCTCTTGCTCGTGCTCGGGAGCTCGCTCGAGGTGGCGCCCGTCTCCGATCTCGTTCCCTATGCGGCCGACCGCGAGATCCCGGTCGCCATCGTGAATCGTGACGCGACCCACCACGACGACATGGCGACGGTCGTGGTGCACCGCGAGCTGAGCCCGACCATGCGTGAGCTCGCCGCGGAGCTGGGCCTGCGTCGATGAGGCGTGGGGCGCGCGCAGAGACGATCAGCGCTGGATGGACGCGGCGTAGAGGGCGATGCCCGCTGCCACGCTCGCGTT
Source organism: Sandaracinaceae bacterium (assembly GCA_019694315.1). Lineage (GTDB taxonomy): Bacteria > Myxococcota_A > Polyangia > Polyangiales > Sandaracinaceae > JAFLCL01. Next base: position 4,976 of record JAIBCE010000130.1, read on the forward strand.
GAGCGACGCGATGGTGCCCGGCATGGGGATGCGCGCGAGCACATCGCACTGCTTGCGCACGAGCGGACGCAGCCCGTGGCCCTCCGAGCCCACGACGATGACGCGCCCGCGATCGGCCGGGGGCAGCGATGCGATGTCGATGTCACCCTCGGCCGCGAGCCCCACGATCTGTCGGCCGGACTCGCGCAGCGCGTCGAGCGAGCGCGCGAGGTTCGTGACGCGCACGATGCGCGCGTGCTCGGTGGCGCCCGCCGAGGCGCGCACGACCACGGGGGTCACCGGCGCGGCGCGATCCTTGAGCGTGACGATCGCGTCCGCGCCGAAGGCCACGGCCGATCGCACGATCGCCCCGAAATTGTGGGGATCGGTGACCTCGTCGAGGGCCACGATCAGGGCGTCGTCGCCGAGCGCGTCGACCACCTCGAGGCCCGCGTACGGATACTCGCCCGCGAGCGCGAGCAGGCCCTGGTGTCGTGTGCCCTGCGCGAGCGCGTCGAGCTCTTCGGCGCTGCGCGACTCGATACGGACTCCGCGCGAGCGGATCTCGTCGAGGGCCGCCTTGTGCCCGCGCTCGGCGCTCGTGGCCACGAGCACGAACGTGATCTGTCCCGGTCGACCGCGGACGGCCTCGAGCACGGCGTGCGGGCCGAGGAGCAGGCGCTTCACGAGCGTGCCTCCAGCGCAGAGGCGATCTCGTCGACGATCGCGTCGGCCGCCGCGCGAGGGTCGGCGGCCTCGCGGATGGGCCTGCCCACGACGAGGTAGTCCGCGCCCGCGCCGATTGCCGAGCTCGGCGTGGCCACCCGTCTCTGATCTCCGCGATCGGCGCCGCTCGGTCGCACGCCCGGGACCATGAGGACACCGCCCGGCCCCACGATCGTGCGGAGCGCGCTCGCCTCTTCCGGCGAGCACACGAGCCCGCGCACGCCTGCCTCGACAGCGACATGCGCGAGGCGCGCGGCGGCGCTCGCGGGGGCATCGAGCCCGATCGCGGCCAGCTCGGGCGCGTCGAACGAGGTGAGGACCGTGACCGCGAGCAGCTGCGTTCGCGAGCCCGCGGCGAGATCCTGAACGGTGCGCAGCGCGCGGGGCCCCGCCGAGGCGTGTACGGTGAGGAACGCGACACCCTGCGCGACGGCGCGCTCCGTGGCGCCCGCCATGGTGGCGGGGATGTCGTGGAGCTTGAGATCGAGGAAGCAACGCGCGCCGCGATCGTGGACGGCGCGAACGGCGTCGGGGCCTGCGGAGACGAAGAGCTCCAGGCCCACCTTGAACACACCCACGTGCGCCGCGAGGCGATCGATCCACGTGCGCGCCTCGGCGAGCTCCTTCACGTCCAGCGGAAACACGAGGCGATCGCGGGCAGGGGTCGTCATGCGCGCGCGATTGTGCGTGCCGCGCCCTCGCGAGCAAGGCGACGACGCGCGCTCTGGAGCGCGATGGCGCCCCGCGGCCCAACGAAAGACGCCCGCCTGCCGAAGCAAGCGAGCGCCGAGGAAGTCGAGAAGGGGCGCTTGCCCCTCGGGCGATCAGAGCCCGTCGAGGCCAGCCAACGGATCGTCGGACTCGCCGCCGCGACCTCCGCCACCGCCGCCACCGCCCATGCCGCCACCGCCACCGCCACCGCCCGCGGGGCGGCGGACGACGCGACGACGTGCCTGCTCGACCTCGGCCTGCGCAGCTGCGGTGCCGGCCGTGTCACCCGAGGCCGCGAGCTCCTGCTCGCGGCGCTCCATCTCGGCGAGCTGCTGCTGCAGGCGCGCCTGCTCGGCCTGCTGCGCCGCCAGCGCCTGCCGCTGCTGCTCAGCCTCCGCCGCGGCGCGCTCGGCCTCCTGACGGTGCAGGCGAGCCTGGAGCTCCGCCGCTTCCTGCTGCGGCTTGATCACACCGAAGTACACGCCCGCGCCTGCACCCAGGAGGGCGACGATGCCCACCGCGATGATGGCGGGGTGCACGCCCTTGCGGCGGGTGGCTTCGATGCGCTTGACCTCTTGCTCGTGGGCGAGGAGGCGCTCCTGCTCGGCGGCGCGAGCCTTCTGCTCGGCCTCGAGACGCACGCGGAGCTCGGCCTCTTCCTTCGCGCGGATGCGGGCCGCTTCCTCGTCGCGACGGCGTCGCTCGTCGGCCTGGCGCGACTCTTCTTCGGCGCGGAGGCGGGCCTCCTCGGCCTCACGCTTCTTGCGCTCGTCGGCCTCCTTGGCCATGCGCGCGTCGTCTTCGGCCTTCTTTTTCTTGTCGGCCTCATCTTTGACGCGGTCCTCCTCGAGGTTCATCAGCTCGCGGAGATTGAAGAGGACCGAGGATTCTTTCTGCTCAGCCATCGTGTCTCGACTCCACACGGGTTACGGCCGAAAAGACGGGCGGCTCCCGATCGACGGGAAGGCTAACAGCCCGTTTTTCACAGTGTCAACGGCATCCCGAGACATGCGTCGACCCCCGTCCGACTCGGCCCTCGTCGGCGACCTTGGGTGTCGGGCTCACTTTCGCTATTCTCGTGCTCGATGCGCATCCAGGCTCGGAAGCTGCTGGTGATCCTGGCCTGCGTGGCGGGGAGTGTGGGAACCGCCGCGTGCGTGGGCGTTCCGGCTCCGCTCGCGGCGGGTGGGCGGTGCACACGTACCTCGGAGTGTGGCCCGGGCCTGCTCTGCAACATGGGAACGTGTACGACCGACCGGACGGGCTTCGGGATGGGGATGGTGCCCGTCCTGCCGATGGACGCGGGGCCCGTGGACGCGCCTGTCGAGCCGGACGCGTTCGTGCCTGGCGAGGACGCGTTCGTGGAGCCTGTGGACGCGTACATTCCGCCCAACACCGATGCCTGGGCGCCCGACGCGTGGGCGCCGACGCCTGACGCCTACGTGCCGCCGATGCCCGACGCGTGGGCGCTCGATCCGGACGCGTACAGTCCGCCGATGCCGGACGCGTTCGTGCCCGACATGCCGGATGCGTTCGTCGAGCCCGACGCGTTCGTGGAACCCGACGCCGCGATGTGAGGGGGCGCGTGGACGCAGTCGCACCAGCGGCCACCAGACCCGCGCGCGTGACCGCACGAACTCGGCCGAGCCGCGTCAGCGCGAGCCGCGTGTTCTGACGATCGAGAGAGGCGGCAGGGTACCCAGCCTGAGGAGTCGGGCTGGGTGTCGGACATCCAGGAGTCGGGCTGGGTGTCGGACATCCAGGAGTCGGGCTGGGTGTCGGACATCCCGAGGCAGTCGGGCTGGGTGTCGGACACGGCTGGGTGTCGGACACCCAGTCTGCTGGTGTCCCCTCAACCAGCTTGCAGGTGTCGGACCCTCGACCAGCTTGCAGGTGTCGGCCTCCGGCCGGTGTTGGATCGGACCGCACCGCACCAGTCTGGTGGTGTCGAACCCTCGGCTGGTGTGTCGGACCCCCGCCCCTGGAGGTGTCGGACGCATTGCGCCTGGTGTCGGACGCGCCCAGGCCCGGTCGCGGGTTGGCTCAGCGCGTGAGACCGGGCGCCGGGAACTGTGCACACATCGAGAGCACCTCGCCGCGTACGCGCTCGATCACCTTCGCGTCGTCGGGCGCCTCGATGACGTCGGCCATCCAGCCGCCGATGAGGCGCATCTCCACGTCCTTCATGCCGCGGCTCGTGGTCGCGGGGGTGCCGATGCGGATGCCGCTCGGATCGAAGGGCTTGCGCTTGTCGAAGGGGACCGAGTTGTAGTTGCAGACGATGCCGGCGCTCTCGAGTGCGATCGCGGCCCTCTTGCCGCTCACGTTCTTGCTCGTGAGATCGCAGAGGATGAGGTGGTTGTCGGTGCCGCCCGTCACCAGCGAGACGCCACGCGAGAGCAAGGCGTCCGCGAGCGCCTTGGCGTTGTCGACGATCTGCTTCGCGTAGGCCTTGAAGCTGGGCTGGAGGGCCTCGTGCGCGGCCACGGCGAGCCCTGCGATCGCGCTGTTGTGCGGCCCTCCCTGGAGACCAGGAAACACGGCCTTGTCGATCGCTGAGGCGTGCTTGGCGGTGGTGAGGATCATGCCGCCGCGCGGGCCGCGGAGCGTCTTGTGCGTCGTCGAGGTGATCACGTCGGCGAGGCCGACGGGGCTCGGGTGCGCGCCGCCGGCGACGAGGCCAGAGATGTGGGCGATGTCGGCGGCGAGTACGGCGCCCACGTCGCGGGCGATCTGAGCGAAGGCGGCGAAGTCGATCGTGCGCGGGTACGCGGTGGTGCCGCACCAGATCAGCTTGGGCTTGTGCTCCCTCGCGAGCGCAGCGACCTGATCCATGTCGATGCGATGATCGCTCTCACGCACGCCGTACTGGTGGGCGGAGAAGAAGTCGCCGGTGATCGAGACCTTCCAACCGTGCGTGAGGTGGCCGCCAGCGGGCAGCGCCAGGCCTACGGTGGAATCGCCGGGCCGGAGGAAGGCGTAGTGCACCGCGAGGTTCGCGGGCGAGCCCGAGTAAGGCTGTACGTTGGCGTGCTCCACGCCGAAGAGCTTCTTGATGCGCTCGATGCACAGCGACTCGATGCCGTCGATGTGCGCCTGGCCCTGGTAGTAGCGCTTGCCTGGGTAGCCCTCGGAGTACTTGTTGTTGAGGACGCTCGAGGCGGCTTCGTTCACTGCACGGGACGCGTAGTTCTCGCTCGCGATGAGGCGGATGGTGTCGAGCTGTCGCTTCTCTTCCTTCTGGATGAGCGACGCAATCTCGGGGTCGACGTGGGCAAGCGTGGGCTCGGTCATCGGGATCCTCCGGCCGTCGGCCGAGGGGCCGCGGGCGCGCGCTGTATAGCGGAAAGTCGAGCGGGAGGAAGGTCGGCGGCGCGGGTTCGGGGCGCCGCCTGATCCGCGCGCGGCACGATCCGGTGTCGAACCTGCCGGGTGCACGGCCGGGTCCACGGGTGTCGGACCTCACGACGGACCGGGTCCACGGATGTCGGACCTCACGACGGACCGCGAGGACTCGCCTCGCTGGGGGACGCGGCCACGCGGGTCGGCGGCTCACGGCGCACGAGGATGTCGACAGGACCTCCCGGCGGGTTCCGCCGCCAGGCTTCCGCCAGTCCGCCAGTCACGGGCCGAAATCTCCACGTTTCGTGTGCTCAGGACCCGGACGATTCCTGCATGGGCGCCCTCACGCGCCGTCGTCCACCCACGGCGCGTGGAGGTTCGTCATGGGGCATCGGATTCGGCACTACGCACCGGGGATTCACTACTACGAGGTCGTCGCCAAGTGCTGCGGGGACGAGAGGCTCATGCGGCCCGATCCGACGGCCACAGGCCACATCGCGCTCGCGCTGTCCGCGGCGTGCAAGAAGCACCGGTGCATCCGCGTGATCGCGTTCCAGTTTCTCTCGACCCACTACCACCTCGTGCTCGCCGTCGAAGACGCCCGGGACGCGCCCGAGATCAGCCGATTCCTCAAAACGCTGAACCAGACGATCGCGCTGTGCCTCAACGACCTCAGAGGTCGAGACGGGCACTTCTTTCGCGGCAAGCCGTCTGTCTTGCCCATCCTGGACGATGCGGCGGTCGCGGACCGCATGACGTACACGCACGCGCAGTCGGTGCACCACGGCCTCGTGGAACGCACCGAGGACTGGCCCGGGCTCTCGAGCTTTCGTGTCGTGTGTGAAGGCAAGTCGAGCCTCGACGTGCCCTACTTCGACGAGAAGGCGTGGCGCAAGAGCGGTAGCGTCCCCGAGCAGGTCGAGGACTTCACGACCACCATCTCGGTCCCCATCTCCAACCCGATGAAGTGGGATGGGCTTTCGCCCGCGTCACTGCGCGCGGCGCGTCGTGCACACGAACGAAGCGTGCGCGACCGAGAGCGCGACAAGCGCGCGGAGCGCAAGTTGGAGGGAGGGCATCGTGCGTTGCCGAAGGCGTCGTCGTACACGAAGACCGATCCGTACTCACGCCCAGCGGGACCGTTGAAGCGCAGCCCCAAGCCGTGGGCGCACGGCTCGACGAGGGCGGTCGCGGAGTACCGCGAGCAGTACGCGCGGACGCTCGAGGTCTACGAGGTCGCGTCGGAGACGTTCCGAGCGACAGGCAGGCTCGGGAGGTTCCCGACGGGGACGTTCGCGCCGTGGTCGTGGGACGTGCCGACTGGCAGGTAGAGAGACCCTCTGATCCCGAGTCCCTCCTGGTCGCGCCATGCGACGGGAGACGTGTGCCCGCCGACCGAACGGTCGAGCGGGCTGGACGTGCTTCGGTCGCAGCGAGGAGCGCGGAGGGGACTCGAGCGGTCGACAGAGCGGGCGAGGCGAGGAGAGGCGTGCTCGCAGAGCCTCAAGCAGGTTTCTCGAGGACGCGAGCGAGCGACCCGCGAAGAGGTCCGACCCGAGAAGAGGTCCGACACCTCAGGAGGCCGAGGAGAAGTCCGACACCTGGGGAGGCCAGCCTCACGGCTCGGGCGCCTCGCCGCCCCGCTGCCACGCGAGCGCCTCGGCCTCCACCCGTTTCACGAACGCGCCCTTCGCCTCGCTGTACGCGGCGGGGTCTCCGGGGTGCAGCGCCGCGCAGCGGCGCTTCTCGTCCGCATAGGCGCTCGCGATCTCGGGGTGGGCGCGGAGGTAGTCGCGGAACGCGAGGTGTCGGACCAAGCCAGGATCGCCCGAGGCGAAGCAGTGTACGTTCGCGAGGCGCGTTCCATCAGGGGCGATGCGCGGACAGAAGCGGCGGCCTTCGATGCCGTACTCGCCCCAGAATCCGTAGCCCGCGGCCTCGATGGCCCCGCGCGCACGATCGATCACCTCGAGCCCCTCTACCTCGGGCATCAGATCGATCAGCGGCTTGGCGCCGAGGCCCGGCACCGACGTCGAACCGATGTGGTGGATGGCGATGAGCCCGGGCCGGCCCACCGCCATCTGGAAGCGGGCGATCTCCGCTGCAGCGCGCTCGGGCCACGCTGGGTCCGGCGGTGCGATCTCGACGCGTCGACTCATCTGCTCGCTCCTCCGCGAAGTCCTCCTCGAGCGCGATGGCCACCGCGCAAGCGAGAAAGTCGATCTTGCGCGCCCGCATCGAGCGCCGCTCCCAGCAGCGGCAGCATCGCCTGGGTGCAGCGCGAGAAGCCGTGGATCGTAGATCCCACCGTCCCGCAACAGGAGCTCGCGCGCGTTCTCGCGACGATCGGCGGACACGCTGTCCGCAATCACTTCCTGCCGCCTCGACGAGCTGCTCGCGAGGTGCGGGGCCTCCGCCGGCCGCAGGCATCGTCAGCATCCGAACGATGAACGTCGGATGGAGGAGGTCGGGGTCCTCCGCATCGAGCAGTGGCTCGAAAGGTTGTGGGCGCGGACGAACGTGCTCTCGCGCGGGCGGCGCCGTGCGGAGCCTCGATCCGCAGCCGACCGTCGCGACCGCGAGCGGCAATCCAAAGGTCAGGATCCGCATCTCCCGTCGTCGACAGGAAGGGATCGGCATGGCCCACGATACTCCCGACGCTCGCCATCCTCGCGGGCCGATCGACTTGTCCGCACTCGGGCCCTACTCTCCGCGCGCCATGCGGCCTTACTACATCACCACGCCCATCTACTACGTGAACGGCGAGCCCCACATCGGGCACGCCTACACGACGATCGCTGCCGATCTCCTCGCGCGCTTCCACCGCATGCGTGGCCGCCCCACCCGCTTCCTCACGGGCACCGACGAGCACGGGCAGAAGATCGAGCGCAAGGCCAAGGAGCAGGGGCTCGATCCCCAGACCTTCGTGGACCGTCTCATCCCGAGCTTCCACGAGGCGTGGAAGGCCATCGGCTGCGAGCCGGACGACTTCATCCGCACGACCGAGAAGCGCCACGAGGTCGTCGTCGACGAGCTCTGGAAGAGATGCCTCGCGAGCGGCGACATCTACCTCGGCCACTACGAGGGCTGGTACTCCGTGATCGACGAGGCCTTCTTCACCGAGAAGGACATCGAGAACGGCAAGGTCAAGGAGAACGGCCACCCCGTCGAGTGGGTCAAGGAGCCTGGCTACTTCTTCCGCCTCTCGAAGTACACGGATCAGCTCCTCGCCTACTTCGAGGCGCATCCGGACTTCGTGCGGCCGGAGGGCAAGTTCAACGAGGTGAAGGCCTTCGTGAAGCAGGGTCTCGAGGACCTCAACATCTCGCGCACCACCTTCCGCTGGGGCCTTCCGGTGCCCGGCGCGCCCGATCACGTCGTCTACGTCTGGTTCGACGCGCTGACGAACTACATCAGCGCGCTCGGCGGCCCCGGCTCGGTCGACGGCGGCGCACCCGGCGCCCTCTACGCCAAGCACTGGGAGCCCCACGGCGAGGCCGTGCACCTCATCGGCAAGGAGATCACGCGCTTCCACTGCATCTACTGGCCGGCGTTCCTCATGAGCGCGGGCCTGCCGCTGCCGACGCAGGTCTTCGCGCACGGCTGGATGACCGTGAACAACGCGAAGATGAGCAAGAGCGCCGGCAACTTCCTTCCGCCCGCGCCCATCGCCGAGGCCATCGGCACCGACGCGCTCCGCTACTACCTCATGAGGGACGTGGCGCTGGGCTCGGACTCGGACTTCAGCCACGCCAGCCTGCTCGCGCGCTACCACGGTGATCTCGGCAACGGTCTCGGGAACCTCCTCAACCGCATGGTCGCGAGCATCGTGCGGACGTCGTTCGACGGCCGCGTCCCGCACGTCACCAGCGATCGGCTCGGCGATCTCGAGAGAAACGTGATCGCGACGGCCGAGCGCTCGGCCGAGAGCGCGGCGAAGTTCTTCGCCGACATCGCGCCGCATCGCGCGCTCGAGGCCATCTGGGAGCTCGTGGGCGTCACGAACAAGTACGTCGATCAGACGGAGCCCTGGGCGCTCGCGAAGAAGGGCGAGACCGCGAGGCTCGAGGTCGTCTCGTACACGGTGCTCGAGTCGCTGCGCTGGCTCTCGCTGATGCTGTGGCCCGTCATGCCGAGCAAGTGCGACGAGCTGCGCGCCCAGCTCGGACTTCCGCCCGTCGCGCCGACGGAGGGCCTCGATCGCTGGCCCAGCGCGTGGGGAGGCCTCGTGGCCGGTACGCAGACCAAGCCGGGCGCCCCGCTCTTCCCGCGCATGGACGACGATCAGCAGCGCGCGTTCTACCTGCGCCTCGGCGCGCCGGTCGCCGCGGCGCTCGAGAAGAAGGTCGAGCCGAAGAAGGCAGAGACCAAGACCGACAAGGCCCCGAAGGGCGAAGCGAAGAAGGAGACGAAGGTGACGACGAGCACGACGGACGCAGCAGGCACGGGGCTCATCACGATCGATCAGCTCTCGGCCGTCGACATGCGTCTCGGCCTCGTGAAGAGCGCCGAGCGCGTCGCGGGCTCGGACAAGCTGCTCGAGCTCAAGGTCGACATCGGCGAGCCCGAGCCGCGCACCATCCTCGCGGGCATCGCGGAGCACTACGCGCCCGAGGCGCTCGTGGGCCGTCGCATCGCCGTGGTCACGAACCTCGCGCCGCGCACGTTCGCGAAATTCTGCAAGACCTCGCACGGCATGGTGCTCGCGGTGAAGGACGCGAGCGGCCTCAGCGTGCTCTCGCCCGACAAGGACATCACGCCAGGCGTGAAGGTAAGCTGACGAAGCGACGACCTCCGCTCGTTCTCAGCTGCGGCGACGCAGACGTTGCGCGCGGTGACAGCCCCAGTGTCGCCGGACGCGTGTCGGATTCGATGGCGCTCAGCCGCTCGGGCGGTACGAATGCCCGCCCATGTCTCTGTTCTTCACTCCTCTTCGACCGAACTACGAGGCCGCGCTGCGCGACGTGGAGGCGGCCGATCCGAAGATGCGCGCGCTCGCGGCCGAGCGTCTCGGCGACCCGCGTGGGAGCGAGGAGATCGCGAACGCTCGCGATCGTGCGGTCACGGGCCTCCTCAAGCTCGGCGACGACACCGACGGCACGGTGCGCACCATGGCGATCGCCTCGCTCGGCAAGCTCGCGGATCCGCGTGGGCTCGAGCTCGTGCTCGCACGCTTCTCCGATGGTGAGGGCTCCGTGCGCGAGGCGGCGGTGATGGCGGCGGGAGAGATCGGCGGCGAGCAGGCGCGCGAGGCCCTGCGACGCGCTTGCCGTCACGAGCGCCCCGACGTGCGCTTCCAGGCGGTGGCTGCGTACGCCGCGGTCGCAGGCGAGGATGCGCGCGCGGCGATCTCGGTGGCCCTCGGCGATGACGATCCGCTCGTGCGTCAGAGCGCGATCGAGTCGCTGACCACGCTCGGGCCGAGCGAGGATGCGTGCACGCGCATCGCGCGCCTCCTCCAGGATCGCGAGGACGACGTGGCCGACGAGGCGGCGATCGCGCTCGGACAGCTGGGCGATCAGCGCGCCGTCGCGCGCCTCGTGAAGCTCGCGTCGGGGCCGCGCGGCTTCGAGGCGATGGCGGCGCTCGGTGATCTCAAGGCCACGCAGGCCGCCGACGCGCTCGACGGGCTCGCGGGCTCGATCCTCAAGCCGCTGCTCGTGAAGGCGGCCGCGGCCACGGCGCTGATCCGCATCGGCGATCCACGCGGCGAGGCCCACTTCCGTGCGGTGTTCGAGGCCTTCCGCAACGACGCGCGCAGCTACTGCGTGGAGGTGATCGGCGAGCTGCGCCTCGCGGCCTTCGCCGAGCCGCTCGCGAAGATGATCGATCGCCCGCGCGGGGCCGAGCCCGCCGCGATCGTGAAGTCGCTCGCGCGCCTCGCGCCCAAGAGCGACGCCGCGCGCGCCGCGTTCGATGCGCTCCTCACGCGCACCGACGTGCTCGGCTCACTCGCCCGCGAGGTGCGGGGGACGATCCCGCCGCCGCCGGCGTGAGGGTGGATGACATGCCCGGAGCGCACCGGACGTAGGGGGGCGATGACACATTCGATGACACGGGGGACCCATGGCGTCGGGACCTCGTGTGGCCTCGCGATCACCCGTGGCTTCGGGACCTCGTGTGTCCTCGCGATCACCCTCTTCGTCGTGCCTCCGCGCGTCCATGCCCAGGTGGCCCATGGCGTCGACGCGCTCGACGGACCCTCCGCCGACCCCTCGTCCGCGCCGGCCGCTGCCTACGACGACGACACGCCAACGAGACGCAGCGTGCGCCGCTTCTCACTGCTCGCAGGTGCGGGCTTCTCGCACGGCGACAGCGGCGAGAGCTTCTCGCCCGAGCTCGGCTTCTACGGCCGGCTCACGGACTGGGCCTCCATCGGTCTGCGACTGCGCGGTGGGCTCGGCGTGTCCAGCCTCGAGGGAACGAGCGTGGGGCTCGCGCTCGCCGCGCCCTCGGTGCGCCTGCACTTTCGGGAGAATCTCTCGTCGTGGGCGAGCCTCGAGCTCGGGCTGCACGTGGACGGAGGCCTCGCGCTCGACTGGCGGGAGTCGAGGCGCGTCGGCTCGGATCGCGTCCTCTTCGGGCTCGGGGTCGGCGCGTTCGTCACCGTCGAGCTCGGTGAGGTGAGCAGCGTCTGCCTCGACTACACGCTCACGAGCTACGGCCTCGGCGGCACCGACGTGACGCTCCAAGGCTCCGTCACGCTCTCGTACGTCGCACGGTTCGACTGAGAGGGAGACCTCGAATCACGTGAGCACGAGATCGTCGCGGTGCACGAGCTCGTCGCCGCCGTGGAAGCCGAGGATCGAGGCGATGTCCTTGGTCGCGATGCCCGCGAGGCGCGCGGCGTCGCGCGTGCCGTAGCGCGCGAGGCCGCGCGCGATCTCCTTGCCCGCAGCGTCGGCGATCACCACCGAGTCGCCCGGCGAGAAGTCCCCGCGCACGCCGATCACGCCCGCAGGCAAGAGGCTCCGCCCGCCACCGAGGAGCGCCTTCTTCGCGCCCTCGTCCACGAGCAGCGTGCCGCGCGGTCGCAGCGTGTAGGCGATCCAGTGCTTTCGCGACGCGAGCTTGCCGCCCTGGGGGACGAAGAGCGTGCCCACGTCGTCGCCGCGCACGATGCGGTCGAGGATGTCGGGATCACGCGCGTCCGCGATCATCGAAGGGATCCCGCGCAGCGTCGCGCGACGCGCGGCCTCGAGCTTGCTGCCCATGCCGCCCGTGCCCACGTCGCCCTCGGACGCGTTCACGAGGCTCATCGCGTGCGCGACGTCCTCGACCACGGCGACACGGTTCTTCTCACGATCGAGGAGGCCCTCCACGTCCGTGAGGAGCACCAGCAGATCGGCGCCGCTCAGTGTGGCCACCATCGCGGCGAGCTGATCGTTGTCGCCGAACTTGATCTCCTCGACCGAGACCGTGTCGTTCTCGTTGATGATCGGCGTGGCCCCGAGCTCGATGAGCGCATCGAGCGCACCGCGCGCGTTGAGGTAGCGCTCGCGATCCGCGAGATCGGCATGCGTGAGCAGGAGCTGCGCCACGGGCATGTCGTGCGGCGTGAAGGCCTCCTCCCACGCGCGCATGAGCAAGGTCTGCCCCACCGCCGCGCAGGCCTGGAGCTGGGCCATGTCCTTGGGACGCGCCGCGAAGCCCAGGCGCTGACGCCCGAGCGCGATCGCGCCGGACGACACGACCACGACCGAGCGTCCATCCTTGCGTAGCGCCGCGATCTGTCGCGCGAGCGTGCTGAAGCGATCGGCCGCGGACACGAGCGAGCGGGAGCCCACCTTCACCACGATCCGGCGGCCGTCGGGCGCGCCGCGCGCGCTGCTCATCGCGAGCCCTCCTGCTTCACGAGCGCGGCGTCGAAGAGATCGCACACGCGCTGGAACACGTCGCTCGGCGCGTCGGCGGCGCCGTCGAGCAGGTGATCGACGAAGCGCTCGACGAGCCCACGATCCTCGAGATCGGGCTGGAGGCTGTCCCTGCCTGCGTGGAAGACCGTCTCGAGCGCGCCCATCGGGACCGCGCGGAGCGCCTCGAGCCCTCCGTCGACGAAGGCCTGCTCCATCGCCGCGCGCACGCGCAGAGCCTCGGCCTCGCCCACGGGCGAGCCCACACGACGCGACGAGGTCTGGAGGTAGTGATCGAAGACGAGCGCGGCGAGGAACGTGGCGCCTGCCTCTTCGAGCCGCGACGCGATGCGCACGGGGGCCAGCGCGCGAGAGAGCGCCGCGCGAAGAAAGCGCGCAGGCCCCGTGCCCGTCGAGCGCGAGAGGCTCACCTGGCTCAGCACCTTGCGCGCCTCGCGCGAGAGGCGAACGCCGCGACGCGAGGCCACGCGACGCATCGCAGAGCCACGCGCGATCCCGCCGAGGATTCCATCGACGAAGGGCACGGGCACTGCCGAGACCACGCCCGCCGCCGCCGCGTACACCGCCGCGCCGGCCGTGGAGGGCCTGGCGAGCGCGCGGGGCGGCTCTTTTGCGAGGGCCGTCGGGCCGCTCGAGGCCTCCTCTGCGCTGGCGGTCGCGACGCTCGCGGGCGGGCTGTCCTTGGGCTCGTCGGTGGGGTCGTGGCTCACGGGCACCTCGCATCGCGAGGCGGACGCACGGAAGAACCGCCGTTCGCTCGCGTGTCTTGCGCTGCATCTACTACCATCGAGCCCGCGTGCTGGTCGAAGATCTCTCCCCCGCATTCCTCCGTGTCGTCTGGTTCGTCTGGGGCACGCTCTGGGGGAGCTTCTTCAACGTCGCGATCTATCGATGGCCGCGGGACATGTCGGTCGTCTCGCCACCGAGTCACTGCCCGGCGTGCGGCGCGCCGGTGCCTGCCTGGCGGAACCTCCCGATCCTCGCGTACGTGCTCCAGCGCGGCCGCGCCGCGTGCTGCGGCGCCAAGATGACGCCGCGCTACCTCGTGGTGGAGGTGCTCACGGGCTTCCTCGCCGTCGCGGTCGCCGAGCGCTTCGTGATGGGATCCGCGGGCTCGCGGCCGCTCCTCGAGGCCTCGCTCGAGGCGCTCATCTACTTCGCGTTCGTGGGCGGCCTCGTCATCGCGACCTTCGTCGATCTCGAGCACATGCAGATCCCCGACGAGGTCTCCCTCGGTGGCGCGGCACTCGGCCTCGCGACCGTCACGCTCCGGGAGGACGTGGACATCGCGTCGATGGCGACGGGCGCGGGCGCTGCGTACCTCTTCACGATGCTCGTGCCCGTGTGGGCGTGGGAGCGCATGACGGGCCAGCGCGGCATGGGCGAGGGTGATGCGAAGCTGCTCATGTGCATCGGCACCTTCGTGGGCTGGCAGGGTGTGCTCTTCGTGATCGCCGCTGCGAGCCTGCAGGGCACCATCGGCTACCTCGTCCAGCTCGCGTGGCGCTCGCGTCAGCCCATCGCGCCCGCTCGCGCGACCCAGCCTCCCGCCCCCGCCACCGAGCCACGGCCCGAGGCAGAGGCGCATCGGGCTGGCCACGAGAAGCCCCCGGAAGGCGTCGAGACGCAGGCCGAGCCAGCGCCTGCCGACGCGGCGACTGTCGAGCCAGCGCGTGTCGGGCCTGCGCCCGCCGAGCCGGCGATCGAGGAGATCCCCACGATCGAGGGCGACGAGGACGTCGACGTCGTCGAGGTCACGGGCAAGGGACCGCTCACCGCCGACCTCGAGGTCGACCTCCCCGGCAAGGTGAAGGCGCGCGCCAAGAAGAAGGCGGGCGCGCTCGAGCTGGTGCTCGAGTACCGCCCCGACGTGGGAGCGCCGAGCGCACCTCACATCCGATTCGGGCCCTTCCTCGCGCTGGCCGCGCTCGAGTTCCTCTTCTTCGGCCAGCGCATCGTCGACTGGTACATCGAGACCGTGTTCCTCACCGACTGATCATGGACGCCCTCCTCGCGGCCCACCCCGCCAAGGCGCACGTCGAGCGCTGGTGGCTCCTCTACACACCCGTGTGGGGTGCGATCACGGGCGTCGTCATGCTCGGCGGCTTCGCGGAGCGCTGGGGTGATCTGCCCTGTCTGCTCTTCGGGATCGTCGTGGCGCTCGGAGCGCTCCTGCCGCTCGCGCGACCTCACGCGAGCGAGCGCGCGCTCGTCTGGCACGAGCGCACGAGCGCCAAGCTCGTCGTCTCGGTGCTGATGCTGTCGTTCGGCCTGAACTACGTGCAGACGCCGTTCTTCTTCGACGTGCTCCACATGCACTACGGCTTCCACGTGACCTGGACGATCGATCGCAACCCGGTCTTCCTCTACCTCGTCACGGTCGCGTACTTCGGCACCTACGCGTCGCTCTGCATGATCGCACAGCGCTGGCTGCGCCCGCGGATCGGCGTGCTCTCGTGGCTCGTCGCCCCGATCGCGATGGCCTTCTTCGAGACGGTGCTCAACGCGAACCCGTGGATGACGCGGCTCTTCTGCTACGACGAGCTGGCCTTCATGCTGACGTTCGGCACGCTCGTCTACGCGATGTCGTTCGTGCTGGTCTTGCC
>JAIBCE010000131.1 GCA_019694315.1 Sandaracinaceae bacterium
ACGTGTACCCCGGCGACTACGAGCGCCGCGGCCTCCAGCGCAGCATGGGCGGCACGAGCTACGAGGCGATCTCCGGCGACACCGAGACCCAGTACGGCGTCGGCGGCGCCCGCATCGTCTGGCGCACCGCCACCCGCGACGACGGCCTCGACCGCGACCAGCGCATCACGATCGCGCTCACGGATCTGATTCAGAGCACCACTGCGGTGATCGACCTTGCCACCGGCGAGCTCGTCGAGACTGGGAGCTACTACGCGAACGGGGCGCGGGAGACGTATCGGAGTAACGAGACTGAGACGGTGGCGGCGGAGCCGATGGGGTTCACGGAGAAGGAAGCCGACGAGGAGGTCGGACTGACGTACCTCGGGCACCGGTACTTGATGGCGAGGCTTGGCAGGTGGGCGTCACCGGATCCGCTGCAGACGCACGCGGTCGGGGGTGGAGAGGCGGTGAATGGGTATCACTATGTGGCGGGGACCTTCTGCAGGCGAGGGATCCGGCCGGCCTGGATTCCGATGTTCAGGTCACAGGGCGAGATGAGGCGGGAAGCCCAACCTCCGTCACCGTCAGAACTCGGATCGAGGTCGTTTTCGTTGGCGATGAGACGACGCGCCGACAGATGATCGAGGCCTGAAACAGGGGATCGCGTTTTGGTCGTCGCAGACGTTTCCCGGCCACGTGAACGGCCGCGAACTCCAGATCAACTTCGAGTTCAGTCTGACGATCGCCTCGCAGGCCGAAATCGAGGCAGGAGGTGGATACGTTGGCTACGGGCTAGACACGAGATCCGACACGGAGGTCAATGCGCACTATTCCTCGTGGGCTCGGGGTCGTGGAGTCAACGTGGCTATCCGCGCGAGCGATGCGCGCGAACGTACTTCAGAGGATCGCGGCAACCCGCTGGGGGAGAGGTCTCATGAGGCGCGGGCCAACGTCCTGCAGTTGACGCCGTACGCGCTCGACATGGCCGACGGAGGTGCTCGGACTGCGGCGCATGAGATTGGGCACGTTCTGGGGCTAAGTGACCGGTACGACCGAGCGACGAATCGACCGGAACCCGACTACGGCGGCAACATCATGGCGAATGGCGCGCACCTCATGCAAGAACAGATTGACGGTTTCGCGCAGTCCGCGATGATGGCAACGCGAGCGCCGGACCTGGCTGACCAATACGGTGCTCGTGTGCCGGTGGGCGAGCAGTCGGAGCGGAATAGGCCTCTATGGCGTGAGTGGCGGCCCCTGACGAATGCGAGGTGATTCGGATGCCGGAATGGGTCGGCCGAGAGACGGGACGAGTTGTGAACCTCACGTCTAGTTGCGACGTGCATGGGATTGAGACGCGTCGGCACGCATGCGTTCGGGACCTGCCTCGGACCGTGCGCAGCAGGGTCGATTCTGGGCACGGCCTTTTGGCGTCATTTTCTCGGATTCTGAGCGTACTCCTCATCTCCTGTTCGCCCAGCGCAGCCGAGTCGCCCGGCGCAGGCACCACCAATGGGGCGTGCGAGCCTGGACAGAGCAGGGAGACGCGCGCCAACATCGAGGCCGTTCCCCTTGGCACCTCGCACGCAGAGGAGCGTGATTCCGATGCGATAGGCCGCGGCCCGGAGCCCTGCACCCTGGCAGCAGACGCATGGGCCACCAACATCGATGTAGCCGAGGAGGATTGTCGGAGTGTGCTAAGGTCCGACCCCTCCCGGTTGAGGGTGGTGGGCCGCGTGGGGGCGACGGTAGAGTGGGAACCAGATCATGGTTTGCCGGAACGCATTCTTGTTAGCGACACGATCTGTCGCGTTCCCTTTCGCGACTGTGCGATGCCGCTTGAGCGCTCCGGCGACGGTTGGCGTCTGGCGGGTCCATGTGTACAGCCGAGTGAGGTTCCGGTTGCAGAGATCCTTCATCGGCGATTGCGCGCTGACGACGAAGCGCTGATGGGCGCCTCCGAGCTGGCGACCAACATCGTGGATGTTGCGGGTCGCGATGTTGTGAGCGTCACATCCGGCGCTGGCAGGGACGTGTACGAGTCGATCCGGCGAGACCCAGGCCTGATACCTCTGCTGGTCCGATCGCCCGATCCTCTTGCGGGACAGTTGGTGGACGTGAGTGGCAGCGACTACCTTAGTGCGGTATCAGGACTTCGAGGCATAGCGAACGTCGCTGGGGCCCACCAGTTCCACGCTTGCGGATGTCGGGATGAACGACTCGCGGATCGTTCGTACGCGCTTGCCTGCTCGGTCGCATGGCAGATGTACCTTGAGCGTGAGAATCTGGAGTGATGTAGACATGGACCGCCCGGGTGTGGCGCCAAAGAGCTCGCGGAGAATGGGCGACCTGCATCGTCGCGGATGGACAATGGGCGCTTCACGAAGTACTGAAATCCGAGCATCGCCACGAAGCGAGTGGCGAGGTGGCGCGAGAGCATGGGGGAATGTCCCTGTCCACGGTCGCCGCCACCGCTCCTGAGCAAGAAGGCTGACAACCGAAGACGGGACGACCTTCCAGACGGCCGTGGCGGACGGAACACGACTGCCCCGCTCGGCGCGCTGGCCGGCGGGGACACGTCTCCCTTCGCGCATCGCGAGGGCAGTGACTTCGTGACCGAGGTGCGGGCTACAGCACCTCGCGCGGCACCGGAATCCGTGGCAGGAACGTCCCTGCCGGGAACGGGCACAGCCGACCCGTCTCTCGATACCGCGCTGACGCGAGGCTGTACGCGGCCATCACCTCCGCGTACGCGCGCACCTGCTCGTCGCTCCCGTGCGCCCACCCTCTGTGCCGACGTCGGGTGAGACAGGCTCCTCTCGATTTCTCTGTAGCGATGGGCGGAGAATGGGACCCCTGCCGTGCCGAAGCCAGTCCACGTGCCTCCAGGTGAAACATCATCTCCCGAGCGCGACGTCGGCGAGCAGCTCTCGGCGTCGGAGGAACTTCGTGCCATGAAAAGCGCCGAGGCCGCCATTCGCAGGGGACGATGGGGCGCGCTCGAGGCGTCGCCGCGCAAGCAGGGCCCCTGCTCCTCGCAGTCTTCTGCGTGGCGTGAGCAGATCGGAGTGGCGGACTCGGTGCCCGGCGCTCGCCGCGTCCGAGGCGGAGCGACGTGCGTGCGGCGCCGTCGGGGGCTGACGGCGGCCTCTCTCTTGCTGGCACTCGTGGGGCTCTGCGCCTGCCGCTCTGAGGCGCGCCTTCACGGCGCGCCGATCGCTGCGAAAGTGGACGAGCTCTCGGTGAGCACGACCGCGTGGCGTTACTCCGCAGCGGACGACCCCGCCTACGCGATCTTCGTCGAGTCCGATGTTGTCCTTCGTGCAGAGGCCGCCCCGGCTTACGCCGGGCAGGGCCCTCGAGGCGATGGGGGCTACTGGGATCTGTCGGACGCACAGGTCGAAGCGAACTCGTTGCACGAGGAGGTTGAGCTTGGGCGGGTTTGGACTCGGTGCGCATCGAGCCCGTGGCAGACGGCCGGGGGCGCATTCTGGGTGGGTGTGAGCGTGTATCCAGGGCCTACTCGAATGCAGCTTCGGCATGATTGCGGAGGTAGCGTGTGGCGGCCGCATGAGGTTGGACCGACTGGCGAGGAGATCCTGCTCGAGCGGATCAGATGGGACTCCCATCCAGTGCCTCGCGCTGTCTACGATGTGGAGGCCGCGCGAGAGGGAACTTGCTGGTCATGGCAGGAGGCCTGGAGTCAGGACCTCTGGGCTCATGTCGCGACTCTCACTGCCTTGCCGGTCGTTCGAGGACGCGCGCGGTTGCGTGTCGTGGGTGAGATGACCAGTTGCGGGGATGGCGCTGAGATTCGAGATGCACGAGCCTTGGCGTTCCTCCGCCTGTGCTCGGTCCTGCCGGTTGGCACCTGCATCGATTCTGGAGCCATGGTGGACGGTTCCGCGTCGAGCGCCCAGGCGCTTCGCTGTCAACGCACGATGGTTCGAGCGATACTCCGGCTCGGGGAGGAGGAGGTGGTCGAGCACATGACGCGAACGCCGATGGCCTGCGCGGCACGCCCGATCGAAGAAGCGCTTCCATGAGGGAGCGGTGCCGACGGCCAGGATGTGCGTCGCGCGAAGCTGCCAGCCTTCCGACATACTGGCGTCTGGGCGTCTGGGCGTCTGGGCGTCTGGGCGGAGGTCGTGATGCGTGCTGTGTCGTGGGTGTCGGTGTGGGTGTCTCTCGTGGCGCTGCCGGGGTGCTGCTTCGGCGGGTCGGAGGCGGAGACGCTGCTCCAGCCGCTCGGCGTCACGCGCTCGATCGAGCCCGCGGTGCGCGACGACGTGCCGGCCGCGCTCGACGGCGCGTCGCTGTCGATGGGCTCGATGACGGTGAATGGCCAAGAGCTCGCCGCGATCTCGTGCACGGGCGAGATCGACCTCTTCGGCACAAATCCCATCGGCGCGCTCGCCGACCAGGGCAGTGCGGCGGCGACGTGCACGGGCGGCTCGGCACGACCGCGCGTGCACTTCGCGTTCGCGGGTGGGGTCGTCAGCGACGTGCGTGTGGCGGAGGCGGGGAGCCCCGAGGCCGCGCGATGCATCGCGGATCTGGTGAGCTCCATGCGGCCCGCGGGGACGGGAGCGTGCGTGGCGACGCTCGTGCTCAGGGGTCGGTGAGCGCGTCGCGCGTGGCCGTCGCGTGCCCGCATCCCGTCACACCCTTGCTTCGGATCGTGCGCTCGGAGGAGGCAGCGTGAGCGGCGCGCGCTTGCCGTGTGTCGGCCCTAAATGGCGTCGCGGGCGGTCGTGGGAGGAAGAGATCCTCGTTGGGCGCCGTACATCGCCCGCATGGACGTCCGTCTCGAGCAGGGCCTTCTCTGCGCACGCGTCGGAGGGCGCATCCCCAAGGTGTGCCTCCTGTGCGGCGCGACGAAGGACGTGGGGCGGCGCACGCAGGAGTACGCCGTCGGTGCGAGCTACGGCACGGGCGCGGGCGCGGCGGGCGGCGTGTTCGGCGCGATCATGGCGCAGTCGTTGCGCAATGTGGATCGCACGCTGGCGGTGGGCGCGATCGTGAGCCTCCTCGCCGTGGTGAGCGTGGGCGCGTACATCGCGCATCGCCTCACGCCACGGGTGGCGATGCGGGTGCCGCTCTGCGGGAGCTGTGAGAGCCGTTGGGCCGAGGCAGAGGCGCGTCGCATCTGGTATCTGCTCGGCCTCGTCGCGTTCTTGGTGCTCGTCCTCGCGGGCCTCGCGCTGGATGCGACCGCGCTCATGATCGCAGGGATGCTCGTGCTGATCGCGCTCGTCACGGCAGCGAAGATCACCGACCAGGCCGAGCGATTCGCGCAGGTCGGCTTCGTGAAGAAGGACGAGATCGGTTTCCGCGTGAGCAAGGAGATCGCGGAGAAGATGATCGAGCGCGCGCAGCGCCGAGCCGACAAGGGGGGCAGCGCCGACGAGGTGGGCAATGGCGGGAGCGCGCCTGATCGCGAGGCGGAAGGCGACGCGTCGGGCACGACGGGTGCTGTGGAGGAGTAGCTCGACGTGCACCCCTGGGCGGGCGATGGATCCGTGCGTCGGGCACGACGGGTGCTGTGGAGGAGTAGCTCGACGTGCACCCCTGGGCGCGCGATGGATCCGTGGGCTCGCGCCCTATTCTCTGGCGACTGGCGCTGCGCTCCGGGGCGCTCCACGGTCGGGCGATGTCGTATCCGATCGGGAGCCCCGGTGTGCCGTGGAGCGAGGCGGAGCGCGCCGCGTGGCGTGCACGGCAGCACAAGCAGCGGAGCTACGCGGACGACGTGATCGTCCCGATCGATCGGCTGCGCGGGCGCTTCGAGGTGATCGAGCACGGGCGCCTCGAGGTGGATGTGGATGGCGTGTTCCCGCTCTTGGCCGTGCGGACGCGCGGATGGGACGAGCGCTTGCCGGTGCTGCTCGTGACGGGCGGCGTGCACGGCTACGAGACGAGCGGCGTGCACGGCGCGCTGCGCTTCCTCGACGAGCACGCGGCCTCGTACGAGGGACGCGCGAACGTGCTCGTGGTGCCGTGCGTGAGCCCGTGGGCCTACGAGCGCATCCAGCGGTGGAACGCGTACGCGATCGATCCGAATCGATCGTTTCGCGCGCGGGCCGAGGACTGCCCTGCCCAAGAGTCGATGGCGCTCGTGCGCCTCGTGGCCGCCACGCCGGGGCGTGTGGTGATGCACATCGACCTGCACGAGACGACGGACAGCGACGAGTCCGAGTTCCGCCCTGCGCTCGCGGCGCGCGACGGAAAGGCGTTCGAGCCCGGGACGATCCCCGATGGGTTCTATCTGGTGGACGACGAGGAAGGACCGTCGCCGGACTTTCAGCGCGCGATCCTCGAGGCCGTCGCGAAGGTCACGCACATCGCGCCGGCCGATCCGGATGGCACGATCATCGGCTCGCCGATCGTGGCCCCTGGTGTGATCCGCTACGCGTGTCGAGCGCTCGGCCTCTGTGCGGGCCTCACGGACGCGCCGCACACCACGACGACCGAGGTCTATCCCGACAGTCCGCGTGCCACGCCCGAGCAATGCATCGCCGCACAGGTCGCGGCGGTGCGTGCGGGGATCGACTTCGTGCTGGCGTGAGGCCACGCCGGCCGCACGCACGTTTGGCGACTTCACCCCCGAAGCACGCGACGGGAGGCGTGTCACCCGTTGAGGTCCTCGGAGCGTCGTGCGAGCGTTCGAAGCTGTCTCATTCCCTCTGGGGACCTCGATGACTCGCTCGCTCGCTGCGCTCGCGCTTCTCTTCTTGGCCGGCTGTGCATTCCAGATCCCGGACGGTCGGCTCGTCTGTGCGGGCAGCGACGACTGTCCGACCGGCTTCTCCTGCGTCACCGGGCATTGCTATGCGGGCTCTCCCGACGCAGCGATGCCGGGGGATGCCAGCCTCGATGCGACGTCGGTCGCCTCGGACGCGTCGATGGATGCAGCCGCGCCCGACGCGGCGCGGGACGCCGCCGCCAGAGATGCTGCGAGCGACGCTGCGAGCGATGCCGGCCCCGACACGGGAGCGGGCGATGCCGCAGCGATCGTCGGCGACGCGGCGCTCGACGCGAGCCTCGACCTCGACACGGGGCCGAGCATGGTCTGCGGTGACGGCCGACGGGACCTGCTCGAGGAGTGCGACGGATCGGATCTGGGCACGGGCACGTGCGCTTCGAGGGGCATGGGCTTCGTGGGCGGCACGCTCGCGTGCGATGGATCGTGTCGCTTCGACACATCCGGATGCACGCGCTGTGGCAACGCGTCGATCGACGTCGGCGAAGACTGTGACGGGACCCAGCTCGGAGGCGCGAGCTGCGTGAGCCTCATGATGGGCTTCGTGGGTGGGACCCTCGCCTGCACCACGGCGTGCGCCTTCGACACCGGCGCGTGCACACGTCCGCCCCTCTGCGGCAACGGGATGCTCGATCCGAGCGAGGCGTGCGATGGTGCGCTCCTCGGCGCAGGGACGTGCAGCACGGCGAGCAGCGGCGCGCTGCCGATGGGGACGCTCGCGTGCACGGGAGGCTGCGTGCTCGACACGAGCGACTGCAGCCGGTGCGGGAACGGGACGATCGAAGGGCGCGAGTCCTGTGATGGCGCCGCCGTGGCGGGGCACACCTGCGTGGAGCAGGGGTTCTCGGGGGGAACGCTGCGATGCGCCAGTGACTGCAGCGGGCTCGATCTCGCGACGTGCACGCCGCCCGATCCGCCGACCCCGCGGCTCCCCGTCAACGACGCGTACGTGGGCAACGTTCACGCGCCCGGCACGATGCGACCGCGCTTCCGCTGGGAGCCCGCGGCGTTCTCGGGGACCGCGGCGATCTCGTACGAGCTCCAGATCTCGCGTGACGCCACGTTCGCCACCGGCGACGTGGGGCCGGCGCCGTCGAGCAGCACGACGTTCCGTCCTGCGACGGATCTGGCCGCTTCGACGTCGGTGCCCGTGGGTGACCGCTACTACTGGCGCGTGCGCGCATGTGCGCGCGGTGTGTGCTCGGCGTGGTCGGTGACCTGGTGGTTCCACGTGGGCAGGAGTGATCGCGACTTCAACGGCGACGGCTTCGCCGACCTCGCCGTCGGGGCGCCCGGCGTAGACACGGGTGCGACCGAGGGCGGTGAGGTGAGCGTGTACTTGGGCGGGGCGGGGACCGCCTTCGACGTGACCGCGGACTGGACGCGGACCGGCACCGTCGCGAACGCACACCTCGGCACCAGCGTGGCGCTCACCGATCTCAACGCGGATGGCTTCGCCGACGTCGCCGTGGGCGCGCCCGATCAGACGGGCACGGCCGCAGGCGCGGGTCGCGTCTACGTGTACTTCGGCAGCACCTCGCCCGACACGACGCTCGATGGGACCTTGCTCGGCGGTGTGGCGGCAGGCCGACTGGGGGTTGCCATCGCGGCGGCAGGAGACGTGGATCGCGACGGCTACGGGGACCTCCTCGTGGGCGCGCACGGCTATGCGGCGCTCTATCGTGGGCGGGCGGCGGGCGGCCCCTTCGACACCACGGTCGATGCGACGCTCTTGGATCCGGCGGCGGTCGGCGTGACGTACTTCGGAGACGAGGTGGGCGGCGGTGGCGACGTGGACGGCGACGGCTTCGCGGATCTCGTGGTGGGTGCGTTCAACGACGACACCGCGGCGTCGCGCGCGGGCGCGTTCTACGTCTACTACGGCGGCGCGAGCCTGCCGACGACGCCCGCGGCCACCTTCACGGGGGGCCTCGCCGACGAGCATCGTGGCATCTCGGTGGCGTGCGATGGAGACCTCGATGGCGACGGGTTCGCGGACGTGGTCGCCGGCGCGAACGACATGAGCACCGGCGTCCGCGGCTCGGCGCGCGTGTACCGCGGTGGCCCGCGGCCGCTCGACATGGGCATCGACGCGCTCGTGGTGGGCAGTGACGACAACGAAGCGCTGGGGCAGTGCGTCGATCTCCACGGCGACGTCGACGGAGACGGCTACGACGATCTCGTGGTCGGTGCGCCGGGCAATCGCTCCGCTGGCATCGGGCACGGCGCGCTGCTCGTGTACCTCGGCGGTCCCTCGTTCGACGACGTCGTCGACATGACGTGGGCTGGGATCGGGACGGACACGTTCGGACAAGACTGTGCGATCGCTGGAGACCTCGGAGGCACCGGGGTCGCGGGGGTCGTGGGCTCGGGAGGCGGCGCGACGAGCGCGGGGGTGGTGCGCGCGTACCTGGGCGGCGCGAGCCTCGACGCCACGGCCGACTTCGAGGTGTTCGGGCTCATGAGCGGAGACCTGTTCGGAGCGGGAGGCGTCCGATGAGCTCGTTCGTGTCGGGCTTTCTCTCGCGTGCCCTGCGTGCGGTGCGGGGGCGCTCCGCGGTGACGCTCTCGTCCTGCGTGCTCGCGTGCGGGCTCGTGCTCGCGTGCGGGGTGACGATCGTGCGCGCGCAGGCGCAGGTGGAGGGGAGCACGAGCGCGACGACGGCCGACGAGGAGGCGCACCGGCGCTTCGAGGCGGGCTCGCTCGCGTTCCAAGCGGGGCGCTACGAGGACGCCCTCGCCGACTTTCGGCTCGCGTATCGGCTCAGTCATCGCGCCGAGCTGCTCTACAACATCGGGCAGTGCGCCGATCGTCTGCGCCGCGACGCCGAAGCGCTCGAGGCCTTCGAGGGCTTCTTGCGCGACGCCGCGGGAGACTCGCACCGGGTGGAGGTCGCTGCGCGCGTGGAGGTGCTTCGCGGCGTGGTGGCGCAGGCCGAAGCGCACGCTGGTGAGACCGACGAGACGCACGACACGACGCACGACATGACCGAGGAGGCCATCGGCTCGGGAGCCGAGGAGATGGTGGAGCGGCGCGATGCCTCGAGCGGCGGAGCTGGTGTCGATGGAGGGGCGGTGGCGGTCCTGACCGCAGGAGGCGTGGTGCTCGTGGCGGGGGCGGTGATGCTCGCGCTAGGGGAGGTCGATCGCGCGAGCGTGGAGAATGTGGCGCCCGAGACGCCGTGGTCGAGGATCGCCGACGCTGCCTCGCGCGGTCCGATCCTCGAGGGCGTGGGCATCGGGGCGATCGCGCTCGGCGTGCTGGGCGCGACGGTGGGCGCGGTGATGCTGGCTTCGACTGGGGCGGGCGGCGAGCGTCATGCCGTGCGCGTCGACGTCGGGCCGCTCGCGCTCCGGGTGTCGGGGTCGCTTCCCTGACGAGAAGCAGCACCGCCCAGACGAGGCAGCATTGCCGAGCGACGGATCCGATGCGTCGAGGCGATCTCCGTGTCGCACGCGGAGTGGCGCGGCGCGGGTCTGCGGGTCTGCGTGTGTCGGCCGCCGAGAGGGGCGACACGTGGAACGGCGTCTCGCGATCGTAACGCCGGAACGTCCGCGGTCGCTGGTGTCGTGAGGTCGAGCGTTCGGCGTACGCTGCCCTCGATGGACGTTCATCAAGAGCTGCTCCGGCCCGTCGTCGCGCTCGCGGCGTGGACGATGGTGATGTGGGCGTGGATGTACGCGACGCGCTTGCCCGCGATGCGCGCGGCGCGGATGAAGCCTGATCCCGATGCGCCGCGGGGAGAGCAGATGGCCACGCTGCCGCCGCGCGTGCGCTGGAAGGCCGACAACTACAACCACCTCATGGAGCAACCGACGGTGTTCTATCCGGTGGCGACCGTGCTCGCGCTCGTGTCGACGGATGCCGGCACCGATGCAGCGCTCGCGTGGGCCTACGTGGCGCTCCGGGTGGTGCACTCGATCTTCCAGGCAGTGGTGAACAAGATCGAGGTGCGCTTCGGGCTCTTCGTGCTCTCGAGCCTGGCGCTCGTGGCGATGATCGCGCGCGCCGTGCTCTCGCTGGCGTGACACGCGGTGGGGCTCGTGTCGTAGTCTCGCGCCGATGACGACGAAGCGCGGGGCCGGTCACGGCAAGCCGGTGCGCCGGTCGGTAGAGAGTCGCCGCGAAGAGGTGCTGCGGTTTCATCTCGTGCCTCTTCCGAAGGGCGGCGCGCGCGAGGCGCTCTGGCGCGCGCAGGTCGGGCCACTGCTCGATCAGGCTCTCGCGGATGGACCGGACGGGCTGTCGCTGCTGACACGGTTCGAGGTGAGGGCGGCAGAGGTGACTCGATACGACCTCACGCTGTTCTGCGACGACGACGGCGCGGTGTACCGGCATGGCACCACCGAGCTCGTCGCGAGCTTCTCGCAAGGAGGGGCGACTGGCAGCGAGGACCATGCGCTCCTCGACGCGCTGAACGCCGCGCACGCGACCTGGCGAGCCACGTCGAAGTCGAAGTCGAAGCCGAGCGCGAAGCCAGTGGCCAAGCCCCAGTCGAAGGCCGAGGCGAAGGCCGATTCGAAGGCCGGATCGCGGGCCGAGGCGAGGCCCGGATCGAGGTCGGACACGCCGGCGGTCGGGCCGTCTTCGAGCGTGGAGGCGGCGTCGTTGCCGGACAGCGTGCGTGTGGAGGTCCCCCGGTACGCCACGATCTTCGCGCCGAACATCGTGGAGCTCGGCAAGGCCTCGGGGGCGAAGGTGAGCGCGGGGCTCTTGCGGATCGGCGCGGCGCCGTCGGCCAAGGAGCTCGAGAGCCTCGCGACGTGGCTCGCGGGCCGTGCATCACGCTTCGTCGTGGAGCTCGGCAACGGCGTTCCGCTGGAGGTGCTCGCACACCTCGAGGGGGTGCCCTTCGTGGTCCTCGGCGCTGGCCGCGCGGAATGGAAGGGTCTCGCGCACCTCCCGCGCTCGGTGCGACGGCTCTCGATCCGCAAGGCGAAGGACGTCTCTCTCGCGGCGCTGCCCCACGGCTCGCGGATCTCCTCGATCGATCTGGAAGCGCCGCGCGTGTCGGGGGGAGAGGCCTCGCTCGGCGCGCTCGAGACGCTCGCGTGGACGGGGGCAGAGGACGCGTCGTGGGCCTCGGGCCCGCCGCGCCTGAGAGAGCTCGCGCTCCGCAGCGCGAAGATCACGTGCTTGCCCGCCTGCGAGAGCGTCGAGCGGTTGCTCGTCTTCAAGCCGAGCGCGCTGAAGACGCTCAGAGGGATCGAGCGGATGCCGAGGCTCTCGTATCTCCGCGTGGATCACCCCGCCGGCATGGAGCGACTCGGCGCGCTGAGCGAGTGTCGTGCGCTCGAGACGATCCACCTCACCGCGGCGCATCGCATCGGCTCGCTCGTGGATCTCGCCTCTGCGCCGAAGCTGCGGCGGCTGGGGGTGATCCAGAGTCAGCTCGACGGGGCGCCCTTTGTCGGGCTCAAGGGAAGGCTCGAAGGGGGCTCGTTCCAGCTGAAGAGCGGCACGCTCGGTCGAGCGCTCCTCGCCGAGCTCGGCGTGCCATTCGTGAAGACGCACGAGGTGGAGGGACACCTCTTCGACACGTGAGACCGCGGGCCGAGCTGCACCGGCCGGTTGGGGGTGGTCGATGCGATCACGCTGCGCAGAGCAGCTCGGACGCGCGTGCGCGCGCGCCTCCGAGGATCGGACGGCCGTGGCCTGCGAGGAGGTTCTCGAACGGGAGATCCTTCGCGAGGAAGGCGCGCAGCGAGGCGAGCGCGTCGTCGAGCGAGATCGCGTAGTCGGGGTGCGGCAAGCACATGCGCTGCACGATCGTGAGCGGTGGGACCGCGGCGAGCAGCGCGTCGCCCGAGAGCAGGCTCGCCGTGGCGACGTGTCGGAAGAGGATGGAGCCGCGCGTGTGACCGGGGACGTGGTGCACCTCGAGGCCCGCGATCGACTCGCCGCCCTCGAGGGCGCGATCGACGACGACGCGGGTGCGCGTGCGGTTCTCGATTGCGCAGAAGAGCCGCGCGAAGGGATCGCCCGTGCGGCTCACGAGGGACGGGGCCGCCTCGAATCCCTCGAGGATCGCGGCGTCTCGGCGGTGCGCGATGATCGGCACGCCGAACGTGCGGCGCAGGTACGCAGCGTTGCCCGCATGATCGGAGTGGCAGTGCGTGAGCAGCACACCCGTGAGCTCGCGCGGCGAGAGCCCCGAGGCGCGCAGGCCCGCGAGCAAGAGTGGTCGCTCGAGCACGTGCCCCGTGTCGATGAGGAAGCGATCGCCCGGGCCGCCGTCGAGGAGGAAGACGTTGGACACGCGCATCCCGCGCAGCCGATGGAGCGGGCCGAGGACGTGGGCGGGTCGCACGCGGCGAGCATGCACGCTCCGAGGCTCCGGGGCTCGCGTCGCGGCCGGCGAAGAGGGCCCGGCGCGTGCGGCGCGCGCTTCGTGGGCGGTGACGGGAGAGACGCGCGTCTGCACCGCGGTGACGCGCGAGGTTGGAGGGACGAGCTGGTCGATCGTGGACTGGGCCGAAGGTGCGCGGGGGCGTGTGCTCCGTCAGCTGCTCCCGGGCCCACGGATCCGTGAGCTCCTGCGCCCGGCCACGCCGATCCGGTACCTCTGACGGGCGCGCTCTGCACGCGCGTCCTCGGCCGCTCCGATCAGAGCACGAGGACGCGATAGCACACGCCGTCGGGCGTTCGTGTGCGGTCGACGCGCGCGGATCTGCCCACCGAACGCAGCGTCGCCTTGATGCCCGCGGAGATGGAAGCGAGGTCCATGTCGTCGACGCCGGGCCAGCCATTCAGCACCACATCGAAGATGCCCGGACCCTCGCGTGTGACTCGGAGACGGCCTGCGTCGAAGGCCCGGGCGAAGATCGCCGCTGCGCGCGAGATGAGGGCCTCGTCGTCGGTCATGCGGAGCAGGATGTTCCACGGGCCTCGGCAGAGATCGTAGACCGACGCGTCGACCACCCGCTCCGCGAGCTCCACGCCGCTGATGCCGAGGCGCTCCGCGACGCCGCGCGTGACGTCGCGGACGGTGCCCTGCGGAACCCAGCTGAGGAGGGTGGCCTCGTCGTAGAGGTGTCGCCGGTCGGGGGGCAACGCGTTCACGGCAGCGGCGACGTGCGCCGGTCCGGCGAGCTGCTCCATGTACGTGCGCTGTCGCGTGACGAGCGCACCTCGCACACGAACCTCGACCATGGCTCGATCGTAGCCGAGGACGGTGCGATCCGAGTCGGGTGCATGCCCGAATCGGTGAGGTCACAGGTGCGTCCGTCAGTCGCGCGTCACCTCGTGTGTGTCGTCTGTCACAGCGACGCGGGCATCGCGGGGTGCGCTGACGCTGGGCGCGTCGTGAGTCGCCGTCGCGGTGCGTCGAGGCACGCAGCGGGGGCGTTCGTTGACCCTCGCGGATCGCGATGCGAGATTGGTTCGCCTGGGAGGCGTGGCGAAACGGCAAACGCGCCGGGCTTAAAACCTGGTCCCTCTGTGGGTTCGACTCCCACCGCCTCCAGTCCTCGTGCGATTCGAGGCTCTCTGCGCGCGAGCGTCACCCCTCGACGTGAATGCGCGCCCGCTCGCCCGCGGCCCGGTCGCGAGCCCACCACGACGGTGCGCGCTCGACGCGGATCACGACGCGCTCCGGATCGACGGCCGTTCCGAGCAGGCGATCGAAGACGAGCGACGTGAGCCCGAAGTCGACCGTGGGATCGGCGTAGTGGTGGTGGAAGTGCGCGCGCCAGAGCGCGTCCTCGAAGGGGGTGCGTGGGCCGCGCTCGTGCATGCGGTTGTGCGAGAGCGTGATCGCGACGTAGCCAGCGCCCAAGCCGGTCGCGAGCCCGAGCGCGCGCGAGGCGCCCACGAACGGTGTGAGCACGACCGCCACGGCGGCCGCGGTGCCGACGATGCGCGGCGCGTTCTCGCGGATCTCTGCCCACGGATCGCCCTCGGTGTGCGCGGTGCGGTGGTGTTCGAGGTGCGCCACGCGGGTGGGATGGCGCCCCTTGCCGTGCGCGATCCAAGCGTGCCACGCGTACTCGAGGAAGGGGCTCACCGCGAGCCCAGCGATCGCCCAACCGAACGTGCGCGACGACGACACGGCGCCCTCCGATGCGAGCGATCAGCATGCCACGAGCGCGAGGAACGGGGCGATCGTGGGCGCGTGCGCAACACCATGCGCAGAGGCATGCGTGGTCGGCCGATGGTAGAGCCGCGATCCGTGACCGAGCTTCCCGTCGAACCGCGCGAGGCGCCTCCGGAGCAGGCTGAGCGAGCGCCGCGACCCCCGCGCGAGGTGACGACCGAGTCGCGCGCGGCCTTCGTGGATCAGCGTCTGTGGACGGGCCTCCAGCGCGCGTTCCGCCAGCACGCCGGGACAGATCTCGCGATCGACGCGGCGGACCTCCAGCGCGCGCTCGGGCTCAAGAGCCGCTACCTCGCCGAGCGACTGCTGGCGCGCTTCGATCGCGACAAGGACGGCGTCGTTCGCTACGACGACTTCCTCGACGGCGTGCAGCGCCTCGTCCTCGGCAGCGACCAAGACAAGCTCCGCTTCGCGTTTCGCCTGCACGATCACGACGACGACGGGCGCATCGATCGTGTCGAGCTCACGCGCATGATCGCGCTCAGCCTCGCCGAGAGCGAGGTCGTGCCCCACGACGGATCGAGCGCCGAGGAGCTCGCCAAGCGCCTCTTGTGGAAGGCCGACACCGATCGTGACGGCGCGATCTCCTTCGAAGAGCTCGAGGCCGTCGCGCGCGCGCACCCGGAGATTCTCGAGCGCATGACGCGCTCGGAGGCCCTCTGGATCGTCCCGAGCGAGGACATCCTCGCGCGCCTCGAGCCCAGGACACCGCCCTCGCTCGGCACGCGCGTGAGCCGCTACGCGTCGAACCACCTCGCTGCGATCGTGGTGCTCGCGATCTGGGTGTTCGCGAACGTGGTCGTGCTCGGCGGGACCTTCGCCGCATCCGAGGCCGACCCGTGGATGGCCGTGGGCAGCGCCACCGGCCACGCCGTGAGCATGAACGTGGCGCTCCTGCTCCTGCCGGTGCTGCGTCGGCTGGTGACGCGCCTGCGTGCGCTCGGTCTCGCGCGCCTCGTGCCGCTCGATCAAGGGATCGACTTCCATGCGATCGCGGCGCGCGCGGCCTTCGTGTTGGCGCTCGTGCACACGCTGGCCTATCTCGGCGCGCACTGGCTCGGGCACCCCGAGGGCTCGCTCGTCTCGATGCTGACGACGACGCGTCGCGGCCTCACGGGGCTCGTGCTCGGCGTGGCCTTCGTCGCGATCGGCGTGGGCGCGGTGGAGCGCGTGCGGCGCTCGCAGCGCTTCGAGCTCTTCTTCCAGAGCCACCTCTTCTACGGCGTGTGGCTCCTCGCCGCCGTGGTGCACGAGCCTCGCTCGCTCGTGTGGCTCGGCCTGCCGGTCTTCGGCCTGCTCGTCGAGCAGCTCGTGCGCGCGCGCCGTCGAGGGGTGGCGACCATCGCGTCCGAAGCGCGGGCCTTGCGCTCGGGGGTGACCGAGCTCGTGATCGAGAAGCCCGCGGGCTTTCACTTCGAGCCGGGCGACTACCTCTTCCTCAACGTGCCCGCGATCGCCAAGCACGAGTGGCATCCGTTCACGATCAGCAGCCCGCCCGAGGACGACTCGCTGACGGTGCACGTGCGCTCGCTCGGCAACTGGACCAAGGCCCTCCGCGCGCATGTCGAGCAGCGCGAGCGCGCGCCCGCGAGCGCCGCGCTGGTCGTGCACCTCGATGGCCCGTACGGCTCGCCCACGGCGCACCTCTTCCGCTCGCGGCACGCGGTGCTCGTGGGCGCGGGCATCGGCGTCACGCCGTTCGCGAGCGTGCTCTCGAGCTTTCTGCGACGGGCCGGCACCGAGCGGGCGGCCAAGCTCGAGAAGGGCTACTTCGTGTGGCTCAACCGCGATCAGTACTCGTTCGAGTGGTTCGCCGACGTCCTCGCCGACGTGGAGCGCCGCGACACCGAGCGGCTCTTCGATCTCGGGCTCTACATGACGGCGGGCCAGGCAGGTGCCACCGCGACCGCGCTCGAGGCCGCGCGTGTGGTCTCGCACGACGAGGGCGCGTCCGATCTCGTGACGGGCCTGCGCACGCAGACGAAGCTGGGCGCGCCCGACTGGAGGCGCATGCTCCGAGAGATCCACGATCGCCACGCGCCTGCGCGCGTCGACGTCTTCTTCTGTGGGCCACCGGGCCTCGGCGCGAAGATCCGAGCCGTGTGTCGCGAGCTCGATCTCGCCTACCACGAGGAGCGCTTCTGATGCGACGAAGCAACTCCGCTCGCGGCGCGCGCGCACACTCGGTTGCCGCGCCCCTCACGCGCCTCGTCGCGTCGCCCACGTTCGTCGTCGTCTCCGCGCTCGTGGTCACGGCGCTCGTGGTCACGGCGCTCGTGGTCACGACGCTCGCGGGCTGCGCTGGCGATCCGAGCGAGCACAGGGGCGCCCACGAGGATCCCCTGCGCTGCGTGCGCTGTCATCGCGAGGACTACGCGCGGGCGGTGGATCCTCCGCACGAAGGCGTGCGGCCCGAGACGTGCGCCATCTGCCACACCCAGCGCGCGTGGCGCCCCGAGCTGCTCGATCACCCGTGGGCGCTCGCGGGCGCTCACGCCGAGGCCGAGTGCACCGACTGTCACGCGAGCCCGTCGCCCGACGAGCCGCCGCGCTTCGAGGACACGCCGTCGCAGTGTGTCGACTGTCACGCCGACGACGAGGCCGGTGCGTTCGAGGCGCACCACTCGTTCGGCACGCACTGCGCGTCGTGCCACGACACCACGGCGTGGCGGCCTGCGCAGCATCCGCCCGAGCCCGAGCCCGAGGCGGAGCCCGACGCGGGACCTCCACTCGCGCAAGACGCGGGACTCGATGGGGGAAGGCAGCGCCGTCGTCCGCGTCCTCGCTCCACCTCGGGCGGGGGAACGACGGGCGGCGGAACGACGGGCGGGGGGACGACGACTCCCGAGCCGCCTCCCGACACGACGACGAGATCCTCTCGTCGCTACTGAGTAGGTCGTCCGCCCCGTTTCTGACACGTGCCTCTCACCGATCCCACCACGGCCCCCCGATCTTGCCGCGCGTGGCACGCTCGGACGATGAGCGTGTTGGCGGAGCGC
The DNA here is from genome assembly GCA_019694315.1 of Sandaracinaceae bacterium. Lineage (GTDB taxonomy): Bacteria > Myxococcota_A > Polyangia > Polyangiales > Sandaracinaceae > JAFLCL01. Next base: position 17,841 of record JAIBCE010000131.1, read on the forward strand.
GTCGTGTGGCTCGTCGTGTGGCTCGTGGCGATCGTCGCGCGCGCCGAGGCGCAGACGCCGCACGTCGTCTATCGACGCGATCCCGTGGAGCCTCCGGGCGCCGTGTTCCGACTCGCCGACGCGAGCGCTGCGTGGGTGCTCCTCGAGCGGGACGCTGACGCCGTGTCGCAGGAGATCCTCGTCCTCCGCGCGAGCGACGGCACCGAGGTGCGGCGCATGCCAGGCCTCGTCTTGCCCACGGCGGGGATGCGCAACGTGAGCGAGACCTTCGATCTCACCGTGCGCCCGTGGCTCTCGGGCGACCGCGTGATCACGTTCCGCGATCCGGCGACGCTCACGTGCGTCGCGATCGCCGATGGGCGTGAGCTCTGGCGGGTGGCGGTGTCGACCGCGGTGCTCTTCGAGGGCGAGCTCGTCGCGAGCGACACGCGCGTCGCGTGGGTCGATGGGAGCGGCCTCCACGTGATCGACGCCGGCGATGGCCACGAGATCTTCCACGTCGCCTACCAGCCCTGGGTGAGCCAGGGTCGCCTCGCGCTCGCGGGCGATGGACGCGTCGCAGGCTGGGATCGCGAGGGCTTCTTGCAGGTATGGGACGCCAGCGGACGAGCGCTCTCGCGCGTCTCGCGCGGTGTCTTCTACGGCGCGAGCTACGTGGCCTGGGCGGGATCGACCGTGCTCGTCGGTGGAGACTCGCTCGCCTTCGTCGATCCCAGCACCGGCGCGCTGCTCCGCGACGTGCCGCACGGTGAGCTGCTCGCCGTGCTCGGCGATCGCGTGGCCTATCGCGACGGCCGCGCCGTCGTGGTGCGCGACGCGAGCGGCACCGAACAGCGGCTGTCGCGCCTGCCCCCCGACGCCAGTCTCCCGGCGTCGGAGGCCCTCGTGCTCGTGAGCGAGCAAGGCGTGGTGTCGGTCTTCGATCCCAGCTCGGGCGCCCTCCGCGGTCGCGCGTCCATCGGCGCACCGAGCGCCCGCCTGCTCTATCGACCGCGCACTCGCGTGCTCGTCGCGCCCCGCGCGCTCGGAGGACACGACGTGCTCGTGCGCGTCGACGCCAGCGGCGCGCTCGAGGCGCGGTCCCTCGGCACCTTCGACCCGCCCGCGCCGCCGAGGCGGATCCTCGGGCGACTGCTCGTGAACCAGCGACCGGTCGCGGGCGTGCTCGTGCGCGTCGGCGATGCTCGCGTGCGCACGCGCGCCGACGGGCGCTTCTCCGCGCGGGTCGCCCTCGAGGGGCCGCTCGCGGTGCACGTCGATCGAGACGAGCTCGTTCGCCGCACACACCGCCCATGCGCCAATGAGTTGGAGGAAGTGGTCGAGCCGCCACTCGATCCGCGCGCCCCCGTGCGCGTCGTCCTGGGTGCGTGGGCCGGCGACTACGAGTGTGATCGTGTGTGCCGCTGCGACTGAACGCACCGCCGCGTCGCACGGCACGGTGCTGGGTTGACCCGCACCGGTGCGAGTGAACAGTCTCGCTGCATGCTGCCGCGGCTCGATACGTCGCGATCCCTCTCGTGGCCCGATGCGGGCCGCGTGATGCGCACGCGTGTGCGCTCCGGCTGCGCCCTCGCGATCGTGCTCGCCTCGGGCCTCCTCGCGTTGCCGAGCGGAGCGCGTGCGCAAGAGCGTCCTCACGTGCGCGCACGCTACGACGGGGCCGCTGCGCCCGCGTGTCTCGAGCCCGCCGCGCTGGCGAGGCTGGTCGCCGCGCAGCTGGGTCGAGAGGCCTTCGTCGAGCCCGCCGAGGTCGTGATCCGCGCAGAGGAGTCTTCGCACGATGGCCAGCACGAGGTCCGCCTCACGCTGAGCGACCTCGACGGTCACGCGCTCGGTGTGCGCGCGCTGCAGATCGAGGGCGGCGACTGTCGCGCCATCGACGCGGAGCTCGCGCTCGTCGTCGCCCTCCTCGTCGATCTCCCGGAGGACGAGGTCCTCCTGCACATGACGCCGTCGCGCACCGAGGGCGCGGGCATCGTGCACGTCGACGCGGCCGTCTCGCTCGCGGCCGTGGGCACGGTCGATCTCCTGCCAGGTCCGGCGCTGGCGGCGAGGCTCGGCGTGGAGCTCGGGCTCGGGGCGGTGATCCTCGAGGCGGCTCTCCTCGGCTCCTTGCCGGCGAGCGCAGATCGCGACGGCGGCGGCGCCGAGCTCGTCGCGTGGGCGCTGCGCGTGGGTGGCTGCGGCGTGGCGAGCCTCGACGTCCTTCGCCTCGG
>JAIBCE010000132.1 GCA_019694315.1 Sandaracinaceae bacterium
CCACCCTCGACGAGGCTCCCCTCGACGCGGCTCGTCCAGTCGGCGTCGAAGCGGAGCGTGGCCTCACGACCCTCGAGGCCGAACGGCTCCGCCACCGCGCCGTCTCCAGGCTCCCCGACGCAGCCCGCCCCGAAGGGGGTGGAGCCGAGCGCGAGGGTCGTGAGCACGAGCGCGAGCGAGGACGAGCGAGCCATGGCCATCTCCTTGCGATCGGCCGGTCGCTACCACGCACCCACGCGATCGCAACGACGATCCCGCGTGTACGAGCCGTGCACACGCGCCTCCACACGACGGGGCCCGCACCGAGGACCGATCGCGTGGATCGCCCTCTCCGGAGGGCGTTTCGCGTACGCGCCGTGCTCAGGCCTTGGGCGGCAGGAGACGCGCCATGTCCTCGACGAGCATCGCGTTCACGTACTTCACGGTGCGCTCGCGCATGATCGTCTTGGTGAGGTTGAAGGCGTTCGCGGGCAGGGCCGCGAGCCGAGCTGCCTCGGCCTGCGCGCGCTCGAGCACGCCCTCCTCGTCGACCACCTCGTCGACCCAGCCTGCGAAGAGCGCCGCGTTCGGATCGACCACCTCGGCAAAGAGCGTGGAGCGCACGAAGAAGCGCGGGTCGAGCCGATCGCGCGCGAGCTCCATCGCGAGCACGGGCACGGGCATGCCGATCTGCACCTCGTTGAGGCCGATCTTGAACGCGCCCTGCGCGGCCACGCGGTAGTCGCCCGTGAGCAGCACGAGCGAGCCGCCCGCGAGCGCGTGGCCCGTGCACGCGATGACGAGCGGCTGCGGGTGCATGTAGAGCCGCATGAGCAGGTGCGCGCCCCGCGTGACGAGGGCCTGCGCCTGCGAGACGCCGGACATCATCGTCTTGAGATCGAAGCCCGCGCAGAACTTGCCCGTGCGCCCGGCCAGGACGACCGCCTTGGCCTCCTTGGTCGCGCGATCGAGGGCCGCGTCGAGCTCGTCCATCATCGCGTACGAGAGGGCATTGGCCTTGCCGTCGTCCATGCGGACGAGCGCGATGTCCTTGGTGATCTCGAGGCTGACGAGGGCCATGGTGCTGACTCCGGAGCGAGAGGAGTGGCGACCTTACCCAGATTCGCGCCGCGCGGCAGCCACTTCGCCGTGGAGGACGGTGATCGCCGACGTGGGCGATGGCGGACGTGAGAGCGACAGCTCGTCAGCGACGCGGCGTGCCTTCGCCCGTCGACGAGCTCACCTCGACAACGTGCGCGTGGTGAGGTCGAAGCGGAGCGGGGGGCCCGAGTCCATCTCGAGGTGAACGACGTCGCCTTCGACGCGGTCGATGCGGCCTTCCCGTGTCGTCTGCGAGCGCGTCGAGCCGTTCTCGTCGTAGAGCTCGCGGACCGAGACGCGCGCGCCGTGCTGTTGGACGGTGACGTACGTCGCGCACCAGCCCTGGGCGTCCTTGTCGAAGAAGCCGTCTCGCTCGTAGCTCGCGCTCACGTCGGGCACCTCCGTGCCGTCACGCAGGGTGTGCTTCGCCGGTGCGACGTCGAGCGCGATCACCTCGCGGCCGACACCGACGAAGCGACCCTGCGCGTCGGCGTGGAAGGCTGCGTAGCCGCTCTCGACGGGCACGCGGTCGATCACCTCGAGCGTGTCGCGATCGAGCCGCAAGACGGCCTGGGGCGCGACGACGTGGAGCACGCGCGGGCTCTCGGGGTCGACGATGACGCGGCGAGCGTAGTCCCCTCCAGGGAGCCTCGCGCTGCGCACGAAGTCGAAGCCTGCGTCGTAGGCGCGGAGCGTCGCGTCGAGCCCACCCGTGACGAGACCCGCTTCGTCGAGGCACACGGTGAGCACGGGCGCGGTGTGTCCCTCGACGCTCGCGCGGCGCTTCTTGCCCGTGAGGCAGTCGAAGACGCGCACCGGGCCCGCGCGTCGCATGCCATCGGCGTACGCCGCGACGACCGTCGTCCCGCGCACGTCGAACGCGTCGAGGCGTCGGCGCAGGCCGAAGCTCGCGAGCTGCTCGAGCGTGCGGTCGTACGTGAGCGCAGGGAGCAGGCGTCGCGCGTGGACGAAGCCGCTCTCGGTGGCGCTCGACCAGCGACGGATCGAGTGCACCTCGTCGACGAGCGACGAAGGACGCTTCGCACCATCGGCGAGCGCGAACGAGGTGACCGCGCCGCGCGCGCCGCTGACGAGATGGAGCGCGTCTGCGTCGATCACGATCTGACTCGCCCACTCGCCGACGAGCACGCGCACGAGCCAGCCCGACGTGCGATCGAGCACGTGCGTGTCGCCCCCCACGACGCTGGCGACGACGACGTCTCGGTTCGCCGCGATCGCGGCGATCTCACCAGGAAGCCTCGCGAACGTCGTTCCTCGCATCACCGCCCGAGGGTGCCAGCAATCGTGGCGCGCGACGCCAGAGGATCGCTCGAACGGGCGCCCGAGACGGCCGGGTCCACGAGCGCTCAGATCGAGACGGGCACGCGGCAGACATGATCATCCGACGCTCGGCGGAAGATCTCAGCGAGGCGCTCCTCGTCGCCGAAGAGAGAGCAGTCGAGCTCACGCGAGAGGATCGGCCACTCGACGCAGACCGTATGCGTCACACACTCGCGTCGCTCGCCGACCGTGAGCGAGGACTCCGCGGGATCGACGAATGGAGGCGCCGGGATCTCACACGAGTACACCCACTGCCAGTGCGGCCGCGACGCGAGACATCGATCCACGTACTCCGTGCAAGTGCTGACGTCGGTCACCTCGATGGCGTACTCCTCCCACCACGCCCCTCCTCCGAGGGCCTCTCGAAGGCACTTGGCTCGCTCGAAGTCCTCGCGCCGCGCGTAGTTGTAGACGTAGGTCGCCTGCTCACGGCAGAACAAGTCCTGCGCCTCGTCGGTCATCTCGTAGAGCACGACCTCGTCTCGCGCAGTGGGGCGGAAGACAGGACACGGCTGGCTGCAGCCCATCGTTGCAGCGGACACGAGCAGGACCGCGACCGTCGCGCGCACTGCGCGAGCGTATCACCGGCGGGCCAGCTTCAGCGCACCGCGGCGCGCACGTCGAGGCGGTTGGGGAAGTCGATGCCGAGCGCCGACGCCACGATGCTGTAGAGGTGACCCTCGCGGATGTCGTTCCGGCCCGGCGTGCGCGCACCGGTCGTCGGGTCCCAGCCGTCGGTGAGCGCCGTGTCCGTGGCCACGCCGCCGAGCACCGTGTTGCCTCGCAGGAGCGGCGAGAGAAACACGTTGCCGTTCGAGAGGTGATGCCCCGTGCCGAAGCCACCGGTCGCGCCCGCCGGACGCGTGCGGTCGCGGCCGAAGTCGGTCGCCACGTAGACGAGGCTGCGATCCCACAGCGTTCCGTCGCTCGTGGGGGTCGCCTTGAGCAGGCGCGCGAGCGCGTCCACCTGGCTCGCGACGCGCGCCCACATGACGTTCTGCGTCGTGACGTGATCGTTGTGGCTGAAGTCGAACGAGATCGGCGTGTCGGTGATCGTGCCGTCGGCGAGGAACGACGGCGCGAAGCCCGGGCCCCACGCGATCGCCGCCGAGAGGCCCTCGCGCGCGAGGAGGTACGCGAGGCAGGTCTGCGCCTGGAAGCGATCCTCGAGGAGGTGCGGGAACACGTCCAGGAGGCCCATCTCCTCGATCGCCGGAGACGGCGAGAGGCCGTACGCCGCGAGATCGAAGCCCGACGACACGAGCATGAGGCTGTCGATCAGGTCGGCCGCCTCCATGCGCGGCTGGAGCGTGCGACGCAGCTCGAGGTAGCGCGAGCGCATCGGGCTCGTGCGCATCGCGAGCGGCGAGAGGTCCTCGAGCTGCTCTCGCGTGGCGCGTGCGCGCGCGAGCAGGCCCGCGCGCGGCATGCGTCGGTCACCGGTCGGAAAGAGGCCGCGCGAGCCGTCCGTGCTCGCCGCGAAGCGGATCGGATCGTTGACGATCTCCGCCCGCGCCCAGTCGGGAACGGCGGCGTGGGTGCCGGGCTCGAGGTAGCCGCCCGACGCGAGGTTCACCGCCGGCAGGATCATGCCCTCGCCGTGGGTCATCGCCGCGGCCTCGAGGATCGTGCGACCGCCGTCGATGCCCGCGCCGTTCATCGCGCGGCTCTGCGCGACGACGTGGTTGACGCTCGTGTTCTGAACGGTCGCGACGAGCATGTCCTGCCCGTGGGCGCGCACCAGCTCGGAGTGCTCGAAGGTGCAGCGGAACAGCGGTGAGCCGCCGACCCCGAGGTTGTCGAGGTTCTTCACCACGCGGAACGCGGAGCCGGGCAGCTGCGTGAGCGCGACGTCCGGATACGCGATGAGCTCGTTCGGGCTCGGACCGCTCGCCTGTGTGGCGGGCAGCGGCAAGAACGAGTCGATGATGCTGGCGCCACCCGAGGCGCCGATCACGAAGAGCAGGCGCGGCGCGACGGTGTCCGCGCGGGCGCGGCTCGCGAAGCTCGGCCCGAGGGCCAGCGCGGTGCCGGCCGCAGCGGCGCCTCGAAGAAACGATCGACGACCAGACGAGGAGAACGAGCGGGTCATGGCTTGCCTCGGGAGTGGAGCGAGCGGGGCGGAACACACGGACCAGAGCAGCAACTCGAACGAGTCGGTGCTCTAGAAGAACAAGTTGTCGGTGCGCGTGCCGATCGCGAAGCACGTGAGCGTCGCCCACTCCCGCGCGGTGGGCGTGAGGCCGTCGGCGGGGCGCGCGAGGTCGATGAGCAGCGTCAGCTCGTCGCTGCTCGGATCGCGCGCGAGCAGGCGTCGGTGGAGCGAGCGCGCGTCCGCCTCCATGGCGGCGCGGGTGGTGGCGTCGTCGGGATCGAGCGAGGCCGCGGCGAGGTCGGTCTCGGTGAGCACCACGGCCGGCCCCGTCGCGTCGCGATCGACGCGCTCCGCGCACGCCGCCAACACCAGCCGATCGACGGCGTTGGGCGTGGTGAGCCCAGGTCGCGCCGGCGGTGTGTAGAGGCCTGTCCCGAGCGGGTCGCTCCCGCCCAGGGCGACGTGCTCGGCCTCCACGCACGGCAGGACGCCGAGCTCGAGGCACATGGTGTCTGGCTCGAGGGAGAGCGCGAGCGCGACATCGGCCGCGAGCGGATCCGCGCGCTTCCAGATGAGCGTCTCGGGCGTGGGCGGCGTGGCCGTCTCGCACGCGACCTCGTGCGGAGGGGGTAGCTCGACCGGCGTGCTCCGCGGCAGGACTGGCGGCAGGAAGCTCTCTTCGGCTCCGCACCCGCAGAGGAGCGCGAGCAGCGCGCTCGGCGCGAGCACCGCGAGGACGTTCCGTGCGTGCGTGCTCACGAGGCACCTCCGAAGGCGCGCGTGTCGACGATGCGATGGACCATGCGGTTCGCAGACCAGCCGTCGCGCTCGAGCGCGCGCCACACGACGCGCAGCTCGGCGAGCTCGCTCGGCGTGGGCTCTCGACCGAGCGCATCACGGAAGAGCATGAGCGCGAGGTTCCGCGCGAAGGCCTCGGTCGTCACCGCGCGCTCCGCCCACGCCCGCACGTCGGTCACCTGCTCGCCGAGCAAGTACGTGTCGGGCGCGCTCCAGCCGGGGATGAGGCGCGAGGGTCGGCTCGCGTCGTAGGCGCCCGTGCGCGGCCCGCGGATGCCCTCGAACGATGCGAACGCGTAGCTCAGCGGATCGAGCGTCGAGTGGCACGCCGCGCACTGAGCCTCGGTAACGCCGCGGTGGTCGACGTCGCGCGGCTCACCGGCGACGGGATCGATGCCCTCCTGTCGCGCGATGTCCATGCCGAGCCACGCGCGGTACGCCTGCGCGGCGGTGGTGCGCGGCAGCGCGCTGAACATGGTGTTGATGGAGAAGAACCACGAGGTCGTGATCATCCCCGCGCGGCGCTCCGGCTCGAGCGGCTGACCCGTCGTGTCGCGGCGCGTCACGAGCCCCTCGACCCGGCTGAGCGTGCCGTCGGCGGACTCGGTCACGTGGTAGTCGGCCAGGAGCAGGTCGCGGACGTCGCGATCGTCGGTCATCACGTAGCGGAACAGGCGGTAGTCCCACTCGTAGTCGCCGATCACGATGTCTACGGGCGAGTCCGCGCCCACCGCGCCGATGGGTCGGATCCGCGCGTCGACGAGGCGCCGCAGACCGGTCACGCGCCACGCGCGCGAGCCCAGACAGAGCTCCACCGTGGCGTGGAGGCGCTCGTACTGCACCTCGGGAGACGGCGCGCCGGCTCGGAACGTCTGGAGCTCGTCGTACGTCGGCTGCCGACCGCAGTAGACGATCGCGACGCGCCGGAGCGCCCGCTCGAAGTCGAAGCCCTCGGCCACCGGCAGCGCGCCGCTCGGAGCTGTTGGTGCGCACCAGGGCCACGCATCGTCGGCATCGCCGGGGTTGGTGCCGAGCAGGAGCTCGTCGGCGTTCGCGACTCCGTCGGCGTCGCTGTCGGCGTCGTCGAGAGAGCGCAGCGCCGTGGGAAGGGCGTGCTCGAAGGTCCCCTCGCCGACGGCTCCGATCAGCGCCGCGCCGTAGGGGTTCCACGCGGGCGGCCACGTCGAGGTGTGGCAGGTCGCGCAGGTGCCGAGCGAGCCCGAGCACTGAGGCGCGTCCGGGTAGGTCTCGCAGAGGATCGAGGGCGCGCTCGGGCGGGCGTAGGCGGTGCCGGTCGCGCTCGCCGAGAGCGCGAGCGCCATGGCCAAGAGGCGCGCGCACCTGGCGGGCGCATCAGGGGGGATGGGTGCGTCGCGTTCCATGCCCCACCCCTTTGCAGCGTGCGTGCCCGCACGAGATCAGGCGAGCACGACGGGCTGCGGCGAGAGAGATCGTGTGCTCGTCGGCGATCGACGGGCCCTTGCTGGGCAAGCGCGACCCCACGACGGTCCTCGCCCGACGCTTCCGTCCTTCGCGGTGAGGGATCGATCCCTCACCGATGCGTTCGAGCCGGGCCCATGCCGCTCGACGCGCCGAGTCGCCTCGTCGGCGGGACGCTCAGAACCTCACGCCGAGATCGAAGAGGTGCTGCACGTGGTAGCGGCTCAGCGCCGTGTCGATGTCGAGCTCGACCGTGTAGCCGATCATCAGCGGGCCCACCTCCACGTTCAGGACCACCATGGGACGCACGGCCCAGCGCTGGCGGCTCGTCTCGGTGATGCGCAGCACGGGCGCGGTGCCCGTGTCGTCGATGGTGCCCGCGCGCGTGCGCTGCTCGAGGCTCGTGACCGACGCGCCTGCGCCGAGCTCGAAGTGAAAGCCCATGCCCGGACCGAACGTCACGAGCTGACGCCACGCCACGAACGCGTCGCCGCGGTAGCGCTGATCGAGCGTGGAGAGCACCTCGGAGCCCGTGGGGTTGTCCTCGCCGCGGAGATAGTGGAGGCGCGCCGCGAGCACGAACACGTCGTAGACGTCGAGGCCGAGGAGGCCCCACGCGCCCATCGGCCAGCCCGGATCCTCGAACGCCGTCGCGATGCCGAGGCCCCACGTGAACGAGATGCGGCCACCGTAGCCCTCGTCGCTCGACGCGCGCGAGGCGAGGTCGTCGATCGCCACGGTGGAGGCGCCCACGTAGATGCGCTCCATCATGCCGACCGTCGCGATCGACACGACGCCGACGACGTGACCCTCGCAGTCGACGATCGGCCCGCCCACGCTGCCGCTCGCGAGCTGCGCGTCGGTCGAGAGCGAGCGCGGTCCGAGCGCGCTGACCACGCCCGCGCTGAGCGACTGCTCGAAGAGACCCTCGCCGCGAAGACCGAGCGCGAGCCGATCGCGGCCGCGCACGTACGGGTGACCGATCGCGAGGATCGGCATGCCCACCGCGAGCGACTCGGGCTCGGCGAGCGCGAGCGGCGCGACGTCGAGCGGGCTCGCGAGCACGAGCAGCGCGAGATCGTCGTCGGGCGCGGTGACCACCACGCGCGCGCTCCGCGCGTTGCCCTCGTGATCGACCACGCGCGTGCCGTGTCCATCGCGCACGAGACGGAACGAGGTGACCACGTGGCTCGCGTCGAGCGCGACGAAGCCCGAGCCCACCGCGGTGCCCGACTCCACCCGCACGACCGAAGCGCCCGCCTGCGTGTGCGCAGCCTCGCCACAGCCGACGCCCCTCGACGTCTCCACCTGCGGACCCGTCGTCGCAACGCGCAGCAGCGCCGGAGTCTCGCTCGGTGCGGTCGCGACCTGCTCGCTGCTCGCCGCGTCGGTCGCGATCTCCTGTGCGTGCGCCGCGCGCGCGCCGAACGAAACGGCCAGCATCACGAGGCCCAGGCCCCATTCACGTGTGCTCATCACGGTTCCTCGCAGTGGGGCGCCTCGGAACGAGCGCCGCGCGTCCACGTATACGCGCGCGGGGCTCCTCGCGCATGATGCGTTCGTGAGCGACACCGTCGATTCCGAAGAAGTGCGCGCCTGGCGCGTCGCGCAACGCCTGACCGAGCTGCGCGGCGAGGAGCGCGCGAACCTCATCCGCATCGTGGGGATCGCCGGCTTCTACGGCGTGCAGCTCCTCAACCGCTACGGCGTGGCGCTCGGCCCCGTGCAGATCCCCGCCATGGAAGGCGTCGAGGGCTCGTTCCATCTGCTCATGTCGCTGCTCGCGCTCACGGGCGTGCTCGTGGCCTCGGGCGTGCTCATCGCGCTCCGAAACCGCTTCTTTCCGTGGTGGATCAAGTACGCCACGAGCACGGTCGACCTCGTGCTCGCGTCGATCGCGCTCGTGGTCGCCGATGGTCCGAGCTCGCCGCTGGTCGTGATCTTCTTCCCGCTGCTCGGCCTGAGCGTGCTGCGCTTCTCGCAGAGCCTCGTGCGCTACACGACGTGCGCGACGATCGTGGCGTATCTCTTCGTGGCGCTCGCGGCGCTGCGGGATCGGCCCACGCTCGCGGTGCCTCTGTACCAGGCGATCCTCTTCGTGCTCGCGCTCGCGATCGTCGGGGTCGCCCTCGATCACGTGGCGCGCGAGGTGCGGCGGCTCGCGGGCGCCTACGCGGATCGCGCCTCTCGCGTGCCGGCGGCACCGAGCGCCGACGCCGAAGGAGGCACGTGATGAGCACGCCCACGGCCCCCGACACGCGACCGCCGCGCCTCTGCCCGCACTGCAGCGCCGCGACACCGCCCGAGGCCAGCACGTGCTGGCTCTGCCAGAGCGCGCTCCCGCCCTACGAGCAACGGCCGCGCTTCGAGCAAGGCGTGGCGCCGCCGCGCATCGCGGGCGAGGCCGGCGCGCAGGCCAGGGCCGGGCGCCTCGAGCCCGACTTCGTGATCTGGAGCCTCGCGGCGCTCGTCGCGGCCGCCGTCATGGTCATCGTCGTGATCGACGTCGCGGTGCTGGGCGGCATCGGCTACGCGATCCTCACGGCCCTCGGCTGCACGCCGGTCATCGGCGCGCTCGCGTTCATGATGTGGATGCGTCGACCGAGCGAGGCCGGAACCTCCACGCGCGGTGAATCGCGCGAGCAGAGCACCCTCGTGCGCATCGTGGGCGGCATCGCGATGGCCGTGGGGGCCATGCTCGCGGTGATGGTGCTCATCGGTCTGCTCGTCCTGGCCCTGCTCGTGCTGCTCTTCATCGCCTGCATCGCCGCCGAGGGCGGACACCTCTGACGGCCTCGCGATGGACGGACGCACCCTCCAGAGCCTGCTCGCCGTGCTGGCGATCGTGGTCGCCGTGCTCGTGCGACGCCGGCTCGCACCGCAGCTCGCGTTGCCTCGCACGCAGAAGCTCGCGCTCGCGCTCGGGGCGCTGATCGGCGCGGGCATCGGCGCGAAATTGCCCTTTCTGCTCGATGATCCGGAGGCCACCCGCACGGGCCTCGTGTGGATCACCGATGGCCGCACGCTCACGTGGGGCCTCGTGGGCGGCTACCTCGGCGTGGAGATCGCAAAGCTCGTGGCGGGCATCCGCCTCAAGACGGGTGACTCGTTCGCGCCCGCCGTCGCGGCCTCGATCGCGATCGGCCGCGTGGGCTGCTTCGTGGGCGGCTGCTGCTTCGGTGCCGAGGCGCACGTGCCGTGGGCCGTGGACTTCGGCGACGGCGTGCCGCGCCACCCCACGCAACTCTACGAGGCCGCCTTCCACGCGCTCGCCTTCGTGGTGCTGCTCTGGATGGGCCGGCGCGAGCTGCTCACCACGCACCGCATGAAGGCGTACGTGATCACCTACTTCGTCTATCGCTTCGTCACCGAGTGGATCCGCCCCGAGCCGCGCGGCCTCTTCGGCCTCACGTTCTATCAGTGGAGCTCGCTCGCCTTCGTGGTGATCTTCGCGCTCCACTGGTGGATCGACGCCCATGGAGGCCTCGATCTGCGGGGCGAGCGGCGACACGTGCCCTCGCCTCCCCCGAGCCCGCAGCCCTGACTCGCCCTCGCCTCCCCGAGCCCGCAGCCCTGACGCGCCTCGCCATGAGCCACCCCACCCGCCCCTATCTCTTCTACTCCGCCACGCGCGCCCTCTGCGGGACCTGCCTGCGCGTCGTCGACGCCAAGGAGCTGATCGAGGACGGCCGCGTCTACCTCTGGAAGCGCTGCCCCGCGCATGGCGTCGAGCGTGTGCTCCTGGCCGACGACGCCGCGTACTGGCGACGCGCGAGAGAGCTCTACCTCAAGGCGCCCGAGCAGGTCGCCAAGTACGACACGCCCTTCCAGCACGGCTGCCCCTACGACTGCGGCATCTGCCCCGATCACGAGCAGCACGGCTGCGTGTCGATCCTCGAGATCACCGATCACTGCAACCTGCGCTGCCCCACCTGCTACGCATCGAGCGGTCCCGAGCGCACCACGCACCGCTCGCTCGAGACGATCGAGCGGATGCTCGATCGCATCGTGAGCAACGAGACCGAGCCCGACGTGGTGCAGGTCTCGGGCGGCGAGCCCACCACGCACCCGGACCTCTTCGCGGTGCTCGACGCGTGCCGGCGGCGACCGATCCGTCACTTGATGCTCAACACCAACGGCCTGCGGATCGCCCGCGAGGACGGCTTCGCCGAGCGTCTCGCGACCTACGCGCCGCGCTTCGAGGTCTATCTCCAGCTCGACTCGCTCCGCGAGGAGCCGCTGCGCACGCTGCGAGGTGCCGACCTCCGCAGCGTCCACGACCGCGCGCTCGAGAGGCTCGACGCGCTCGGCCTCTCGACGACGCTGGTCATGACGATCCAGCGCGGCGTCAACGACGACGAGGTCGGCGACGTGCTCCGGTACGCGATGCAGCACCGATGCGTGCGCGGCGTGACGCTCCAGCCGGTGCAGCACGCGGGGCGCAACGAGCGCTTCGCTCCCGAGACCGATCGACTCACGCTCACCGAGGTGCGCCGCCGCATCCTCGAGCAGTGCGACGTGTTCACGCCCGAGGACGTGATCCCCGTGCCCTGTCACCCCGACTGCCTCGCGATGGCCTACGCGATCCGGGGCACCGGCGAGCTGGCGGGCACGGTGCAGCCGCTCACGCGCTTCGTGCCTCGCGAGCTCCTGCTCGAGGGCACGCGCAACAGCATCACGGTCGAGGACGATCCCGCGCTGCGCGGCGCCTTCGCGGCGCACCTCACCGCGACCTTCAGCACGGGCCACGGCCCCGAGAGCGCGGCCGCGTCGCTGCGCGATCTCATGTGCTGTCTGCCCCGCGTGGAGGCGATCCCGTCGCTCGGCTACGACCGCGTGTTCCGCGTCGTGATCATGCAATTCCTCGATCGACACACGATCGATCTCCGCAGCGTTCGCAAGAGCTGCGTGCACATCGCGCACCCCGACGGAAAGCGCGTGATGCCCTTCGACACTTACAACGTGCTCTACCGCGACGGCCTCGAGGCCGAGGTGCTCGGGCCCCTTCGCGGCGAGCTCCCGAGCCGCAGCGAGCTGGTGTCCCTGCGCGTTCGCTGACGCAGCGCCGCCGCTGGAGCGGAGGACCCTCCCTCGTCTGCGGCGCGCTCTTGCGGGCCGTGTTGCGCGTACGCTCGTCGCCATGCCGGAGCTCGCGGACGAGGAGCGCGTCGAGGTCAAAGGGTCGGGGTCGGCGATCTACACGCTGAAGAACAGCGGCGGCGTGTACTCGTGCACGTGCCCTGCGTGGATGCACCAGTCGATCGGGATCGAGCGACGGACCTGCAAGCACCTGCGCGCGTACCGCGGCGACGCGGCCGAGACCGAGCGTGTGGGGCGCGAGGGCCCCGCGCCGCGGGCATCGAGCGCGAGCTCGAGCAGCGACGCCAACGCACCGCCCGTGCTGCTCGCCCACAAGTGGGAGACCGACGTCGATCTCACGGGGTGGTGGCTGAGCGAGAAGCTCGATGGCGTGCGCGCCTACTGGGACGGCACGCGCTTTCTCTCGCGCCTCGGCAACCCGTTCTACCCGCCCGAGTCCTTCACCGAGAAGCTCCCCGCGCATCCGCTCGATGGCGAGCTCTTCGGGGGGCGCAAGACCTTCCAGCGCACCGTCGGCATCGTGAAGCGACAGGATCGCTCGCCGCTCTGGAACGAGCTGACGTTCGTGGTCTTCGACATGCCCGCGCACCCCGGTCCGTTCGAGGCGCGCATCGAGGCCGCCAAGAGCGCGCTCGCGAACGTGCCTCGCACACGCGTGCTCGAGCACGAGCGCTGCGAGGGCATCGCACCTCACGCGCAGGCTCGCCGAGGTCGAGGCGCTCGGTGGCGAGGGCCTCATGGCGCGCAAGCCCGGCTCGGCCTACGTCGCGGGACGCTCGGACACGCTCCTCAAGATCAAGAGCTTCAAGGACGCCGAGGCACGCGTCGTCGATCACCTCCCCGGCACCGGCAAGCACGCGGGGCGCCTGGGCGCGCTCGCGGTCGAGCTCGCCGATGGCACGCGCTTCCACGTGGGCACGGGCTTCTCCGACGCAGAGCGCATGCAGCCTCCGCCGCGCGGCGCGATCATCACGTTCCGCTACCAGGAGCTCACCGACGGAGGCGTGCCGCGCTTCCCCACCTTCGTGGGCGTGCGCATCGACGCCGATCGGCCCTCGACGCTCGTCGTCGATCGCAAGGCCACCGACGCCGCCCCGCGTGAGACGGCGAGCGCCTCCGCGCCGCGGCCGACGTCGGTGCGCAGGCGCTTCGAGCGTGAGGAGAACGGCCTGAGGTACTTCTGGGAGATCGAGGTCGTCGGCGCGACGCATCGCGTGACGTCCGGCACGTTCACGGAGGACGAGGACACGTTCGAGTCGAGCGACGAGGCCCTCGAGGCGCTCGAGCGCGAGGTGCGCGCGAGACTGAAGGAGGGCTTCGAGGATCCGTCGGCGCGGGCCGAGACGCGCGCAGCCGAGGCCGCGAACGTCGAGCCGGCGAGCACGAAGGCCGAGCCGGCCGAAGAGACTTCGAGCACGACGAAGACCGAGCCGGCGAGCACGACGAAGACCGAGCCGGCGAGCACGACGAAGACCGAAGGGACTGCGAGCACGCCGGGCACGCGGCGCTTCGAGCTGATCGAGGGCTCGTCGCGAAAGTTCTGGGAGGTGTCGGTGCACGGGACCGACCTCGTCACGCGCTACGGCCGCCTGGGAACGAGCGGGCAGAGCACGACGAAGGCGTTCGCTACGCCCGAGGCCGCGGCGAAGGCGCGCGATCAGCTCATCGTCGAGAAGACGGGCAAGGGCTACCGAGCCGCGGAGTGAGCTCGCGCTCCGACCCGATCACGGCTCTTGTTCCGAGCGGCTCGGCATCCGCGCGGGCTCCGACGCCCCCGGCGCCTCACGCAGCGGCGCGAAGAGGCGCGCTCCTTCGGCGAGCACGCGCGAGGTCAGCGTGGTGAGCCGCACGAGGCGATCTCCGGCGCGGCCCCGGAGCGCTGGCGCGATCGGAGCTGGCGCGATCGGAGCTGGCGCGATCGGAGCTGGCGCGATCGGAGCAGAGGCCTCTCGCTCCGACGCGGGGGCGAGCTCGAGGTCCTCGAGCGCCCCGACGCTCTGGCTCGCGAGGACCCGGCACACCGTGCGCAGATCGAGCTGCGGCTGCGCCGTGTCGATCGTCGCGTGCTGGAGGAGCTCTTGCGTGAAGCTCCCCCACGTCACGAGCACGTCGCCGTCGCGGAGGAAGCTGCGGAAGCGCTGCGCGGCCTCGTCGAGCGAGGGCGCGCCGAGCAGCGAGGCCTCGTCGAGCTCGATGTGCCTGGCCGTGTTCGGCGCGAGCGCCATGCGCGGGCGTGCGATCGCCTCGAAGCGCTCGCCCGTGGCGAGGCGCGTGGCCACGAGGTGCACGAGCTCGCCGCGCGCCGCCTCGGTGCGGAGCGGATGGCCGTAGGGCCACGCGTTTCCCTCGGCCACGACGCACACGAGATCGTCACGACGCTCGGTGAGGAGCGGCGGCAGCGCGGCGCCCTTCCAGGCGCGTCGCGGCCCCGCGAGCCTGCGCGGCGTGTGCACGGTCTGCGCGAATTCCACCTGCGCGTCGACCATGGCCTCGAAGGGCTGGAGCAGGCTCCGGAAGCGCTGTGGATCGCCCTCGAGGGCTCCGAGCACGTACGACAAGGCTTCGATCGTCGACACGAAGCGCTCGTCGGGCTCGCGGCGGATCCGGTAATTGCTCGGTCGCGGCGGCCGGAACGCGTAGCGCGGCAGCGACTGGAGCGACGGATTCTGGTTCACGATCTTGCGCGCCTGCGCCCACGTTCCATCGATCACCACGAGGGTGATCGGGTGCGCGGGCGGCGCGGTCATCACGTCGATCGCGCCCTCGCCCGGATAGAGCATCGCGGGAGGTCGCTCCGGGTCGGCGAAGATCCGCTCGAGCGCGCGCGTGCCCTGCCAGTGCACGCCCGAATAGAGCTCGCTCCGCGGCAGACACAGGTGCGCCATGCGCGCCGTGCCGATGGCGACGCTCGCCTCGCGAGGGTGCTGCAGGAACACCACGCGCGTCCGGGTCTCGATGGGCGTCACGTGCGCGCACCAGCAGAGGCGCAGCGGGCGCTGGCAGCGAGGACACGTGGGGCGCGGCTCGATCACGAGGGGGCCTCGTGTGGCACGACCTCAGCGCGCGCGCACGAAGATGCGCGAGCGGCGCGGCGGGATCTCGAGGCTCACGGACCCGTCGGCGCCCACCTCGATCGCCTGCTCGCCCTCGAGCGCGTCCTCGTAGCGGCCCGCCGGCAGCGTCGTGGGGAAGGTGGCCAGCGAGCGCTGGAGCGGGTGCGCGTTGAGGGCCACGAGCACGTGCTCGCCCTCGTGCGTGCGCTCCCAGGCGAGGAGGCCTGCGTCCTCGTGGCCCGTGCTCGGCAGCCCATCGTCGCCGCGCGAGGCGTGGCTCGAGGCGAAGCGCACCGCGAGCGAGCCGCGGCGCAGCGCGGGCGAGCCGCGACGGATCGCCGAGAGCACACGGATGAGCTGGAAGGTGGGCCGATCCTCGCCGTAGCCCGCGAGCCAGAGCGGCTCGCGCCCGAGGTGTCCGCCGGGGCCCGCGAGCTCCTGCTCGGTGCCGTAGTAGACGCAGGGGATCGCATCGACCGTGAAGATCGCGACGAGCGACTGATCGACCGCGAAGGGATCGTCGATCTCCGAGCGCAGGCGGCCCGTGTCGTGGTTGTCGATCAGCGCCACGCGCGCCTGCCAGGGGCTGAGCCCGATGCCCTCGGGCTGCGGCGCGTCGCGGAAGTAGGTGCGCGCCGTCTCGAGCACCGGCACCGCCTCGCTCGGCGCGCCGCCATCGGTGAGCACGCGGTTCACGAGCGCGTACTTGAGCGGGATGTCGAAGCCTCCATCGAGCGCGTCGGCCGAGAGGTACGGGACCATGTCGCGCGGATCGGCCTCGAAGATCTCGCCGAGGAGGAAGAAGCGGTGCTTGCCGAGCGCGGCGAGGCGCGCGCGCAGGCGTCGACAGAACGCCTGCCAGAAGGGCGCCTCGGCGTGCGGCACGGCGTCGAGACGGAGGCCGTCGACGTCGGTGCGGAGCACCCACGTGACCCAGCTCTGCACGTGCGCGTCGATCACGTCGTCGCGCTCGGTGTCGAAGTCGCGGAGGCCATCGGGGAAGTCGCCGTAGCGGCGCTGCTCGGAGATCGTGAGGTCGCCGTAGCCGCGACGATGGAAGTGCTCGGGCAGGAGCGAGAGCGCGCCCGGGTCGCGCTCGTGTGACGCGTCGCCCTCGAGGCTCGACGCGAGCGGCGCGAAGAGCCTCGCGTCCTCGGTGAAGATCACCGGCACGTCGTAGGCCTCGGCGCGGTAGGGAGGCTGCGTCTCGTCGATCGTGGGGTCGGCGCTCGTGTCCTGCGCGCCGTCACCATCGCGGTCATAGAAGAAGACGCGGCCGGTGTGGTTCGTGACCACGTCGACGATCACGTGCAGGCCGCGCGCGTGGGCGGCAGACACGAGCGAGCGGAGATCGTCCTCGCTGCCGAAGTGGGCCTCGAGGCGCGTGGCGTCGCGCGCCCAGTAGCCGTGGTAGCCGTCGCCCACGTCCATGCGAGGCACGTTGTCGACGATCGGCGAGATCCAGATCGTGCTCGCGCCGAGGGCCTGGACGTAGTCGAGGTGCGCCTCGACGCCTCGCCAGTCGCCGCCCTGGAATCGGGAGAAATCGCCAGGAATCGGGCCGATTCCGTCGATCGTGTCGTTCTCGGGATCGCCGTTCGCGAAGCGATCGGTGACGAGCTGGTAGATCACCTCGTCGCGCCAGTCGCCCACGTGCGTGTGGAGCGGCCCCTCGCTGGCGCAGGCCGAGACGAGCAGGGCGAGCCCCGACGACGAGACCAAGGCCGGGTGCGACGCGAGACCCTTTCGCATGCGCTCAGGCGCTCGCGTCACGACCACGCGTCACATGCAGCAGGCGAGGCAGCCAGGCGCGTAGCAGCTGCCCGCGCTGCGACCCGAGGTGCAGCAGGTGAGCCCTGCCCGGCAGCCCATGGTGCGGCAGTCGCTCGGACACGCACCGACCGATCGCACCGAGACGCCCGCCATCGCGGCCATGCAGGGGTTGCCGTAGGTCATCCCATCGCAGCCGCACATCGGGTTCACCTCGTCGGTGCACACGGTCGGCATCACGCGACAGACGCCCTCGGCGTCGAAGACGTTGCAGTCGGCGTCGCAGTACACGCCGCGGCCGCGGCACGGCGTGCCGGCGATGCCACCGCAGCGAGCGCCGCCCGTGTCGGCGCCGATCGCCGGCGCGTCGGCGGAGGCCGGCGCGTCCTCGCTCACCACGAAGGCGTCGTCGGCCGTCGAGGGCGCGTCGTCCGCGCTGAATGCGTCGTCGGTCGTCGAGGGCGCATCCTCCGCGCTGAACGCGTCGTCGGTCGTCGAGGGCGCATCGAGGCCCGGTGCGTCGAGGCCCGGTGCGTCGAGGCCCGGTGCGTCCGTGCGAACGACGGGCGTGTCGCTCGACGGCGCGTCCATGCTGACGCGACCAGAGTCCGATTCTTCCGTGCCACCACCGCAGGCGGCGACGAAGACGAGGGCGAAGGCGACGAAGAGGGTGCGAGGGGAAGTCATGGCCCGCGATCGTACACGCCCCCGAGGGCCATACCAACTCACCGTGGCCTCCGAAGAGTCGGCCCTCGGCGTCGGCGCCCGAGGAGGCCGAGGAACGCGAGGCCGCCGAGCACCCACGCACCTCGCGCTCGATCGTGCGAGGCGGCGCGACAGCCGCAGCCGCCGCCCGACCCCGTGCCCGCGCCCGCGTCGTCACGGCTCGCATCCGGCGCGGTGACGCTCGCGTCCGGGTCGACGGCCGCGTCGGGGCGCGGCGGAGGCGTGAGCATCGTGGGATCGTCGCAGCCCATCGCGGGTGTCGCGCCGGACGCGTCGATCTGGAACGCGACGGGCTCCGACCACGGGCTCCACGCGAGACCTCGATCGCGATAGCGCACGCGCCAGCAGCGATAGTCGCCCTCGGCGAGCGGCGCCTCGCCCTCGAGCACGAGCGGCTCGTCCGAGAGATCGTCGCCCGCCTGCGTGTCGGCGCCCTCGTACCAATTCTCGAACCACCGCATGCGATCGGCGAGCGGTGCATCGAAGTCGTCGCATCGCTCGGCGAGCTGCCACTGCGACGCGCCGTGGAGATCACCGTCGGGATCGACGAAGTCGCTCGCGGCCATCGTGGCGCACGCCGCGGTGACGCGGCCTCGCGGCATGCGCGGAGACGGTGCGCTCGGTGCCTCGTCGTGACGGCGGATCACGATCTCGTCGCGGATCTCGTTGGCCCGCGCGGTCCTCTCGTTGCCGAGGCTGACACGTCGCAGGCGCAGCGTGGGATCGGCCCCCGCCGTCACGTCGACGACCACGAAGCCCCACTCGTCCTGGCTCACGCTGACGTCGGGCGAGTCGTACTGGTTTCCGTACTCGCCCCAGTAGTCGATGTTGCCGCCTGCGCTCGCGACGTTGACCCAGAGGTGCGCGGCGTCGCGCGAGGCGCCGCGGCTGTAGCCGTGCGTGTGTCCGTAGAACTGCGCCGTGGGGCGATCGCAGTCGCGACCGAAGCGCTCCATGCGCTCGGCCACCGACACCGCGAGCGGCGCCTCTCCCACCGGCCAGAGCTCGGACACGTTGGCGTGGTGCAGGGCCACGAACACGAAGTCGATCGTGTCGTCCACGCACGCGCTCGCGAGCTCGGCGTCGAGAAACGCCTCCTGCGCGCCCAGGAGCACGTAGAGGTTCGAGTCGAGGCCGAGGATGCGCACGTTGCCGTGATCGACGCGCCACCAGCGCTCGCGCTCGGTGCCCTCGGCGCCCGAGTCCGGCAGATGGAAGTAGTCGTAGTAGTAGTGCGCGTTGCGCTCGTGGTTGCCGATCGTCGGATAGAACGGCACGTGCCGCATGAGCTCGGCGCCCGGCTCGAAGAACTCGCTCTGCCACGACTCGTAGATCGTGCCGTTGTCGACGAGATCGCCAGGCACGACCACGAGATCGAGCGCGCGATCGATCTCGCCCTCGCCCGCGAGGAAGGTCGCGACTCCGTCGTGCATGATGCGCCGGTACACGTCGGGGTTGGCGCTGTCGCGCTGCATGTCGCTCACGAACACGATGCGCGCGCTCGTCTCCGCGTCGCGCGCGGGCGGCGTGGTGAAGAAGAACGTGTCGCTCGCGACCGTGCCGGTGTGGACGCGGTAGTGGTAGCGCGTGGCGGGCGAGAGCCCGGTGAGCTCGACCTCGTGCACGCGCGCGTCGCCCTCGATGGCGATCGCGGAGCCCGTCGCCGTCTCGCCGAGCGCGTCGGTGGGGCCCCACTCGAGCCGACTCTCCTCGCCGCTCGTGGTCTCCCAGAGGATCCACGCCGAGCTCGGCGTCACGTCCTGCACGTAGGGCTGCACGTGCAGCGCCTGGGCACGCGCCTGCGGACCCGAGAGCGAGAGCGTGAGCGCGACGAGCGACGCGAACGTGAGCGCGCGAGCGGAGAGGAGGCGCATCGAACGAGGGTCGTCGCTCGGCCCCCGCGCCGCAAGCATCGTCACCGCGTGTCCCAGCGAGAGCGGTGACCCGGCCGCCGGATCCTCAGCACCGCCGGGAACAGTGCTGCCGGCACGCTCGCGGCCGCTCACCGGGGGCCGGGCCCTCCGCCGTGGTCGGACTCTCCGAGCTCCTGATGTGGAAGCACTCCATGCTGTCCGGTCGCGCGCTGCCGAGGTCCTCGAGGAGCGGCGAGACGTCCGGCCCCGCGGCGTGGAGCACGACCAGATAGCGCCCTTCCTTCAGCGCTCGCGCGTGGTGGTGGGCACTCGCAGGCGGTGCGCCGAGCATCGAGAGGTCGTCCTCGAGGTTCGCGCCCGCCGACAGGTCACCGACCACCGCTGCCAGCTCGTACGCCTCGTCCCATGTCGAGGGCATGCGCACGAGTCGCGCGGTGCCCGGGCCCATCGTCGCTCCGAGCTCGTCCGCGAGCTCGCTCCAGACCTCGGGGCTCTCCGGGTTCTGGTCCGGCACGAGCACGATCGCGTCGCTGTAGCGGTGATGGCCGGCGTGCAGGTGCTCCACGAAGGCGCTGACCTGAGCCCGCGACCCGAACGAGGCCACCAATCCGCATCGCTTCGGTCGTTCCATGGGGGTGAGACCTGAGAGACCGAGAAACAATCGTTTCTCGGGATCGAATGGTCGTACGGGGTTCGGGGGTGAAGCCCCCGACGCGCGGCGCCTGCGCCGCGCAGAAACTGAGAGAGCGAGAAAAAATCTCCTCGCCGA
>JAIBCE010000133.1 GCA_019694315.1 Sandaracinaceae bacterium
CCCAGGAGGCGGGCGCGACGAGCGACGCCTCTGCGTCCGCGGCCTCGACCTCCTCGAGCGGGGCCGTGGCGAGGGCGCAAGCGCCATCGGTGGCGCCGACGCTCGAGGCCGTCCCGCCGCCTCCCATGACGAGCTCTGCGCCGGCCACCGGCGCAACGAGCTCGAGCGCCGCGACGCCTGGCGCGCCGACGTTCGAGGCCGTCGTCGCGGGCGTGCACATCCGCTTGAACGGCATCCTCCACTCGATGGTCCTCGCGACGCAGGGCGTGCAGTCGTTCGACAACGCCACGCCCGTGGCGCCCACGTCCGCGCTCAACCCCGCGGTCTTCGCGGCGCCCGATGATCCGAACCTCTCGTTCCAGGTGCAGCAGACGCGCCTCGGCATGATCCTCGGCGAGGGCTCGCCGTTCCGCGGTCAGGTCGAGATCGACTTCACGCACTTCGATCAGTCCTCGCCCACGGTGCAGGCTTTTCCGCGCATCCGCATCGCGTCGCTCGACTGGAATTTCGCCGAGGGACAGCACCTCTTCCTCGGACAGACCTGGGACATCTTCGGCAACGCGATCGGCCCGCAGCTGCTCTCGCACTCCTTCAACCTCGTGGGCACGCTCTTTCGCGCGGGCAACATCGGCTTCATGCGGCACCAGCTCGGCTGGAGCGGTCGCTTCGGCGATCTCGAGCTCTCCGTCGCCGCGGGCCTCCAGGGCGCGAACACGGGCCCCGCGTTCAACAACGTCGAGGAGTCGATGATCCCCACGGGCGCCCTGCGCGTGATGTGGCACCTCGACGAGCGCAGCGTCATCGGCGTGAGCGGCATCGCCACGGGCCTTCGCTTCACGCAGTCGATGATGCCCGTGCAGTACCGGCCCGCGTTCGGCGGTCAGCTCTTCGCCGACGTCACGATCGGGATCCTCAACCTCCACGCCGAGGCCTACGTCGCACAGAACCTCGCGAACATGGGCGCGCTCGATCTCGCGTTCGGTCGCTACGGGCACGACGTGGCCGACGCGGGCGGCTACGTGTCGGGCCGCCTCACGCTGCCGCACACCGACGTGGGTGATCACGCGATCACCGCGATGTTCGGCGGCGCGGGCGTGATCAACCCGGCCGAGGTCGTGCCCGGCTACGTGCCCGCCGATCCGATGGGCACCCCGCCCACCACGCTCGGCACCGCGAGCCCCGCGCTCGGCCCGGGCATCCTCTACAACCTGAGCGGGCACGTGGGCTACTGGTTCTCACCGCTGCGCGGCCTCTCGTTCGTGCTCGAGCCGTACGTGTACGTGACGCGCTTCAAGCTCACCGACGCCGACGCGATGCGCCTCAACCCAGACCGCGTGTCGTTCGGCGGTCAGCTCGGCGCGATGTTCCAGTTCTGACCCGACCGCGCCGAAGGCGCGAAAAGACCGAGTCACCGCAGCTTGCGGCGCACGATCCAGTCGACGACGGCGCGCACGTGCGGCGCGAGCGGCGCCTTGGGGTACACGAGCGAGAAGGGGCGCGTGCGATCGGCGTGTCGCTCGAGCACCTCGACCAGGCGTCCCTCGGCGAGCGAGCGCGTCACCATGAAGCGGTAGATCTGACAGAGCCCGAGGCCCGCTTCCGCGAGCGCCACGAGGCCCTGGGGATCGTCGAGACAGCGCACCCGACCGCGCGGCTCGCGCTCCACGCTCGGGCTCGCGAAGAGCCACGGCAGCACGCGCCCGGAGCGCGGCAGCACGAAGGCGAGCTGCTCGTGATCCGCGAGCGCCTCGAGGCTGCGCGGTCGTCCGTGGCGGGCGAGGTAGTCGGGGCTCGCGAAGACGCCCAGCGGCGCGTCGCCGAGCTTGCGCGCCACGAGCGAGGCGTCCTCGATGCGGCCCAGGCGCACCGCGAGGTCGAAGCCCTCTCGCACGAAGTCGACGGTGTGGTTGCCGATCTGCACGTCGAGCGCGATCTCGGGGTGCGCGTCGGTGAAGCCGGCCAGGCCCGCGACCACGTGGTGCAGCCCGAGCGTCGTCGGCAGGCTCAGGCGCACACGTCCGCGCGGCGGCCCCTCGCGCCCGCGGAGCTCGGCCTCGGCCTCGGCAAGGCCGGCGAGCGCCTCGACGCAGCGCGCGCGGTAGCGCTCCCCCTCCGGCGTGCTCCGCAGCTGGCGTGTGGTGCGACGAAAGAGCCGCACGCCGAGCTGCGCCTCGAGCCGCGCCACCGATCGGCTCACGGCCGCCGGCGTGACGTGCAGGCGCTTGGCCGCGGCCGTGAAGCTGCCCTCCTCGCACGTGCGCACGAAGGCGAGGATCGTCGAGAGCGAGGCCTCGGGCAGCGCCGCGCGCGTCACGGCGCGGTCCTCGCCGCCGTCCTCGCCGGCTGTCGATTCATTCCAGGAGTGAACGACTGATTCATTCCATCTCATGCTACCGGCACGTGGCCGGGCGAGCCAGGTTCTCGACGTCGACGGACGGACCCTCGACGAAGCCAGGAGCCACCCATGACCCGCACGAGCACCCCGAAGATCCTCATCGTCCTCACGAGCCACGCCGAGCTGGGCGCGACGAAGAAGAAGACCGGCGCGTACCTGCCCGAGCTCACGCACCCGCACGCGGTCTTCCGCGCGGCCGGCTTCGAGGTGGACTTCGCGTCGGTGAAGGGTGGCGCCGCACCGCTCGACGGCGTCGATCGCCAAGACCCCGTCAACGCCGCGTTCCTCGACGACGCGGGCCTGGTGAAGCGGCTCGAGACCACGCTGTCGCCCTCGGAGGTGGAGGCCTCGGCCTACGACGCGATCTTCTACGCGGGAGGCCACGGGACGATGTGGGACTTCCCCGAGGAGGCCTCGCTCGCGACGCTGGCGGCGCGGCTCTACGAGCGCGGGGGTGTGGTGGGCGCGGTCTGTCACGGGCCCTCGGCGCTCGTGAACGTGACGCTCTCGAGCGGCACGCCGCTCGTGGCGGGCAAGGAGGTCGCGGCCTTCACCAACGACGAGGAGCGCGCGGTCGGCCTCACGGAGGTCGTGCCCTTTCTCCTCGCGGATGCGCTGGCGGCCAAGGGGGCCGTCCATCGGCCGGCGCCCAACTGGCAGAAGCAGGTGATCGTGTCCGAGCGCCTCGTCACGGGGCAGAACCCGGCCTCGGCCCGCGGCGTCGCCGAGGCGATGGTCACGCTGCTCTCGGCGGACTGATCGATGGCGCGACGCTCTGATGGGGGCGGGACATCGCGACGTTTCGCGTCCGTGCGGCCACGTGCACAATGGACGCATGACCTCGACTTCGTCTCGCCGTCTCGCAGCGCTCTCTCTCGTCGCCGCGAGCGCCCTCTCCAGCGCTCGCGTGGAGGCCCAGGCCACGTGCATCGACAGCACGGGCGAGGCGTGCCTGAACGTGGTGCGTGCGGCGCGACCCGACGGCGTCGTGGAGGACATCTTCACGACGCGCGACGGCCTCTATGCGCCTCAGCTCACCTTCGCCACGTACATCCGCGGCGTGAACGGGTGCATCGGTGTGACGCACACGCCGACGATCCTCGAGGGCTACACGTGCGGCATGGCGGGCAGCGATCCGCCGGGCGGAAACGACCCTGCCTTCCAGGCGAATTCGCTCGACTGGTACTGGACGCAGGTCGTGCGCACGCGCGACGACGGCACGAGCGTCGCCGACGGCGAGGCGGGCTCGTACGTGCCCTCGCGAGGGCGCATCTACGACCTCGGCGGTGAGGCCAACCGCGTGGTGCTCTTCCCGATCACCGATCACCCACCGCTGCCCTGCGAGGCCTTCGAGTACACGGTCTGGCTCTCGAACGATCCGGACACGACGCGTGTGGCCACCCCCGACGCGCCCGATCCGCTCGCGTGGAACCCTGCGCGCCTCATCCGCGCGTACACGCAGGGCTGGACGCGCAACCCCACCGCGCACGGCGCGGCCGATCGGGATCGCGCCGATCTCGCCACCTACCTGCGCGACAACAGCGCGGGAGAGGCCGTGGCCGACGCGCTCGCCACGGTGTGGGCGCTGCCGTGCGGTCTCTCGTTCCGCTACGTCGCGATCCAGGGCGGCAACAACGGCAATCCCGGGCCCGAGTGCGAGTTCAACTCGAGCGAGGACGAGCTCGACGCGGCCGCGGGCCTCAACGAGGACGACACCGCGATCTGCATCGACGCCGACGGCGACGGTCACCGCGCCGCGAGCTGCGGCGGCAGCGACTGCAACGACATGGATCCGCGCATCCACCCCGGCGCGTTCGAGCCGTGCGATGCGACGGAGGACCTCGACTGCATGCCGGCGACCGCGTGTCCTGCGGGCACGAGCTGTGATGCAGCGAGCGGCCTCTGCGCGAACAACTGCTTCGAGGGCGGCTGCTCCGATGGGTTCACGTGCAGCGCGGGCGGTTACTGCACCGAGAGCGCGTGCGCGATGCGCACCGAGCCCTGCCCCGACGGAACGATCTGTCGCGCGGGCGCGTGCGTGGAGCCTTGCGAGGGCGTGACGTGCCCGCATGGCCAGATCTGCGCGGGCGGCGCGTGTCTCGATCCCTGTCAGGGCGTGGTCTGCCCCGCGATGCAGGTGTGCATCGCGAACCAGCCGGGTGCGCTCACGCTGTGCGGGCCCGCGTGCACGTGCCTCGATCTCCCCTCGAGCACGCTCTGCGCGACGGGCACCGTGTGCGACGCGCGCATGGGCTCGCCCACGTCGGGCCTCTGTGTGGAGCCCGGCTGCGAGACGGCCACGTGCGAGGCCGGTCAGGTGTGCGTGGGCGGCAGCTGCGTGGATGCCTGCGCGGGCGTGACGTGCCCGCTCGGACAGCGCTGCGAGCTGGGTGCGTGCATCGCGGATCGCTGTGCGGCCGTCACCTGCGGCACGGGCTCGGTCTGCCACGAGGGCATGTGCGTCGACCCGTGTGATCTCGCGATGTGCGACGTGGGCGAGCGCTGCGTGAGCGGCACGTGCGAGGCCGATCCGTGCTTCGGCGTGGACTGCGGCGCCGACGCGCACTGCGTGGAGGGCGCGTGCATCGCCAACGGTGGTCCCGACACCGGGAGCTCGATCGACGGCGGAACCACCGTGCGCACCGACGCCGGTGGCCGCATGGCCCCCACGAGCGACGGCTGCGGCTGTCGCGTGGCGGCTCGCCCGGCCGACGCGCGTCTCGCGCTCGGAGGCCTGCTCGCGATGCTCGGCCTCGTCGCGTCGCGCCGTCGCCGCGCGCGCTCACCGCAGTGACGTGAGCGCGCGGCCTCCGTCGATCGAGCTGAGCTGGCCCGTGATCCAGCTCGCCTCGTCCGAGACGAGGAAGCACGCGAGGGCGGCGACCTCGTCGGCGCTGCCCGGGCGACCGATCGGATGCGTGCCCCTGCTGCGCTCGAGGAACGCGGCGTACTGCGCGGCGTCGAGCCCGGCCGTGGTGTGGAGCTCGGTCACGACCACGCCCGGGTTGATCGCGTTCACGCGCACCTTCTTCGGCGCGAGCTCGATCGCCGCGCTCTGGACGAGCATGTCGACCGCGGCCTTGCTCGTGCAGTAGCCGAGCAAGCCCGGGTAGGGACGCAGCGAGGCCACGCTCGAGGTCGCGAGCACGCACGCGTCACGGCCCGCCTCGGCGCTCTTCACGAGGTGCGGCACCGCGAGACGGAGCACGTCGTACGTCGCGATCACGTTCACCTCGAGGAGGCGTCGGAATTCCGCGGGCTTGGCGTCGAGCGCACCATCGAAGCCGATGATGCCCGCGTTGAGCACGAGCACGTCGAGGCCTCCGAGCGCCGAGACGGCCTCGTCGATCGCGCGCACGTTGTCGGCCTCGCGCGTGTGGTCGGCGACGATCGCGTGCGCGCCGATCTCGGTCGCGAGGGCCGTGAGGCGATCCTCGCGCCGTGCCGTGATCGCGACCTTCGCTCCCTCGGCCGCGAGCCTCGTCGCGATCGCCCGCCCGAGCCCACTCGATGCGCCCGTGACGAGCGCGCGCTTGTTCGTGACCTTCATGCTCCGAGGACTACGCCGCGCCCGCGCAGCTGCAACACGTCACTCCACGATCCACGCGAAGTCGCAGGCGCCCTCGAGCTCGCTCCGCTCCTCGGCGCTCACCGGCAGCACGATCATGTGCGGGCCCACGCCGCGCCGCTCCGCGCGCCGCGGGATGCCGAGGCCTCGCTCCACGTGCGCGCGCCCCGCGAGCACCACCATGCGGTGCGGTGCGCCCTCGCGCTGCATCGTCTCGGCCACCGAGAGGCCCATCGTCTCGTCCCACACGAGCTGCGCGAGCAGCATGCGCTCGAGCATGGCCGGCTCCATCTCCGCGTGGTGCTCGCCGAAGAGCGAGCGCACGAAGGCCGCGTGCTCGGTGTCGTCGCGGACCATGTCCGCAGGCAGCTCCGCGCGAAGGCTCGGATCGAGGCTCGCCTCTCCGCCTCGCGCGATCGCACGCGTCAGCTCGCGCCTCGCGTTGAGCGCCACGAGAGGGACGTGGTGAGCGCGCGCGAGCTCGAAGATCGGGCGGTAGAGGCCGAAGTCGAGGCGCCAGCGCTCGGCCCACTCCACGCCTGAGAGCATCGCGGCCTCGTCGATCGTGCCGGCCACGTACGCATCGAGCGGCGCCTGGTAGGGCCGCTGCACCATCTCGAGGCCCACGGCGAGCGAGGGGTCGCGCTCGAGGAGCGTCGCGATCACCTCGCGCTCGACGAGGTGGTGCGCCTCCTGATCGTGCGACTCGCCCACGTACACCACGCGCGCGGCCTCGAGCGCCGCTGCGAATTCGCCCTGATTCGTGGGCGATCCGTCGCTACAGCGCACGAGCTCTCGGCGCGCGACACGTTCGGTGGGGGTCATGGTGGCTCCACAGCCGCCGAGCAGCGCACCGACGAAGAGGAGCGAGACGAGCGACGTCGAGGTGGCCCAGGCGTGCACACGCGCATCGTGACACGACGGAACGCGAACGGGCGCCCCGACACGAGGTCGGAGCGCCCGCTGGCGAGGGTCTGCCCCGAAGGGCGCTGGGCTCAGCGGCGGCGGCGGCGCACCGCGAGCGCGAGGCCGAGGAGGCCTGCGATCACGAGCGCCATCGGGCTCTGGCTGCGGCTCTGCGCGCGACAGCCGCACGCACCACCCGCGAAGCCTCCGACCGTCGGGCCTGCGTCGGCGTTGGTCACGGGGCCCGCGTCGTTCGGGCCAGCGTCCGCGCGCGGGCCTGCGTCGCTGCGCGGGCCTGCGTCGGAGCCAGCGTCCTCGGTGGGATCGAGGTAGTTCGGGATGCCGTCGCCATCGCTGTCGCCGGTGCCCTCCATCTCGTCGCCCGTCTGCGCGCCGTCCGCGTTCGTGTCGAGCCAGTTCGGGTCGTCGTCCATGTCGACGTCGTTGCCGAACGTCATGCCGTCGCGACGCTCGGTGGCCGTCGGGATCGTGTCGTTGTCGTCGTCCGGATCGAGGTGGTTCGGGATGCCGTCCATGTCGGTGTCGATCGGCGTCCCGCCGGTGGTCTCGCCCGACGTCGGGATGGTGTCGTTGTCGTCGTCGGTGTCGAGGAAGTCCGGCATGCCGTCCATGTCGGTGTCGCGGCGCACGCCCATCGGGGCCTCGTCGCGCGTGGGCACGCCGTCTCCGTCGTCGTCCGGATCGAGGTAGTCGGGCCGGCCGTCGCCGTCGAAGTCCATGCAAGGGCGCATCGTGCACTCGAGCGCCGTGTCGACTCCGTCGTTGTCGTCGTCCGGATCGTCGAAGTCCGGGTTGCCGTCCATGTCGCTGTCCATGCACGGCATCGACGGGCACTCCTCCGTGTCGAGGAGGCCATCGCCATCGGTGTCGAGCATCGTCGGGTCGAACGTGAACGTGCTCGTGTCGTTCGCGGTGTTGCCTGCCTCATCCGTCGCGGTGGCCGAGACGTCGTGCATGCCGGCCGCGAGCGGATCGGGGGCGCGGAGCGACCAGGTGCCGTCGGCCGCGACCATCGTCGTGCCGATGACGGTGCCGTCGATCGACACCTCCACGCTCGCGCCGGGCTCGCCCGTGCCGCGGATCGTCGGACGCGGCGAGCCGATCGTCGCGCCATCCGGCGGCGCGGTGATGGCGACCGTGGTGGACGTGTCGACGATGAAGCCCGAGCCATCGGTCGCCACGTTGCCGGCTGCGTCCGTCGCGACCGCGCGGGCCGCGTGCGGGCCTTCGGCGAGCGCGGTGGTCGGCGTGACCGACCAGGTGCCGTCGGCCGCCGCGATCGCCGTGCCCACGAGCACGCCGTCCACGAACACCTCGATGCTCGCGCCCGGCGTGGCCGTGCCCGAGATCGTCGGCGTCGTGTCGCTCGTCGAGGCGCCGTCCGCCGGCGCGACGATCGCGACCGACGGAGCCGTCGCCGAGATCGTGAAGGTGCTCGTGTCGGTCGCGGTGCGGCCCGCGCCGTCGACGACCGTC
The DNA here is from genome assembly GCA_019694315.1 of Sandaracinaceae bacterium. GTDB lineage: Bacteria > Myxococcota_A > Polyangia > Polyangiales > Sandaracinaceae > JAFLCL01. Next base: position 8,367 of record JAIBCE010000133.1, read on the forward strand.
GCGGTCGCGGTGTGATCGCCGTTGGCGAGCGAGCTCGCCACGTCGATCGTCCAGAAGCCCGTCGCATCGGCGGTCACCGTGCCCACGACCGTCCCGTCGACGGTGACGCGCACGGAGGCGAACGGATCGGTGTTGCCCGAGATGGTCGGCGTGGTGTCGCTCGTCATCGAGCCGTCGACCGGCGAGACGATGTCCACGAACGGACCAGCGGCGAGCACGTTGAACGTGCTCGTGTCCATCGCGGTGTTGCCCGAGGCGTCCGTCGCGGTGACCGACACCGCGTGGCTGCCGTCGGCGAGATCGCTCGAGGGCACGATCGACCAGGTGCCGTCGGCGTCGGTGAGCACGGTGCCGATGACGGTGCCATCGACCGACACGGCGACCATGTCACCCGGCTCTGCGACGCCCGAGATCGTCGGGCGCGGCGTGCCCACGGTCGAGCCGTCGGCGGGCAGGCGGATCTCGACGAAGGTGGAGCTGTCGACGACGAAGCCGTTGGTGTCCGTCGCCGTGATGCCGGTCGTCGAGACGCTCGTCGCGGTCACCGAGTGCATGCCCTCGGCGAGCGCCGTCGTCGGCGTCACCGACCAGGTGCCGTCGGCCGCGACCGTGGTCGTGCCGACCGTCGTGCCGTCGACCGTGACCGTGACCGTCGCGCCCGCGAGGCCCGTGCCCGAGATGGTCGGCGTGGTGTCGCTCGTGCTCGAGCCGTCGGCCGGCGTGTCGATCACGACGAAGTTGCGCGTGTCGACCGTCCAGCTGTGCATCGCGGGCGTCGGGTCGACGTTGCCCGCTGCGTCACGCGCGCGGACCGCGAGCGTGTGCATGCCATCGGCGAGCGCGCTCGTCGTGAAGCTCGCAGGGCACGCCATGAACGCGCCGCCGTCGACCGAGCACTCGAACGTCACGCCCGCCTCGGGCGAGGTGAACGTGAAGTCGCCCGTCGTGTCGCCGGTGGGGCTCGAGGGCGCCGTCGCGATCATCGTGTCCGGCACGCTCGTGTCGATCGTCCACGTGTAGGTGGCCGGGCTCGGATCCGTCATGCCGCCGCCAGGCCCGGTCGCGCGCACGCTGATCGTGTGCGAGCCGTCGGCGAGCGTCGGCGTCATGAAGGTCGCGGGACACGCCGCGAACGCGCCACCGTCGATCGAGCACTCGAACGTGGAGCCCGGGATCGTCGCGGTGAACGTGAAGTCGCCCGTCGCGTCGTTGCTCGGGTTCGGCGGCGAGGTCGCGATCATCGTGTCGGGCGGCGCGGTGGAGACCACCGTCGTCGACGTCGTGCTCGTCACCATCACCGGCGTGAGGCCGTTGAGGAACCGCATGATCGCGGTGTGCATGTAGGTGCCGTCGGCCGGCACCGTGATCGTCATCGAGACCGAGGCGGTCGCGCCGGGCGCGATGTTGCCCAGGTTCCACACGACGTCGCCGCCCATGAGCGCGCCGCCGCCCGTCGCCGAGCCCAGGGTCGCGCCGGCCGGGAGCGTGGTGCGGAGCGTGGCGCTGTCGGCCCAGCCCGCGCCGGCGTTCGTGTAGGTGAACGTGACCGTGTAGGTGCGCACCGGGCTCGTGGCCGGCGAGCTCGCGGTCACCGTCATCGCCGCGCTGCCCGACATCATCGCGCAGTCGGACTCGAACAGAGAGTCGAGGAAGATGCGCACGCCGTTGGTCTCGGGGTGCGTGGAGATGGGCGTCCGCACGTCGGTCGAGCCCATGCCCGCGGGCGACCAGTAGTCGTGGCCGCCGAGGTAGGTGATCTGGCCGTTGTTCGCGTCACCGTTGAGGCGCGCCGTGGCCCAAAGCACGTCGCCGCCGCCGTCGGCGATCAAGGTGCGCGTGAAGCTCTGGAAGGCGCCGCCCGCGAGGGGCGCGATCGACTGGATCAGGCCCGTGTCGGGCTGGAGGTTGCCGTCGAACTGGGTGAACGGCGAGTCCGCGAAGGAGACCGTGAGGGGCGTACCGACCGAAGGCTCGTCACCACGGATGCCGGTCGTGGTGAGGAAGCGGCCCATCGACGCGTTCTCGAACGTCTGTGCGGCCTGGCACTCCATGAACGCGTGCACCGCGCGCGACGAGTCGAGCCACGAGCGCACTTCACCCACGACACCGTTGATGAGCGTGGTGGAGCCCGGGCCGGTGGGCGTGTCCCAGTGCATCGAGGTCACGTGGCAGTAGGCGGGGCTGCCGTCCGCGCGGAAGAGCGCGCCATCGGTGGTGGTGGCGGTGGTCGGGCCCGTGATCTCGGGGATGCTGAGCAGGTCGGGGGAGGTCGTGGCCCACGCGTTGCCGGCGCTGTCGGGGATGCCGGCGGCGTTGAGATCGCCGAACGCGATGTCCTCGTTGCCATCCTCGAACACGGCGATGCGCGGCGCAGCGGTGAGCGTGCGGGCGACGTCGGCGCTGAAGGTGCCCGTCACGTCGTGCACCACGGTGACCGTGTCGCTCGCGAGCCACGCGTCGATCACGGGCAGCGCCGCGGCTCGGTTGGCGCCGCTCACGATGAAGCCGCCGCCGCGATAGTTCAGGCCCGCCGCGGGCACGGGCACCGCGGCACCGCTCTCACGGTTCGCGACCGTCGCCGGCGCCGAGACGGTGAAGTCGTTGGCGCCCGCCGTCTTGCCGGTGAGGATCGCCCACTGCACCGGGACGCCCGCCTCGAGCAGGGCGTAGACGAGGCCGAAGGCCCGCAGCGTGCCCGCGTCCTGGAAGGTCGTGGACATCGGGATGATCAACGAGCCGGTCGGGAAGCTCTGGACGAGGCTCTGTGACTCGACGGCCACCGGCTCGGGCTCGGGGCCCGCGCACGCGGAGAGGACGAGGACGCTCGCCACGAGCGCGGCGAGGTGTGTTCGAACACCGGCGAAAGAAGGCAGGAACGAAGAACTTCGCATCCGGCCAGGATAGATCGGCGCCGCCAGTCGAGGACAGTGCCTCGCAGCCCGTCGTCAGCTCACACCGCGCGCGAGGCCGGGCGAGATCCCCACCAGCCTCTTGAACGCGCGGCTGAACGCGGCCTCGGAGTCGTAGCCCACGCGCCGCCCGATCTCGGCGACCGAGCCCTCTCCGCGCGCCAGCGAGCGCTGCGCGAGCTGCATGCGCCAGCGGGCCAGGTACTGCGCGGGGGGCTCGCGCACGAGCGCCGTGAACCGATCGAAGAACGCCGAGCGCCCCATGCCCACGGCCTCGGCCAGCGAGGCGGCGGTCCACGCCTCGTGCGGCCGCGTGTGCACGAGATCGAGCGCACGCGCGATGCGCGGATCTCGCAGCGCCGAGAGCCAGCCCTGCTCCGAGGTTCCCTCGCGCACCGCCGTGCGGATCGCGTGGACCACGAGCACGTCGGCCAGGCGCGTGATCACCGTGCTCGCGCCCGGCTGCGGGTGATCGAGCTCCTGCGCCAGCGCCGCCACGAGCGGCGGCAGCGAGGCGGCGAGCGCCGGGTCGTCGGCGCGCAGGCGCACGACGCGCGGCACGCGGCCCAGGAGCGGGTGCGGCGCTCGCAGCGCCCGGCCCTCGGGCGTGGTCGGTCCCGGCGCACGCGCGACGTCGAAGCGCCCGCACACGAGCGAGGTCTCCTCGCCGCCGCCGTCGATGTGGAGCTGACCCACGCCGCCCGGCTCGGTCGCGCGCACCAGGCCGCGGATGGGCACCGCGCGACGGCCGGCACGATCGGCCATCACGTGCGGATCGCCATACGGCAAGAGCACCACGTCGCCCGGACCGAGCTCGAGGGGACGCAAGGCCTCGGCCTTCTTCGCGCCCTTCTTGGTCGCGCCCTCGCGCGCCGTCGGGATCGCCACGCAGCGGCCACGCACCACGGCGTGGAAGATCCCACCGTCGAGGCCGTTCGTGGAGACCGCCCACGGCGAGAAGAGCGAGGCGCGCGCGAAGACCGTGCTCTCGAGGCGCACCTGCCGCAGCACCTCGGCCAGAGCGTCGGGGCCGGCGTGTGGCGACCCGGCGTGTGGGAAAGAGCGAGGCGGAGACGAGGAGCTCGGATCGCGCATGGGGATCTCCTGTCGTCGGACGCGGTCGTCGTCCCGCCGCACCGGACGCACGAGCAAGAAAACCGGACGAACCAGCAACCGAACGTCCGACCGAGCCGCGTACGAATGGACGAACGGCGCACACGGCGCCAACGGAGGATCTCATGAAGCGCTGGCTCGGCACGATCGCGAACTTCTTCTTCCCTGGGCTCGGCTACGTGGTCGTGGGCCCGAGCGCACGTCGGCGCGCGCTCGGCGGCGCGTGGCTCGTGGCCATGCTCGGTCTCACCTACGTGGAGCTCTCGCTCGAGAGCGTGGCGCCGGCGCTCTACGCGCCGATGTTCGCGAGCGTCTTCCTCTTCAACACGGCCTTCGCGATCGACACCTTCTTCGAGCTCGCGCCCGAGAAGCTCGCGGCTGCGGCCTGACGTGGGTCGCTGTCGTGGGTCGCTGCGGTGGGTCGCTGTCGTGGGTCGCTCGACACCTCGGGCCCTCCGGCGCTAGCGTCCCGCCGCCATGCGACACGTCTCTCTCGCTCTCACGCTCCTCCTCGCGCTCGTCGTCTCCTGCGGTCCCGTCGCTCGCGGCGGCTCTCGCGGGAGCACCCACGGCGGTCGCACGTCGATGTCGGCCTGCGGGGGCGACTTCGGCGCGACCAACCAGGCCGCCAAGCTCGAGGCCTTCTTCCTCGCGACCGCGCGCTTCCACCAGGCCGCGTTCGAGGCGCACGACCAGCTGATGACGGCGTGTCGCAACACCGGCCTCGCGCTGGGCATGACCGAGACCGAGCTCCAGGGCGATCTCCGCGAGGTCTGCACGGCGGCGCACGATCGGCTCGCGAGCGAGCTCGCGGCCCTGCGCGCGAGCTACACCGTGCGCATCGAGGCGCAGCCTCCGCACTGCGAGGTCTCGGTCGAGGCCTACGGCCAGTGCATGGCCCAGTGCGAGGCGCAGGTCGATCCGGGCGAGGTGCAGATCACCTGCGAGGGTGGCGAGATCCGCGGCTACTGCGACGCGGAGTGTCAGGGCAGCTGCGCGCTCGACGTGGCCGGTCAGTGCGCGGGCACCTGCGAGGGTGCGTGTCAGGGCACCTGCTCCGCGTACGCCGCCGACGGCTCGTGCGCCGGCAGCTGCGACGGCGCGTGTCAGGGTCGCTGCGTCGTGTCGGCGCAGGCGAGCTGTCAGGGCGAGTGTCGCGGCGGCTGCTCGGTGACGTACCGCGAGCCCTACTGCACGGGCCGTGTGCGCCGTCCGAGCGCGAGCGCGCGCTGCCGTGCGTCGTGCGACGCGCGCATCGAGGCCGAGGCGCGCTGCACGCCGGGCCAGGCCAACATCGCGATCGAGGGTGGCCTCGACGCCGAGCAGCAGGCGCGCCTCGCGCGTGTCCAGCAGGCGATGCGCGAGGGCGTGAGCGCGATCCTCGGCCTCCGTGAGCGCGTGCAGCGCCTCCAGCAGAACGGCGCGGAGATCATCCGCCTCGCACCGCAGATCCCCGAGGCGGCGATGGCCGTGAGCCTCGGCGCGGTCGCGTGCGCCACCACGGCGGCGGCCGCGATGGCCGAGGCCTCGGCCAGCCTCACGGTCTCGGTCGAGGTGAGCGTCTCGTTCAACGCGTCGGTCAACGCGCGCTGATCGACTCCTTCCTCGAGCGCGCGAAATCCGGTCAGGGCGTCCAGCGCATCACGGCCGACGACGCCTCGACGAAGCCGTTCTTCGGATAGAAGCGGCGCAGGTACACGTCGCGATGCGTGTTGGTCGTGAGCTGCACCCGCACCACGCCCAGCCGCGTCGCTTCGTCCTTCACGTGCGCGACGAGCGCCCTGCCCACGCCGCGTCCGCGCGCGCGCTCGCGCACCACGAGCTCCTCGAGGGTGAGCTCGCGTCCCGCGAGCCGGAGCTGGAGGCACACCGTCGTCGTCGCGAGGCCGAGCACGTCGTCCTCGTCCACCGCGAGCCACACCGCACGCATCGGATCGGCGAGCACCTCGTCGAGCACGTCGCCGAGGCGCGGCTCGCTCGCGAGCGCTGCGTAGCCGAGCTCTACGAGGAGGGCGCGGATCGCCTCGAGATCGCCGGCAGAGGCCCTTCGCACGAGGAGCGGCATGGGCGCGATCGTAACGGATTCGTCATGGCTCGACGCGCGCCAGGCCAGAGCCCACCCTCGTGCGTCGGAGGCGCGATGCGACACACCTTCGGCGTCGGGATGACCGGGATCGGTGCGGCGAGCCTCGCGCTCGCGGCCTGCGGCGCGCGACCTCCGACGGTGAACGTGGCGCCCCAGGCTCCCGGCAGCGCCGTGTTCTTCGTGCAGCCGCCGGTGATCGACGGCTCCCGCACGGCTTGCCTCGCGCCACCCTACGCGCCCGACGCGGGCGCGACGGACCTCGACGGAGCGCTCGTCACGCATGCGGAAGGGACGCGCGTGTGGGAGCTCAAGCTGCCTGGCACGCGCGACGCGAGCGCCGAGGAGTCGCAGGCGCTGCTCACGCGGATCCGCGCGCTCGGGGGTGAGCACGAGTACCTCTCGTACGGCGTCTATTGCGGCGGGGGCGCGCACCTCTGCTTCGCATGGGAGGGCAACCTCTGCGCGACGCGCGTGTCCGAGCGCCTCGCGTGGTTCCGCGCGCTCGTCGAGAGCGATGGCGTGCTCGCCGACGCGCGCCTCGAGCTCGCGGTCACGCTCGTGGGGCACGAAGGTCCTCGCTGCGCCCCGAGCGATCCGAGCTGCCGACCGATCGCCTACGAGGGCGGCGACTACGATCCCGAGCGCGCGCGTCACGCGGGCCCCCTCGCCACCCACTCCGCGGGCGCGTGCGGGCATGACGGCGACTGCATGGTGATGGGCTGCGGCAACCACTGCCTCTCATGGCAGTACGGCGGCGCCCACGAGGGCGCGACGTGCGAGGGCTACGTGTTCGGCGAGCCGGTCTTCTGCGGCTGCGTCGAGGGCGCGTGCGCCTGGTTCACACAGTGACGCGATCGCCCCGGTGATCGGGGCGCTCGTGACCGAGGGGCGACGATCGATCGCGACAGACCGCGCGCCCAGCTCGCACGTCCGACGCGCCCATGACTCGACTCGCTTCCCTTCGAACCCTCGCCTCCTCTTTGTTCGCGCCTTCGGCGCGGTCGGGGGGAGTCGGCAACTCCCCCCCATTCCCCCCTGCTCGACGCTCCCCAGGCCTCGCTTTCTCGCGCGCTTCTCGGGTTGCTGCGCAACCCCTGGCGATCGGACCGGTGATCGCAGGAGAAAAGCGACGAGAACCCGGCGCACAGGCACGAAGTGCCGAGCACGGGGAGACCCCGGCGTGGCGTCCCCGAGGGGACATCGCTCGATGGTTCCTCGGTCTCTCGCACTCGTTCCTCCTCGCGTCGTTCCTGCTCCTCTCGGGCTGCGGGGGCGTGGTCTCTTCCACGCGACCCACGCTCGCGGTGCGCGACGCGCTCGCGACCGACGCCCTCGGAGAGGCCGAGCTCACCGCGCTGATCGAGGCGCGCCCCGCGCTTCGCGACGGCTATCGGCTCGCGTGGCTCGCGGTCGCGCCCGGTCACGACGACGCGCTCGCCGCGAGCCTCGAGGGACTTCCCGGCGAGCACGACGCGCATCGCTTGAGCCCGCTCGTGGCCGTGGGCCGTCGCCGCTTCGACGAGGCCGGACAGGCCGAGATCTCCCTCCAGACGCTGCGGCTCCTCGCGGCGCGCGCGCACGCAGACGTGCTCGTGATCGTCGACCACGGCTGGCGCAGCACGCGGAGCCCCAACGGCTGGGCTGCACTCTCGGTGCTGCTCGTGCCCACGCTCTTCACGCCCCACCTCGACGCCGACGTGGAGAGCTACGTCGAGACCACCGCGATCGACGTGCGCACGGGCGCGATCCTCGGCGCGACGAGCGTGACCGGCACGCTCCACGTCTCGAACATGACGGTGTGGTCGAACGACGACCACGATCGCGCCGAGGCCCAGCTCGACGAGCTCTTCGCCACCACGCGCTCGCGCCTCGCAGGCGTGCTCGAGCACGCACGGCGCGACGGGGAGCGCACCGAGCTCGCGGTGGCACAGGCCCCGAGCGTGCTCGCCGTGGCGCACCCGTGAGGTTGTCCCCCTCGGGGCGCGGCGCTTCGTGTAGCGTCGCCTCGTGCGCTCGGTGGCTGCCCTCCTCGTCGTGCTCGCGCTCGTGCCGCTCGCTGCGGCGCCCGCGCGCGCCGACGATCCGATCTGCGAGGAGCTGCCCGATGCCGAGGTCGAGGCGCGGCTGCGCGAGGTGCGCGGCTACGTGACGCAGCACGAGCCCGACACGCGTCACTGGGCCACGGCCTTCCTCTCGCTCCACCTCACGATGGTCGGCGTGCAGCTCTCGCTCGCGATCTCGGCCGACAACGAGGGCGCGATCGTCGATGGCTGGGTGGGCACGCTGAGCTCAACGCTCGGCATCGCGACGCTCCTCATCTCGTGGCCCTCGCTCATCGGCGCGGGGGACGCGATCGACGAGCTGCCCACCGGCACGCCCGAGGAGCGACGCTACGCCCTCGCGCGCGCCGAGCAGCGGATGCGCCGCGCCTCGGATCAGGTGGCCTACGTGCGCTCGCCCTTCACCACGATCCTCAACGCGCTCTACGTGGGCGCGGCGGGCTCGTTCACGCTCATCGGCTGGGGCCGCGTGACGGGCGGCTACCTGCTCGCCGCAGGCGGCTCGGTGCTCTCGCAGACGCGCGTGCTGCTCTTCCCCACGGGCATCCGCGAGGCCTGGCTCCGCTACCACCGCGCCCACCCCGACGCGGGCTGCGAGCCGGAGGCGCTGCCTGCCGAGGCGAGCGCGCCGAGCGTCACCGTGATGCCGAATGGCCTCGGTGCCTCGCTCCTCGTGGCCTTCTGACGGTGCTCACGCTCCGCGGCATGCGCCCGTTGTGGCGCCTCGGGAGCGCGTGCTTGAATCCGCAACCTTTCGGGCCCGTCAGAGGGCCATTCCGCGAGGAATTCACAGGAGTACGCGAAGGATGTCGTCGAATCACGGGACCTCGAGCCAGAGCAGCACCCCGCGCCGCGCGCGCACGTTCCTGGCCGTGGCCCTCGCCCTCGCTGCCGTGTGTCTGCCCGGTGCGCGGCCCGAGCCTGCCGACGCGCAGGACGCCGCGGGCACCGTGCTCCGCATCGCGTGCGTCGCGCCGCGAGGCTCGGCGTGGCACCGCGTGTTCACTGCGTGGGGCAACTCGCTCCGCGAGGCCACGGGCGGGCGGCTGAGCCTGTCGATCCAGGCGGGCGGTGCCAGCTCCAACGAGGCCGACTTCGTGCGTCGCATCCAGCGCGACGAGCTCGATGGTGCCGCGCTCTCCGCGCTCGGCTTCGCGGCGCTCGGTCGCGCGGGCACGACGGAGCGTCCGGTGCTGGTCCTCCAGGCCCCGGGTCTCTTCACCGAGTACGCCCCGCTCGATCGGGCCCGCACCGCGCTCGATGCGGATCTGCGCGCGGGCTTCCAGGACGCGGGCGTCGATCTCATCGGCTGGAGCGATCTCGGTCGCGGCCGCCTCTTCTCCACGCACCCGATCAGCACGCCGGCCGACCTGCGCGCTGCGCACCTCTGGCAGCCTGCCGACGAGCCCCTCTCGGCGGCGACCCTCGCGCAGCTCGGCGGCGCGCATCCGGTGGCGCTGCCGCTCGGTCAGGTGGGCGCTGCGATCAACGATCATCGCGTGGACACGGTCGTGGCCTCGGCGATGGCGGTGAGCGCCCTCAACTGGGCGGGCCAGGGCCGCCTCACCCACGTGAGCAGCCAGCCCACGAGCGTGCTCGTGGGAGGCACCGTGATCTCGAGCGCCGACATCGCTGCGCTCGCGCCCGATCTCCAGGAGCACCTGCGCCGCACGGGTACGCAGGCCCACGAGACGCTCCAGCGCACGCTGCGCCGCGACGACGATCGCGCCTACGAGACGCTCACCACGCGCGGCGGCGTGACGCCGTTCACGATGGGCGCCGACGCCGAGTGGCGCACGCTCGCGACCGAGACACGCAACCGTCTCGTGACCTCGCACGTGCTGCCGCGCGCGCTCCTCGACCGCGCAGCGCGTTGATTGCCTGAGCGCCACCGCGCGTGAGCCTCTGCATCCCCGCGTCTGCTCCCGCCCCTCGATCCGCAGAGCGCGACAACCCCGTGCCTCACGGACGCATCCTCGAAGGCGCGAGCCAGTCCCTTTCAGCTCCCAATCGAACAGGAACATGGAGGTACGCGCCGCAACGCGGGCTCGCGTGAGCCTCGGCATTCTCGCGTCTGATCTGATCCGCCCCCCGATCCGCAGAGCGCGACACCCCCGTGCCTCACGGACGCACCGTCGAAGGCGCGAGCCAGTCCGTTCCTGCTCCCCATCGAACAGTGACATGGAGGTACGCGCCGCGACGCCACCGCGCGTGAGCCTCGGCATCGTCGCGTCTGATCGCGATCTCGGATCCGCAGAGCGCGACACCCCCGTGCCTCACGGACGCACCGTCGGAGGCGCGAGCCAGTCCCTTTCAGCTCCCAATCGAACAGGAACATGGAGGCACGCGCCGCGACGGACGTTCGCGTGAGCCTCGGCATCGTCGCGTGTGATCGCGATCTCGGATCCGCAGAGCGCGACAACCCCGTGCCTCACGGACGCACCGTCAGAGGCGCGAGCCAGTCCGTTGTCGCTCCAGATCGAACAGGAACATGGAGGTACGCGCCGCAACGCGGCGCTCGCGTGAGCCTCGGCGTCCTCGCGTCTGCTCTGCCCCTCGATCCGCAGAGCGCGACAACCCCGTGCCTCACGGACGCATCCTCAGCGCCGCGAGCCAGTCCCTTTCAGCTCCCAATCGAACAGGAACATGGAGGTACGCGCCGCAACGCGGGCTCGCGTGAGCCTCGGCATCCTCGCGTCTGCTCTGCCCCTCGACCCTCGATCCGCAGAGCGCGACAACCCCGTGCCTCACGGACGCACCGTCAGAGGCGCGAGCCAGTCCCTTTCAGCTCCCAATCGAACAGGAACATGGAGGTTCGCGCCGCAACGCGGGCTCGCGTGAGCCTCGGCATCCTCGCGTCTGCTCTGCCCCTCGATCCGCAGAGCGCGACAACCCCGTGCCTCACGGACGCACCGTCAGAGGCGCGAGCCAGTCCCTTTCAGCTCCCAATCGAACAGGAACATGGAGGCACGCGCCGCAACGCGGGCTCGCGTGAGCCTCGGCATTCTCGCGTCTGATCTGATCCGCCCCCCGATCCGCAGAGCGCGACACCCCCGTGCCTCACGGACGCACCGTCGAAGGCGCGAGCCAGTCCGTTCCTGCTCCCCATCGAACAGTGACATGGAGGTACGCGCCGCGACGCCACCGCGCGTGAGCCTCGGCATCCTCGCGTCTGCTCTGCCCCTCGATCCGCAGAGCGCGACAACCCCGTGCCTCACGGACGCATCCTCAAAGGCGCGAGCCAGTCCCTTTCAGCTCCCAATCGAACAGGAACATGGAGGCACGCGCCGCGATGGAGGCTCGCGTGTGATGGTTCCAGAAATTCTGCGGCGTCCCGTTCCGGAAATTCTGCGGCTCCTCGAAGGAAGGAGCGCGCGTGATGTTCGTGATGATCGCGATGATGATTGCCGGGATGGCGACGACGTTGGGCACCG
>JAIBCE010000134.1 GCA_019694315.1 Sandaracinaceae bacterium
GGCAGGGCGTCGGCGAGCGCCAGCGCGGTGACGCCGGCGCGGATCGCGCGCGCCGTGAGCGCCGCGTCGTCGTCGAACGCGACCCAGAGCCAGCGACCCGCGAGGAGCGCGGCGCGGCCGCCGTGGCCCTGCGCGCGGGCGCGTGCGCGCGTGATCGGACCCGGATCGTCGAGTCGCGCGCGATCGTGCCCGAGGCTCGCGACGAGCACGCAGTCGAGGCGCTGCTCTCGTCGAAGGAGCGCTTGCGCGCCAGGCACGGTGTCGGCCGCCTCTTCGGGCCGCTCGGTGCGCGCGAGCGCGTCGCCGAGCCGCGCGGCGACCTCGCTCGCGCTCGGGCGCGCGAGCGGATCCTTCTCGAGCATCGCGGTGAGGAGCGCGCTCACGTCGGGCCCCAGACATCGCGTGGCGGCCGACATCTGCTCGGGGGCGTCGCCGACGATGCGAAGCACCACGGCGAGCGCCGTCGCGCCCGCGAACGCAGGTCCTCCGACGGCGCACTCGTAGAGCAGACGACCGAGCGCGAACACGTCGACCGGCGGACCTTGGTCGCCGCCAGCGCCGAGCTGCTCGGGCGCCATGAACGCAAGCGAGCCCACGAAGTCGCGCGAGCGCGCGTCGCTGGCGCTCCGGGCGATGCCGAAGTCGCCGAGCTTCGCGCGCGCGGCCTCACCGCCCGGCAGGAGGACGTTCGCCGGCTTCACGTCGCGGTGCACGACGCCGAGCGCGTGCAGCGACGCCAGGCCGTGCGCGAGCCGCCGTGTCATCGCGAGGATCTCGGCGCGGCCGAGCGGCGGTCCTGCGGCGAGGCGTGCCGCCAACGTGGGGCCCGCGACCCACTCCATCGCGAGCCACGGCGGCTCGTCGTCGCGGTCTCCGTGCGCGACGTAGCGAACGATCGCGTCGTGATCGGCGCGCGCGAGCAGCGCGGCCTCGTCGGCGAGCCGTCGACGCTCTTCGCGGACCGTGTCGAGCGCCCTGCTCGCCGAGACGAGCTCTGGGCTCTGCTCGATTCGCTCGGGGCTGACCTCGACGAGCCTCCCGCGGGTCGAGAGGACTTTCACCGCCGCGAGAGCGCCGTCGGGGCCGCGTGCGCGAAACACCGTGCCGGCTGCGCCGCGCCCGATCTCGGCTTCCAGCAGGAATCGCTGCCCGACGATGTCGCCGACGCCGTGCACGGCTCGGCTCCACGATACCAGGCCTGTCGTGTACGCACGCGGTCCCCGTGCGAGGGCGGCGGTGGGCTGTCGTGGGAGCGCGGTCTCGGGGCCTCGTCACCTCGTGCGGAGACGCCTCCTGCGATGGCGGAGCGCCAACGCGAGCACGAGGGGCACGGCGCCGAAGGCCGCGAGCGGGCGCGGCCCTCTGCCCAGTCGACAGGCGCACGAGACGCTCATGGTGGCCGGGCCTGCGTCGACCTCGAGGCTTCCTGCGTCGCGGTGGCCCGCGTCGTCGACACCCGCATCGCGCGCGCCAGCGTCGCGGTGCCCCGCGTCGGCGACGACCACCGGCCCCGCATCAGGCGAGCTCGCCGCGTCCGCCGCGCTCGCCGCGTCCGTGCCCGGGGCGCTCGCATCGTCGCTCGCCGTGCCGCCGGCGTCGCTCACGACGAACGCGTCGACACCAGGCGCGAAGGCATCCGCAGTGGTCGCGAAGGCATCCGCACCCGGTGCGAAGGCATCCGGAGTGGTCGTCAAGGCATCCACACCCGGTGCGAAGGCATCCGCAGTGGTCGTCAAGGCATCCACTCCCGGCGCGAAGGCATCGATCGAGGGCACGGACGCATCGCTCGCGGAGGCCGCGTCACGCGGCACGCCCGCGTCCATCGACGCGCGCGCGTCGGGCGAGAACGCGTCGGCGGGCGAGAACGCGTCGGTGGGCACCGAGGCATCGAGGCTCACGTAGGCGTCGGGAAGGCGCGTGCAGCGCGAGGGCGCGCCGGCGCAGCTCCAGCCGGGCTCGACGGTGCACGTGGCGGAGCAGCCATCGCCGGGCGAGAGGCTGCCGTCGTCGCAGGCCTCGCCGCCGAGGAGGAGACCGTCACCGCAGAGGCCCGTGCAGCGCGAGGGCGCGCCCGCGCACACGTAGCCGCTCTCGATGCGGCAGCGCGCGCTGCAGCCGTCGCCATCGAGCCGGTTCGCGTCGTCGCAGAGCTCGTCGAGCAGCGGGTCCACGACGCCGTCGCCGCACGCCGGACCACACACGCTCGGCGAGCCCGAGCACGACCAGCCGGGCTCGATCGTGCACGTCGAGGAGCACCCATCCCCGTCGATGCGCTCGTGGTCGTCGCACTGCTCGGTGCCCGCGACCACGCCATCGCCGCACTGCGTGGAGCACACGCTGGGCGAGCCCGAGCAGTGCCAGCCCGCCTCGATCGTGCACGTCGAGGAGCAGCCATCGCCGCTCGCGCCGTTGTGGTCGTCGCAGGGCTCGGTGGCCGGATCGACTTCGCCGTCCCCGCAGACTGGCGTGCACGCAGGGCCAGGCGCAGGCTCGCACGCCGCGAACGCGTTGACGACGGCGTCGCTGTGCCACGCCGCGCACTGTGCGGGGGCCTGCTCCTCGGCGAGGCGTGCGTCGATCTCGCACGGGTGCCAGGTGAGATCCCGCGTGTCGCCGTTGGGGCGGATGCAGCTCGTCGCGCAGTCGAAGCGCTGGAGCTCGCCGAGGGCGGCCTCGCTCGCCACGCTCGCGTCGCATCCCGCCGCCACGCTCCAGAGGAGCGCCAGCCATCCGTACCTCTGCGTGCTCGAGGCGATGCTCATGTCACGGCTCCGCTCGGGTCGCGCGCGGTGACGTGCCCGAGGGCGGTCTCTGCGCGAGATTTCGCCGGCGCGCGCGAAGGCCGAGCGCGACGCCGAGCACGAGCGCGAGCCCGGCCGCGCCGGCGCGCCGACCGGCCGCCGTTCCGACCGCGCGACACGCGCAGCTGACCGACGCCGTCGTCATGCCGGTGTCGGGCGCCATGCCCGACGCATCCGCTGCGGCGCCATCGGCAAGACCGCCATCGCGCGCGCCAGCGTCCCCGCGCCCCGCGTCCAGTGCAGACGAGCGACCCGCGTCCTCCATCCACGCGCCCGCGTCCGCCGCGCTCGCCGCGTCCGTGCCCGGGGCGCTCGCATCGTCGCTCGCCGACCCCGCATCGTCGCTCACGACGAACGCGTCGACACCAGGCGCGAAGGCATCCGCAGTGGTCGCGAAGGCATCCGCAGTGGTCGCGAAGGCATCCGCACCCGGTGCGAAGGCATCCGCAGTGGTCGCGAAGGCATCCGCAGTGGTCGTCAAGGCATCCACTCCCGGCGCGAAGGCATCGATCGAGGGCACGGACGCATCGCTCGCGGAGGCCGCGTCACGCGGCACGCCCGCGTCCATCGACGCGCGCGCGTCGGGCGAGAACGCGTCGGCGGGCGAGAACGCGTCGGTGGGCACCGAGGCATCGAGGCTCACGTAGGCGTCGGGAAGGCGCGTGCAGCGCGAGGGCGCGCCGGCGCAGCTCCAGCCGGGCTCGACGGTGCACGTGGCGGAGCAGCCATCGCCGGGCGAGAGGCTGCCGTCGTCGCAGGCCTCGCCGCCGAGGAGGAGACCGTCACCGCAGAGGCCCGTGCAGCGCGAGGGCGCGCCCGCGCACACGTAGCCGCTCTCGATGCGGCAGCGCGCGCTGCAGCCGTCGCCATCGAGCCGGTTCGCGTCGTCGCAGAGCTCGTCGAGCAGCGGGTCCACGACGCCGTCGCCGCACGCCGGACCACACACGCTCGGCGAGCCCGAGCACGACCAGCCGGGCTCGATCGTGCACGTCGAGGAGCACCCATCCCCGTCGATGCGCTCGTGGTCGTCGCACTGCTCGGTGCCCGCGACCACGCCATCGCCGCACTGCGTGGAGCACACGCTGGGCGAGCCCGAGCAGTGCCAGCCCGCCTCGATCGTGCACGTCGAGGAGCAGCCATCGCCGCTCGCGCCGTTGTGGTCGTCGCACGACTCGGTCGTGGGATCGACGTAGCCGTCGCCGCAGACTGGCGTGCACGCGGGGCCAGGCGCCGGCTCGCAGCGAACGAAGGCGTTGACGTCGGCATCGCTGTGCCAGGCCTGACACACGGAGAACGCCATCGCCTCCGCTTCACGCAGCTCTGCGACGCACGGGTGCCAGGTGAGATCGGCCGTGTCGCCGTTGGGGCGGATGCAGCTCGTCGCGCAGTCGAAGCGCTGGGGCCCGTCGATCGCCTCGATCGCGACCGCGCTCTGCCCGACGGGCGCACATCCGAGCCCGGACGCCACCCACACGGCCGCCAGCCTACCGAGCGTCTCGCGTGTCCACCGAAGCTTCATGCTGCCTCCACGCCTCGAGCGTGCCGGCCCGTGTCGCCCGGGCCCATGGTCCGACCCGACCATGCCCTCCGAGCGCGCTACGCTCCTCGCGTGTCTCCGACGAGCGCCCACGGCTTCGGTCCCCCGAGCCCGCCCTTCGCCGACTGGCCCGTGCAGCTGATCGATGCGCGCATCGGCTACCTCTGGTTCGTGGCGCCCAACGTCCTCGTGGATCAGGCCCACGTGCGCCACGGCACCGTCGAGACGGCGCACGCCCTGCACGACTGGATCGATCGCCTCCAGGCTGCGCGGCGCGCCGACATCGACGCCGCGGGTGGGCTCGTCGCGGTGCACGACTGGCGCAGCCTGCGCGGCTACGACGCCCCCGCCCGCCGCGCCTACCAAGACCGCATGCGCGCTCGACCCAAGGGCTACCTCCAGGCGGCCTACGTCGTCGTGCCCTCCACCCCGCTGCTCCGCATGGCGGTCGAGGCGGGCAACCTCGCGGCGCAGATCGGCAGCGGTGGTCGCGTCGCGCTCGCGGCCGATCCGAGCGAGCTGCTCGCGCGCCTCGGCGTCCAGCGACCGGCCTCCACGGCGTCGTTTCCCGGACGCTGAGCGCACCCGGTCCCAGCCTCCCGGAGCTCCGTGCTCGGCCACGAGGAGCTCCGTGGTCGGCCACGAGAAGCACGCGCGCGGGGCCGCGCTTGACGTCGCCCCGGCGCGCGTCCGAGCCTCGCTCTCCTATGAGCGCGAAGACCTTCGTCGAGGCTCAGCTCCGCGCGCTGTCGGAGGTGGCCCTGGCCGAGCTGGCCACCGTGTCGGTCGTCGTGGTCTCCGAGCGCGACGCGCTCGACGCGCTCGAGGATCGCTCCGTCGTCGAGGGCTACGCCGTGGCCCACGCGTCTCTGTCGGAGCACGGTCTGCACGGCCTCGCGGAGGTCGTCCGCGCCCTCGCGGCGAGCGTCCACCTCGGCAGCGCGCGCAGCAAGAAGCGAGGGCTCGTCGCGGCGCTCGGCGCGTTCGCCGACAAGCACGGCAAGCGCACCCTCGAGGTCTTCGACGAGCGTGCGCGTGGCGAGGCGCTGGTCGGCGAGCTGCGGCGCCTCGCGCGCGCGTTCCTCGAGAGCGCCACTGGCAAGCCGTCCGCCAAGCGCATCGAGAGCTGGCTCGCCGGCGAGGCCGCGAGCGACGTCGACTCCGGGCCCGAGCTGCGCTTGCTCGGACCCGGCACCGCCAAGGCCGCGCTCGCCGCGCTCACGCGCCTCTTTCGCGTGCTCGGCGCGCGCGGCACCTTGATCGTGCTCGACGAGGGCGAGGCGCTCGTGGATCTGAGCCCCGCGCGGCGCGACCTCGCGTACACGGTGATGCGCGAGCTCGTCGACAACGCGGACGGACGCGGCGGGATGACCGCGACCAAGCTGCTCGTCGCGGGCGACGCGACGCTCGTCACGCGACGGCACGCGATCTTCGACCACGAGGCGCTCGCGACGCGCATCGCCACGCTCGAGCCGGAGAGTGCGCCCACGCCGCACGCGACGCTGGTGCGGCTCGACGAGGACGCCGATCTCCTCGATCGCGAGCGGCTCCTCCTGCCGCGTCTGGGTGAGGTGCCGCGCGTGCCCGACGCGCGCGTGCCGCACCTCCGCGCCCTGCTCCGGCTCGGTCAGGGCCTTCCGCCGCTCGAGGCCACCACGGAGCTCACCGTCGGCATCGAGGACGTCGACACGCGCATCGATCAGCTCTTTGCGACCTCGAGCGCCGACGGCTCGGTCTTCGCCGTGCTCGTGGGCGAGTACGGCGCGGGCAAGACGCATCACCTCCTGCACCTCGAGGCGCGCGCGCTCAGCTCGAAGCGCCCGGTGATGCGGCTCGCGGTGGAGCGCCTCGACGAGGACGTCGGCAACCCGCAGCGCCACCTCCGTCGCCTGCTCGAGAGCGCGCTCGTGCCCGTCAGCGAGGCCCGCAGCGGGGCGCGCAGCCAGAGCGTCTTCGCGCGCCTCGAGGCGTGGCTCGCGAGCGAGTCCTCGCGCCGCGCGCTGCTCGCGGCGCTCGAGGCGATCGAGGCGCGCGATCTCGAGATCGCGGGCCACGCGTCGTCGTGTCTGGTCGAGGGTGCGATCGACGAGCGTGCGCTCGTGACGATGCTCTCGGCGCTCGATCTCGTCGACAAGGCGGGCTCGGCAAGCTACCGGCGCGACGCGTACCGACGCCTGCTCCTCTGGCTCGAGCTGCTCGCGCGCGTCGATGGCTGCGAGGGACCCGTCGTGATCCTCGACGAGGCCGAGAACCTCTACCGCCCGGGCGTCTCGCGCGCCGAGCGACGCACCGCGCTCCGCTCGCTCGCGTTCTACTGCGGGGGCACGATCCCGCGCGCCTGCGTCGTGCTCGCCGTCACGCCCGACACGCTCGCGTCGCTGCGCGAGGAGGCCGGTGCGCTCCTCGACGAGATCGAGGAGCAGGTCACGGCGCTGCCGATGGAGGACGTGGCGATGCTGCGCCGGCGCTTGCTCCGCGCGAGGCCACTCGAGGTGAAGAAGCTCGACCCCGCCGCGCGTCGCGAGCTCGCCGAGCGCGTGCGCATCGTGCACGCCAAGGTGCGCGGCAAGGTGAGCGATCCCGACTGGGACGCCTGGCTCGAGCGCGCGCAGCGAGAGAGCAAGACGCCGCGCGAGCTCCTGCGTCGCACCATGGAGCGCCTCGAGCGGCTCGCGTTCGTGGGCCACTGACGAGGCGCGCGTGGAGTCGGACGCGTCGGTGCCGTTCGCGCGCTTCGCCGCGCTCTCCGGGCGCGTCGCCGGCGAGCGAGGGCGGAACGCCAAGATCGCGCGATTGGCCGACTTCCTCGGCTCGCTGCGCGGACGCGACGTGCTCGTGGGCGCGAGCTACTGCGCGGGCGAGCTGCCCCAGGGCAAGGTGGGCGTGGGGTACGCGACGATCCGCGCGATCGCGTCGGACGCGCCGCCGCCACCGGCGCTCGGCACGCTCAGCCTGCGCGAGCTCGACCAGGAGATCGAGGCCCTCGCGGCGCTCGAGGGCGCGGGCTCGGCCAAGCGACGGAAAGAGATCCTCACGGGCCTCCTCGCGCGCGCCACGGCGCAAGAGCGCGACGTGCTGCTCGCCCTCCTCGTGTCGGAGCTCCGGCAGGGCGCGCTCGCGAGCCTGATGCTCGAGGCGGTCGCGCAGCTCGTGGGGGCCCCGCCCGCGCGCGTGCGTCGTGCGGCGATGCTCGCGGGCTCGGAGGTGCTGGCCGCGCACGTGGCGCTCACGGAGGGCGCGCTCGCGCTCGAGCGCTTCGTGCTCACGCCCTTCACGCCGGTGCTTCCGATGCTCGCCTCGCCGTGCGCGGATCCGGGCGAGGCGCTCGAGATCCACGGCGAGGCGCTCTTCGAGCTCAAGCTCGACGGGGCGCGCATCCAGGCGCATCGGGAGGGCGAGGTGGTGCGCGTGTGGAGCCGCGCCATGAACGAGGTGACCGAGCGCGTGCCCGAGGTGGTGGCCGCAGTGCGCGCCATGCCGGCCACGCGCGCGATCCTCGACGGTGAGGCGATCGCGCTCCGCGACGACGGAAGCCCCGCGCCGTTCCAGGTGTCCATGCAGCGCTTCGGGCGCACGCGCGGCGTGGAGGACAAGGCGCGCTCCCTGCCGCTCACGCCGTTCTTCTTCGACGTGCTCCTCGTCGACGACACGGTGCTCCTCGACGCGCCGCTCTCTCTGCGCCGCGCCGAGCTCGTGCGCCTCGTGGGGGAGGGCGGTCTGGCGCGCGTCCCCCGCAGCGTGCGCACGCGCGACGCGGACGAGGCCGAGCGCCTCTATGCGGAGGTCGTCGCGGCGGGGCACGAGGGCCTTGTCGCGAAGTCGCTCGAGGGTCTCTACGAGGCCGGTCACCGCGGCAGCGCGTGGCTCAAGATCAAGCCCGCGCACACGCTCGATCTCGTGGTGCTCGCGGTGGAGCGCGGCAGCGGGCGACGCACGGGCACGCTCTCGAACATCCACCTCGGCGCGCGCGATCCGAGCGCGAACGGTGGCTTCGCGATGGTCGGCAAGACCTTCAAGGGCATGACCGACGCGATGCTCGCGTGGCAGACGCGGCGCTTCGCGGAGCTCGCGCGCGATCCGGCGATGCTCGCGGACCCGAGCGCGTGGAGCCTCGCGCTCCGACCGGAGCAGGTGGTGGAGGTCGCGCTGAACGGCGTGCAGGTCTCGAGCGAGTACGCGTCGGGCGTGGCCCTGCGCTTCGCGCGCGTCAGGCGCTACCGCGACGACAAGCGCGCCGAGGACGCGAGCACGATCGACGAGGTCCGCGCGCTCCTACCGCGGTGAGCGTCTTGGACCCGGTCAGCGACCGAGCTTCTTCGTGAGGCGGGAGGCGAGCGCGAGTTCCACCGACGTGTGGGCACGAGCGGCAAGGTCGGCATTTTCCTCCACCTGAGGCTCGCGAGGCCTTGCGCGTTCTCCGGCGCAAGAAGACGAGCGCGAGCAGGGCGATCGACGCGGAACCACGACGCCACCGATCGCTCGATGCACGGCAGCCGCATCCGGTCGGTGCCGAGCCTGCGCCTCTGGTGGTGCCTGGCCGGGGGGATGCGCTCGAGCTGGCGGGGCAGGCCCTTGGCGCGGAGCAGGCGTGCGAGGCCCTTGCGATCGAAGATGGTGGCCACGTACTTCATGCGGTGGCAGCGCGGGCACGCGAGCAGGTCCACGTTCAACCCATCTTCATGAGCTCGCAGAAGGTGGCGTTGCGAGGGTTGCGTCGCGTCTCGTCGTCGCGCTCGGGCACCACGCGCTGCCTGCGCGCGGAGCGCGCTGCGAGCACCCCTCGGTAGAGCACCTGGTGGGTGCGCGGTCGGGGCAGGCGAGCCGAGCCTCCGTGGGAAGCGGCATCGGCGTCACGGACAGCTCGTGCGGACGCCGGTGAGCGTCTGCCGCATCACGCGCAGCGGCTCGGCGTGACCGCAGATGTCGACGTCGGTCAGCGTGACCGCGTCCGCCCAGATGCCCGGCCCAGCGTTCGCGACCACGTCGAATGCCGCGCCGGTGACGTCGCCGTCGAGCGCGACGATCCCGGCGAGATCGCACGCTGTGGCGATCGGCGCGGGCTCGACGGAGGTCTCCGTGAACGCCCACTGCACGCACGGACCCACGCCGTTGTCGCGGATGCTGCTCCGGCCGTCGACCGTGGGGAGCACGACGTTCGCGCTCAGCGCGAGGAGGCCACTGCCGCCGTTGCTGAACACGTCGGCATGGCCGGAGACGCGGACGGTGCCCGTGCTCGACACACCGTGGCCCTCGTTGTGGCCGATGTACACCTCCGCGCCGAGGCTGACGCCTTGCACGAGCGCCGATCCTCGGGGTGAGCCGTACTGCACGCCCGGACCCCGGTTGCCCTCGACGTGCACGCTCGTGAGCTCGAGAGGGCTCGAGGCGATGACGCCGGGGCCCAGGTTGTCCGTCACCGTGACGTCGTAGAAGCGAGAGACGACGCCGGGAGAGTCGCTGGTTCCGAGGATGCCTCCGGCCGGGCGGCACGGTTCTTCGGTCGTGGTCGGCAGGGCCCCGCGCGCCGAGAGGTCCACCGTGATGCAGGTGGGTCCCGTGCCGTTGCGTGAGACGCCAACCGGTACGAATGCGAACTGGTCACCTGCCGAGATGGCCCCGCCGGAGCGCACGCCCCACCCGGCGTTGTCGTTGACGACCATGGGCCCCAACAGAGCGACGCTCCCCGCTTCCGCGGAGATCCCGTCACCAGTGTTACTGGTGACGACACTCGCCTCGAGGCCGCCCCGGAAGGACACGGTCGCTTGGTCGTCCGCGGGATCGACGAGGGCGATGCCCGGACCGTGGTTGAGCGACACGCTCACGCTCGCGAACGTGACGCTGTGCGTCGTAACGACCCCTGGGCCCCCGTTGTGCTCGACGACAGCGTCCGCGAGCACGCTCAGCGTCCCCGCCGTATGCACCGCGTCCTCCTCCGTCCGCGGGACCGCGCCGCTGAGCGAGATCCCGCCGAGCGTGTTCTCCGCGATGACGATGCGCTCGAAGGCTTCGCCGTCGCCGAGACCGACGGTGACTGACGGCGAGTGCGTACTGAGCTGGCGGGCGCGCACGCCCCAGCCGCGGTTGTTGGCGATGAGCACGCTGCGCGCGCCCACGACGAGAAGGAGCGGGCCGTTCGTCACGGCTCCGTCGCTGCCGCCGTCTCGGAGGGAGCAGCCCGCGAGCACGAGCGCGGGGCTCAGGTCGGTGGGGATGCCGCCGTCGCCGTAGCTGCCCATGCGCTGCACCTCGACGAGGGCGCCACCGAAGCCCGCGAGGCCGAGGTTCTCGAGCCGGACGCCATCCTCGGGACGCTGCAAGCGCGCCACGAGCCCAGGCATCGAGGCTCCGCCGGACGCGGGCGAGATGAGCACCGGACGCGCGGGCGCGGCCAGGAACGCAGCAGGCGCCGTGAGGACCGGGAGCACAGACCTGACGATGATCGAGCTGCTGCCCGGAAGATCGAAGAACACGCGCGCCGGCGCGCACGGGTTGGCCCCGCACGCGGCGTTCCGTGCGTTCACGAGCTCGATCGCCGCGCGCAGCGTGCACTCGGGCACGGGCGAGCCCGACGGTGGCGTCACCATCGCCCCCGTGGCGCACTGGTCGGCCGTTCGCCCCGCCGCGGCGAGAGGCGCGTCAGCGACGCTGTTCACGACGATGGGCGTGGCGCCGAGGAAACCGAGCGCGAGCGTCCTCGTGCCCAGCTCCTCGCCGCTCTCGCCGTGCAGGGTGGCCGACAGGACGACGGCCCCCGAAGCCTCGGGCAGCACCCCGAGGAGCGCCGAGGGATCGAGCGTGCGGTCGTCCGTCGCGACGGGGCCCGGCGCGCCGCCGCTGAGCGAAGCGGCGCCCGTGAGGAGCTGCCAGTGCGCATGCCTCGCGTACCAGGCGGGGATCCGTACGAACGCGGGGACACCGACCGGCACGCTCACGATCTCCTCGCCGAGCTCGTCCGTCGCAGACACACGCGGGCGCGGCGAGCGCAACATCAGGCGGAGCGGCAGCGCGTGGCCGGCGTTGTCGCAGCGGTCCGGTGCGTGAGGGCGATAGTCGTACGAGAGCATCGCGAGCCCCAGGCTCTCCAGGTCTCCCGCGCGTCGCGGGTCGGGCTGGAACCGCTCCGCGAACGCACCGCACGTCGCGAAGAGCGTCGTGCCGCCGCTCCCGTCGGGCTCCGTTCGCGTCGAGAGGCCCGCGGAGGTGCAGGAGACAGCGACGCGACCCGATGACGTCGTCGCGAGGGTTCCAGGAGGACTGGTCGCCCACGCGCGCGCGAGCGCTTCCGGGTTGCAGTCGGGGTTCGTGCTGCCGTCGGCGAACGTGCGCGTGCAGCTCAGCTCCTGCGGAGGCTCGGTGCTCACGTCGGTGTGCTGCGTCTCTCCGCCGAGCGGGTAGCCGCACACGCCGTCGTCAGGCATCTCGCAGATGCGCGTCGCGAACGCCCCGAAGCCGATCGGCACGTCGAGGTCGCGGCCTCGGGCGTACGCCGGCTCGTCCTCTGGCACGGCGATGCGGAGCTCGAGGCGGCGCGAATGGACGAGCGTGGTCTCGCCCCCCTCATCCGCAGCCGGTCCCACCCAGTGAAAGACGTGGAGCAGGCGGCCGCGGGCAAGCGGATAGACGCGATCGACCTCCCCGTGTCGCGCGAGCGCGTCGATGAACCCGACGCGCTCGCGCGCGATGGTCCGGCTCTCGAGGTAGTCGTTGAAGCTCGCCGTCCCCGTCACGATGTTTCCCCACTCCGAGCACGTGCGGAGGATCGACGCGCCCGGGCCCGCGGCGTTCGCGGCGTGCGTCGACCGCAGGCCGGCGGCGAAGCGCTCGCCAACCGCTGTGTCGAAGAGCGGGCTCTGCCAGCCTCCCTCGAGGTTGGAGATCGGCTCCGTCTCGAAGACGCCTCCCGTGGTGTCCCAGCCACCGACGGTCCAACTGAGCGACCTCTCGAGGTCGATCGCGTCGAGATCGAGGAAGGAGAGGCCTCGACCCGAGAGGAGCGCACGCCCACGCCGGTTCGTGGCGAAGCTCGTCACGCCGCTCGCGGCGAACGCGCGGACAGTCTGTGCGGAGAGCACCGCGGGCGCATCGTCGCTGCCGTCGAAGCTCCACGCGACGAGTAGCTGCGGTGCATCACCGCCGAGCGGTGGCGCGCACTCCTCGAGCAGGCCGTCGCAGGCACGGCAAGGGCACCCGGCCGGATCGCGGGCGCAGAGCGCCTCGAACCTGCGGGGGCACGCGTCGAGCGCGTCCTCGTCGTCGGTGAAGCTGGTGGCGGGCTTCGCGAATTGGTTCCGGTTGTCGAGACAGCGCGGAGCGCGAGGACGCTCGCCGAGCGCGAGCACCCGCCAGGTCGCCGCTCGATCGGCGCGTCGCTCGACGCGCAGCGCCTGGATCGCAGAGAACGTCCGTGACGGATCCGCGAGCTCGTGGATCGGCGCGCCCGAAGCGTCGTGGACGCGCACGCGAAGCTGCGAGGGCGGCGGCAGACCGGTGGAGCAGGCGGGCGCGGCCAGGGTGAGCTCGCCGAAGGACCAGATGCGATCGAGATCGTCGAGATCGAAGCCCAGCGGATCGTAGTCGTCCGATGGCCGCTCGCTCTGGAGCACGAACTCGGTCATGTCCGCGTGCGTGGCGCCGACCTCGGGGACGAGCGTGCCGTCGGCTCGCAGCCCCGGAATGGGCGCCGCGTAGATCCTCCCGTGCGTGTCGACGCGCCCGGCGCGCAGCGCGAGGAGCCGACCATCGCGCGAGATCGCCCCCGAGAGCGCCCGGTACGACGGCAACCGCGGACCGGTCTGCGTGAAGATCTCCTCGGGCAGGGAGGCCGTGAAGAGGAGGCGCTCGGTGAGCGGATCGATGCCCAAGAACGCGTCGCGCACGGACCACGCGCTCGCCGACGAGGCGCGATGGAAGAGGTGCCCGAACACCACGAGCGCGTGGGCGGTGTCCGCTCCGCCTGCGCTCGCAGAGTGACCGAGCACGAACATGTCGCGCACGACGAGACGGAGGTTCTCGGCCGCGGGCGCCGTGCCCCCGACGATGCGTGTGAATGCGTCGGCGAGATCCGGCGTGATCGACTCGCGGCCGAGCGCGAAGTCGTCGGTGGTCGACGCCACCAGGATCTCGGACGACATGCCGTCGTCGCTCGACGCGCGACTGGCCGAGGGGCCCTCCAGCACGTGCACGTAGACGCGATCGTCGGGCGCCGTGACGACCTGCACGTCGGCGATGCGTCGCTCCCCTGTGACGTCGAAGGAGAGCCCACACGACTCGCTGCATCCCTCCGCGCAGCTCACGGTGCCGAACGGAGTGCCTGTGCCGGACGCAGCCCGTCGACCGACGTGGTAGGCGCGGGCCACCGCGCGCGGATCGACGCTCTCATCGACCGAGGCTTGCGGCCACGGTCCGACGAGCCGCACGCGACGAGGCCTCGGGCTCGAGGTCGCGGCGTCGAGCGCCTGCTCGCCACCATCGAGGCCCGAGCCCGCGTCGTCCGTCCCGCTCGGCCCGCCCGGCCAGGGACAGCCAGCAAGGGCGAACGCCAAGACCCACGATGGAAGACCCCGAACGAGCCCGCGCATTCGAAGAGGATGCCAGAACGGCCGTCGAGCGTGGCCTCGGGCACCGCGACTGGGCTCACGATGCCAGCAGTCGTGTTCGCGGCCGACGTGGCGCGACCGTGCAGCGGCCAGTGCTGCCCGCCTCGGCGCTCGTGACCACGATGCGGGTCAAGCGCTGCGAGAGATCGACGCGCCACCCCGCGACATGCTCCTACCGCGGTGAGCGTCTTGGACCCGGTCAGCGACCGAGCTTCTTCGTGAGGCGGGAGGCGACCGAGTCGGGCACGAGGCGGCTCACGTCGCCGCCGAGGCGCGCGGCCTCCTTCACGAGGTTCGAGCTCACGTAGAAGTACGCGTCGTTGGCCATGAGGAACATGGTCTCGATCGTGGGCTCGAGGTGGCGGTTCATGTTCGCCATCTGGAGCTCGTACTCGAAGTCGGCCACGGCGCGCAGGCCTCGCAGCACCACGCGCGCGTTCTTGAGCCGGCAGTAGTCGACGAGCAGTCCCTCGAAGGAGTCCACCTCGATGCCGGGCGTGTCGGCGAACTCCTCGCGGATCATCTCGACGCGCTCCTCGATCGTGAAGAGCGCGTCCTTGCGGGGGTTTCGCAGCACGGCGACCACGATCCGATCGAAGGCGACGAGGCCGCTCCGGATGATGCTCACGTGGCCGCGGGTCATCGGGTCGAAGGAGCCGGGATAGATCGCTGCGGCGGTCATGCGTCGGTGCTCGGATCTGCCCGTTCGGGCGTCGGCAGGGCGTCGGAGGGATCGCCCGTCGCTTCGCGCGCGAGGAGCGAGATCGTGCTGTCACCGTAACGGTACCGCGACACGAGGCAGAGCCGCGAGCTTGTGGCATCGCCGAGGCGTGAGCTCGCGGCATGGCGGTGGAGGGCTGCGTCCACCTCGGCCGCGTCGGCGCTGCGGTGCTCGAGCGTCACGAGCCCATGCGCAGGGATGCGGCCGTCGTCTGCGAGGGCCCAGAGCACGTCGAGCGCGAGCCCGACGCGATCGTAGGGCGGGTCGGCGATCACCACGTCGAAGGGGCCCTCGGGCAGCCCCGCGAACGCGCGCGCCGAGCCGAGCTCTGCTCGCACGAGCGTGCACCGATCGGTGAGCTCGAGCGCCTCGGCGCTGGCCTCGAGATCCGCCGCGGCGCGCGGGTCTCGCTCCACGAGCACGGCGCTCGCCGCCCCGCGCGACAAGAGCTCGAACGAGCACGCCCCCGTGCCGGCGAAGAGCTCGAGCACCCGCGCTCCGTCGAGCTCGAGCCGCGCCGTGACGATCGACGCGAGCGCCTCGCGCACGCGATCGCTCGTGGGGCGCGTGACGACCTCGGGGCGTCCGAAGCGCCGCCCCCCGAGCGCGCCGCCCACGATGCGGAGCGCCGAGCCGGGGCGCGTCGATCGTCGGGGCATGGTGGCGTCGGTGGAAGGCGCGAAGGAAGCCGAGGTCGTGCGCGAGGGGCGCGCGCTCAGAAGTCGACGCCGACGCCGAGGTAGGCCGACTGGCTCGTGAACGAGGGCATGAGGCGTAGGCGCACGTGATCCTGATCGGGGGCCGCACTGATCGGGCCGTTGATCGCCAGGAGGCCCACCCCGATACCACCCGCCACGGCCGTGACGCCCATGAACACGAACTGGAGGATCATCGGGACGTCGTTGGTGCAGGCATCGACCTGGGCCGCGTTTCCGCGATCGATGAAGTCGCAGATCGGGCCCGGGCCCATGGCGCCGGCCACCTCACGACGATACGCGTCCAGCGTGTCGCGCTGGTTCATCGCGTCGAGGCCCGTGACCACCCAGCCGATCGCAGAGCCGACGGCCACCGCGAGGAGCGCGAACGCGGGCCAGTTGAGGCGACCGAGATCGTCACTGCCACCGCCGCTGCTCTGCTCGCCGCCGGTGCCGCTCTGCTCGCCGCCGGTGCCGCTCTGCTCGCCGCCGGTGCCGCTCTGCTCGCCGCCGCTTCCCTCGCCGATCTCGTGGCCCTCGGGCGGCAGGCCGACGCCGGTGCCCGTGCCCGAGGTGCCCGCGCCCTCCGCCAGCGCCGTGGCGTAGCGACGCGCGGGCTCGCGGAGATCGTCGATGTCGGTGCGGCTCGAGGGGAGACGCTCGTCGAGCGAGCGGATGATGGAGTTGGTGGCGGTGTCGTAGAGATGAATGGAGATCGAGAAATCGAAGCGTCCGCCGCCCACGTCGGAGCGCTGGATCGTGCCGTAGACGAGGCGCTGCGCGCCCACGGTGTTGGCGATCTGCTGCACGCACGACAGCTCCGTGGCGTCGCAGCCCGTGGCGAGCTCGAGCTGGCTCAGCGGCACGTCGCGATCGGAGACCGTCCAGCCGCGCACCTGCCCCGCGGCTGCGCGCAGCGCGCCCGAGAGGTTCGTGGCGAAGGTGTCGTCGCCCTCGATCGACGTGAGGCCCAGGACGACGACGTTGGTGCTCTGCGCATGGGCGCTCGCCACGAGCGTCACGAGCCCGGCGGCCTGGAGCAGACCGACGACCGCGAGGGCAACGAGGGCGCGAACGACAGGGCGCATGGAACCTCCGACGCCGACGATAGCGAACCCGCGCCCCGGGCAGCAACCCCGTGAGCGTCCGGGCCTCGGGGGTGGCGATGCGCAGCGAAGCTGCCCAGGCAGCACGGCTTTGGTACCTTGTGCGCTCCGTGGAGGCATTTGCCAAAGCCTGTCCGCGCTGTGGTGCGAAGTACGACGCCGCCGCGGTCTTCTGCCAGAAGGACGGCGCCCCGCTGCGCCTCCTCGAGGAAGACAGCGATCCGCGCATCGGTCAGGTGCTGCTCGATCAGTTCCGGATCGAGGAGCGGATCGGCTCCGGCGGCATGGGCATGGTCTATCGCGCGCGCCAGACCACGCTCGGTCGCGACGTCGCGATCAAGATCCTCCACCCCGACCTCGCGCAGAACCCCGACGCGGTGCGGCGCTTCCACCGCGAGGCGCGCATCTCCACGGCGCTCGATCACCCGAACATCGTGCGGGTGTTCCTCTTCGGTCAGCTGCCGGACGGCAGCCTCTACCTCGTGATGGAGCTGCTCCGCGGCCGGCCGCTCGCGGACCTCCTGCGGGTCGAGCCGCGCCTGCCCACGAGCCGCGCGCTCCACATCGCCGTGCAGGTGGCCGAGGGCGTGGGCGAGGCGCACGTGCAGGGCATCGTCCATCGCGACGTGAAGCCCGAGAACATCTTCCTCGCGCCCAAGGGACGCGATCCGGACTTCGTGAAGGTGCTCGACTTCGGCATCGCGCGCCTGCTCCGCGCCGACGAGCAGACGCAGGCCACGCAGTCGGGCCTGGTCTTCGGCACCGCACGCTACATCTCGCCCGAGGGCGCCGCGGGCGAGGCCACCGACGCGCGCAGCGACGTCTACTCGATGGGCGTGCTCACGTACCAGATGCTCTGCGGCGAGACGCCGTTCGAGGGCAGCTCGCCCGTCACGCTGCTCATGCAGCACATCCACGAGCGCGTGCCGCACCTCAAGACGCGCGCCGGCGGCGCGCAGGTGCCCGACGGCGTGGCCGACGTGGTGATGCGCGCGCTCTCGAAGAACCCCGAGGGTCGCTACGAGGACGGCGCGCACTTCGCCGAGGTGCTCCGCGAGGCCGGCGAGCGCGCGGGCCTCCAGGTGCGGCCGCGCCGCGCCACGGGTGAGCGCGAGCCGAGCGGGCAGGTCTCGCTCGCGAGCTCGCAGCAGGCCTCGCCTCCGCGTCGCACCTCCGAGCGTCCGATGCCCGTCGAGACCTCGCGCCCGAGCACCGAGGAGATCGTGGTGCCGGGCCTGCCGCGCGCCCGACGCGAGTCGGGCGGCCGCTCGAACACCACGGCGGCGCTGCTCCTGCTCTTCGCATTCGTCCTCGGGATCGTGGCCGTCGCGGGCACCTTCTGGGCGCTCGATCGCTTCGGGGGGCCCTCGCTCGAGGAGATCCGCGCCGATCGCGTGCGCGCGGCCGAGCAGGCCCTCGCCGCCGATCGGCTCGATGGCGACGGCGCCGACACCGTGGTCGCGATCACGGCGCAGATGCTCGCGGAGCGACCGAGCGATCCCGATGCCCTCCGCCTGCGTCGCTCGGCGGCGACGCACCTCGCCGAGCACGCGCAGGACGCGGCGCGCGAAGGGCACCGCGAGGACGCGATCGCCTTCCAGCGCCGCGCGATCGCGCTCGTGCCCGACGACGAAGAGGCGAGGCGCGTGCTCACCGAGCTCGAGCGTCCCCCGGGGCCCACCGAGCCCTCGCTCACGATCGTGCCGGCGCCCATCGCGGGCGAGTCGGTCATCTTCACGGCCGTGCTCCCCGCGACCACCACGCTCGCCATCACCGATCGCCCGCGCTTCGTGATCCTCCGCGACGGGCGCCGTGTGGGCCGACGCGTCGACGCGACCGCCGGCACGGGGGCCAACAGCTGGATCGCGAGCTATGCGTTCGCGCAGCCGGGGCACTACACCGTGCAATTCCTCGGAGGCGAGGGGCAGAGCGCCCTCCGCGCCGCGCAAGAGGTCGACGTGCAGCGCTCGCCGCACGCGCCCACGGGCGGAGGCGATCCGCCGATCACCACGCAGGGCTCGCTCGGCCCCTCGGTGGGCCCGGTGCCGTCGGTGATCGACGTCCCGGTGCCGGGCATCGGCAACGTGCAGATCCCCACGCCCTTCGTCGCGACGCCCGTCGACGAACCGCCCACGACCACCACCACCGTGGCCCAGACGCAGGAGCCGACGATCCAACCGCTGGCGCCGCGCCAGCCGCCGCCCCTCCCTCCGGCATGGACGAGCACCGGGAACTGACCGAGCGCGCGAAGAGCGGCGATCCCGTCACCGTCGTGGTCACGCGTCGCGCGCGGCCGGGGCGCGAAGCCGAGCTCGAGGAGTGGCTGCGCGGCGTGATCGCAGTGACCGCGCAATTCGCGGGCTATCAGGGCTCGACGGTGCTGCGTCCCCAGGAGGGATCGCGCGGCGATCACGTGCTCGTGTTCCGCTTCGCGTCGTTCGACGATCTGCGCGGCTGGCAGACGAGCGCGGTGCGCACCGAGTGGCTCACGAAGGCCGAGCCCTTCACCGAGGCCGTCGAGGTGCGCACGCAGGAGGGCCTCGAGCCCTTCTTCGATCTGCCGACGCATCGCGGTCTCGGCGCGGGCGGCCCGCCGCCACGCTGGAAGATGGCGGTCGTCACGTGGCTCGGTCTCTACCCGCTCGTGGTCGGCATCGGTGCGCTGAGCGGGCCGGCGCTGCGAGGCCTCCCGTTCGCGGTGGCGGCGGTGCCACAGACCATGGCCTCGGTGGCGCTCATGGCGTGGGCGATGATGCCGCTGCTCACGAGGCTCGGCGCGCGGTGGCTCTATCCCGCCCACGATCGCGCACGCTGACGAGGGTTTTCCCTGATCCCGCCGCGCCGGACCGGGGGCTCGCGCACCGAGATCGCTTGCGCCTCGGCGGGGATCGGGCGAAGGTCCGGCTTCGATGCCAGGCGCGGGAGCGAAGGAGAGCCAGGTCGGGGCCTGCCGCGTGCGGTTCTCGCAGCGGCAGAGCGTGCTCGTCGTCGAGCCGCTCACTGCGCTCACCGCCTCGGACCTGCCGGCCCTGTCCCGCTCCATCGCGCAGCACGCCCGCACGGCGCAGACGCAGCGGACGCTGCTCGATCTGCGCTGGTCGGCGAGCACCGTGCTCTCGGTCGACGCGGTCGAGGAGGCGGCGGCGGCGGGGCGCGCGTCCGGGCCCTCGCTCCGCGACGCGCTCACGCGCTGGGCCGTGGCCGAGGAGGCGCCCCTCGTGCTCGTGGTGGGCGACGAGCTCCACGTGGCGGAGATCAACATGGCCTCGCTCGCGAGCGGCGCGCTCGTGCGCGCGTTCTCGAGCACCGCAGACGCGTTCCGCCACGCGGCGCGGCCGACCACGCGGGGCCCGAGCGAGAGGGGCCCGAGCGAGGCGAAGTCGAGCACGCGCGCCTCGCCGCGACCGGGCCTCGGCAGCGACGAGCGACGCGCGCTCCTCTTCCCTCGCCGCGCCTCCGAGGTGGGCTTCGTCCGCG
>JAIBCE010000542.1 GCA_019694315.1 Sandaracinaceae bacterium
GCCATCGCGTCGCTCGTGGTCGGCGCGACGCTCGGAGGCCTCGCCCTCGATGCGCTCTCACGCTTCCAGAGCCTCGAGGCACAGGGTCGCCTCTACGCGATGGGCGTGGGCCCGGCGCCGCTCGGCGCGCTCGAGGACGCGCGCGCGCAGGGCGTGACGCTCGCCATCGCGGCCGACGTGGCGTTCGCCGCGGCGGGCACCTTCGCGGTGGTGACGGTGGTGCTGTACTTCGCCACCGAGTCCACCTCGACAGAGGCCTCGAGCGCGGTCGTGGCCGAGGGTGAGCGCAGCGCTGAGGAAGGACCCCGCAGCGTCGTTCCGGCCTCGGGAGAGGGCCACGGGGAGGCCTCGCGATGAGGCGTGTGACGCTCGTCTCGCTCGCGTGGATCGTGGTCGGCTGGCTCGCGCCGATGGCCCTCTGCGCGACCGCCTGCGCGCAAGACGCCGTGCGGGCGCGCTTCTTCGACGACGCGGCGCGCGCGGCGTACGCGCGCGGCGACTACGAGCGCGCGCTCGCCGACTTCTTCGAGGTCGCTCGCGTCGCACCCACGCAGGGCACCCTCTACAACATCGCGATCTGCGCCGATCTCACGCACCGCGACGCGCTCGCATACGAGTCGCTCGAGCGCTACCTCGCTGGTCCCGCCGAGGACGAGGCGCGCAGCGCCGCGGCGTCGACGCGCCTCGCGGCGATCGCGGCGCGCGTGGCGCGCGTCGAGGTGACGAGCCAGCCCACGGGAGCGACGATCTGGGTCGATCGCCGCGAGCTCGGCGCCTACGGCGTGACCCCGCGGACGCTCGTGCTCTCGCCGGGCAGGCACGTGGTCACCCTCACGCACCCGAGAGCCGGCGACGCGTCGGTCGAGGTGGAGGCAGCGCTCGGCGCACCAGGCGCCGTGAGCCTCCGGCTCGAGCCGAGGGTCGGTCGGCTGCGCATCCGCGTCGAAGACGGGATCGCCGCGGCGAGCGTCGAGCTCCGAGCCGAGGGCGAGGCCACGGAGCCCACCGGCACGCCCCTCGTGGTGGAGGCGGGCCGAGAGACCACGCTGCCCATCGGGCGCTATCGCGGCGCGGTGCGCGCGGAGGGGTACGCCGACGCCGAGCTGATCGTCACCGTGCGCGAGGCGAGCGTCGAGGAGCGCACGGTCACGCTGGTGCCGCGGCCGCGCCCCACGGGCACGCTCGCGGTGCGGACGGACGTCGACGCGATCGTGCGCATCGACGGCGTCGAGCGCGCGCGCACACCTGCACGCATCCCGCGTCTCGAGGTGGGCACGCATCGCGTGGAGGTGCGCTCGCCCGGGCACCTCCCGTGGACAGCGGACGTCGCGATCACGGAGGACCGGGTGCGGTACCTGACGGTCACGCTCGTCTCGCAGCGCGCCCCGTAGTGCGCGCGACGATCCGCGTAGAGCGCGAGCGGCGATCCGCGTAGAGCGCGAGCGGCGATCCGCGTAGAGCGCGAGCGACGATCAGCGCGGCGCGAGCTCCGGCGCGTGGCCTGCGCTCCGCTGCGCGGGCAGCGTGACCGTGAGCTCGTCGGGGTCGTCGAGACCCAGGGCGCGCTCGACCGTGCGAAAGCCGCGGAGCGAGAGCGTGATCTCGAGGCTCCCGCTCCGAGGAAGCGTGACGTCGCACGGCGTGGTGCACGTCGTTCCGTCGGGCGTCTCGAGCGTCGCGCCCTCGGGCCGCGTGTGCACCGTGCGCACGCTCGGCGGCGGCTCCATGGCGCGCGGAAGCTCGAGCACGTCGGGCAAGGCGACGGCAGCGTCGGTCTCGACGTGCGCGTCGGGCGGTGCGGCCACGGTGCTCGCCCCCGTGTCGCCAGGCCGTCCGGAGCTCAGCACCGCGACGATGCCCGCGCCCAGCACCGCCACCACGATCACGGCCGCCGCCGCCATCCAGCGCTCGTGAGTCGCCTTCGCCGCCGCGAGCGAGGGTCTCGAGGCCGAGTCGGGAGCAGGCCGGCTCGACTCCGCTCTCGACGCGTGGTCGCCGCTCGTCGAGTGGGCTCTCATCGAGGGGCTCGTCGGCTCGGCGCCCCACGCGTCGCGCCACGCGTCGCGCAGCGCCGACATGTCCGCGAACCGCGCGTCCGCCGCCTTCGCGAGGCAGCGCAAGACCACCTGCTCCACGCTCGCCGGTACATCCTCGCGGAGTAGGCGCAGCGGGCGCGGCAGCTCCGTCGCGTGCATCACGACGAGCTCGTACGCGTTCTTCGCCTCGAACGGCAGCCGCCCGGTCAGCATCTCGTAGAGCACGATGCCGAGCGAGTACTGATCGGAGCGTGCATCGACGCTGGACGTGTCGCGCGCCTGCTCCGGCGACATGTAGAGCGGCGTGCCGATGACCTGGCCCGTCTGCGTCAGGCCGAGGTCCTGCTCGCCGCCGGACTTCGCGATCCCGAAGTCGACGATCTTGGCCCTCGTCCCGCGATCGGTCTCCGAGAGGAACACGTTCTCGGGCTTGAGATCGCGGTGGACCACGCCCTGGGCGTGCGCAGCGACGAGCGCCGCGAAGATGTCCTCGGCCAGCGAGCGCACGAGGGGAAAGGGCAGCCCACGGCCCTGGCTGTCGCTGTCGAGGAGCGCGCGCAGGTCGCGGCCCTCGAGCAGCTCCATCACGATGAAGATCGCTCCGGCGCTCGTCTGCCCGAGGTGCGTGACGTCGACGATGTTCTCGTGCCGCAGGCGGCTCGCGACGCGGGCCTCGGCGTGGAGCCTCGCCACGAGCACGGCATCGGCGGCCAGGTGATCCGCGAGCACCTTCGCAGCAAAGCGACGTCCGAGCTTGGTGTGCTCGACGAGATAGACGGTGCCCATGCCGCCTCGCCCGAGCACGGAGATCACGCGGTAGCTCTCGTCGAGCAGCGTGCCGGCCTCGAGGTCCGTCGAGCGCTCTCGCGCGGGCGGGCGCACCGAGACCATGGTGGGCGACATCTCGAAGAGGGCGCGCGCCGGCCCGCTCGCGGCACGGCCCGTCGTTCCCGCGGATGCGGGAGGTGTGCCCACCGTCTCCGCGAGCTCTCGCTCCGGCGTTGGCGAGCCATCGCGTGCGGTCTCGGCCATGGCGCCGCGGCATCTTAGACAATCGGCGGTGCGACGCGAGCCCCGTTGCGGAGGCGGCCTCGGTCAGGTGCGCGCACGGGCGCTCCTCGATCCATCCGGGCAGGTCCTCGGGGTTCATCCGCCGAGGCGCCGGCTGTAGGCTCGCGCCTCCACAGGGAGGTCTCGGATGAGCAAGGGCACGATCGGTGTGTTGGGGTCGGGGCAGGTCGCACAGGTGCTGGCGAAGGGGCTCGCAGCCAAGGGCTACGACGTGCGCATCGGGAGCCGCGATCCGTCCAAGCTGGCTGGCTTCGCCAAGGAGACGGGGATCGGCGCGCTCACGTTCGAAGGCGCGGCCGCGCACGGCGAGGTCGCGGTGCTCGCGGTCAAGGGCACTGCCGCGGTGGAGGCCGCACAGCTCGCGGGCGCGGGCCTCGACGGCAAGGTCGTCATGGACGCGACCAACCCCATCGCCGACGCGCCGCCCACCGACGGCATCCTCACGTTCTTCACGGGCCCGAACGACTCGCTCCTCGAGCGCCTCCAGAAGGCGCGGCCGACCGCGCGCTTCGTCAAGGCGTGGAGCTGCGTGGGCAACGCCTTCATGATCGATCCCAAGCTCCCCGGCGGCCCTCCGACGATGTTCGTCTGCGGCGACGACGACGCAGCGAAGGCACGCGCCAAGGCCATCCTGGCCGACTGCGGCTGGGACACCGAGGACATCGGCAAGGCCGCTGGCGCGCGCGCGATCGAGCCGCTCTGCCAGCTCTGGTGTGCGCCGGGCCTGCAGCGCGGGCAGTGGACGCACGCGTTCAAGCTCCTTCGTCTGGGCTGAG
>JAIBCE010000543.1 GCA_019694315.1 Sandaracinaceae bacterium
GAGGGCTGCTCATGGCGGGCCCGCTGGTGCAGGGACCGTTCCGGTCCTCGACGCGATCCAATTCAGGGAATTCGGTCCTCCGCTGGCGGAGTGGCGGAGCACTGGCGGCGCACTTCCGCCACCCCGCCGAGCGGGGACGCATGCTGTCGGCCCGGGGACTCGGCAGGCTCGACCGCGCGTGGTGCGACGAGTGACGTGCGCGCGGGCGCGGCCTACAGTCGCCCGGTGAGCGACGAGACGAGCGAGAAGCGCAGCGACGACGGACCTGGACAGGCGCCCAAGCGCCGGAGGGCGCGGGGACGTAGGAGACGCGGCCTCAGCCGCGGCCAGATGGCTGGACAGCTCAGCAAGCTCCTCGATCGCTTCGGTCGCGGCGCCCAGAACGCCGCCGAGCTCATGCGCATGGGCCGCCTCTCGGCGCCGTACCACGCGAGCTTCGAGACCGTGCGTGAAGAGCGCACCTTCCGGCTGCGACGCTACGGCGTGGGCGAGACCGCGCGCCGCGCGCTGCCCATCGACCCGACGCTGCGCCCGATCCTCCTCGTGCCGCCCCTCATGGTCGCGAGCGAGGTCTACGACATCAGCCCCGAGCTCTCGTCGGCGCAGCGCCTCATCGACGCGGGCCTCGACGTGTGGCTCACCGACTTCGGCGCGCCCGAGCGCGAAGAGGGCGGCATGGAGCGCACGCTCGACGATCACGTGAGCGGCGTGTCGGTGTGCATCGACGAGATCGTGCGCCTCACGGGCAAGCCCGTGCACCTCGCGGGCTACTCGCAGGGAGGCATGTTCTGCTACCAGGTCGCGGCCTTCCGCGAGTCGCGCGACATCGCGTCGCTCGTCACGTTCGGAAGCCCTGTCGACATCCGACAGAACCTCCCGGTGAGCTCGCGTGCCGCCGAGCGCGTGATCGACTTCGCGCGCAGCGCCGCGGCGCGACCGCTCGACGCCGTCGAGGGCCTGCCGGGCTTCCTCACCGCCACGGGCTTCAAGCTCCTCTCCGTCCGCAAGGAAGTGCAGCAGATCGCGGAGTTCGTCGCGAGCCTCCACGATCGCGAGAAGCTCGAGCAGCGCGAGAGCCGACGACGCTTCCTCGCAGGCGAGGGCTTCGTCGCCTGGCCGGGGCCCGCGTTCCGGAAATTCGTGGACGAGTTCATCGTCGGAAACCGCATGGCCTCGGGCGGCTTCGTGATCGAGGGGCGCACCGTGACGCTCGCCGACGTGCGCTGCCCGATCCTCTACTTCGTCGGCACCAAGGACGAGATCGCGCGTGCGCCGTCGGTGCGCGCGATCGAGCAGGCGGCGCCCCAGGCCGACACCTACGAGGTCGACGTGCGCGCGGGCCACTTCGGCATCGTCGTGGGCTCGACCGCCTCGCGCGTGACGTGGCCGACCGTGATCGAGTGGGTGCGCTGGCAAGACGCGCACGGCCCCGTGCCTGCGCTCCTCGAGGAGGCGAGCGACGAGCCCGCGCCGCGAAGCCTCGATGACGTGGACGACGACGACCTCGACGCCGTGCCCGTGAACGTCGAGCTCTTCTACGACGTGGCCACCACCGCGATCGACGCGATGGCCAAGCGCGTGGGCGCATACGGCAAGGAGGTGGGCGATCTCGTCGACAACCTCCGCTGGCAGGTGCCGCGCCTCCACAAGCTCCGCTCCGTCGAGCCCGACACGCGCATCGGCCTCGGCCTCGCGCTCGCGGAGCAGGCGGCGGCCATCCCCGACAACACGTTCTTCCTGTGGAAGGGACGCGCGTTCTCGTACCGCGACGCCGATCGGCGCGTGACCGCGATCGTGCACGGCCTCTTCCACGCGGGCGTGCGCCCCGGCGACAAGGTGGGCGTGCTCATGGAGCCGCGGCCGAGCTACCTCTCGATCGTGGCGGCGCTCAACCGCATGGGCGCGGTCGCGGTGCTGCTCAGCCCCGAGAGCTCGCGCGTGTCGCTCGGCGAGGCCGCCAAGCTCTCGGGGATGCAGCACCTCGTGTGCGATCCCGACAACGCCCGCACCGCGCGCGACGGCTTCGGCGGGCCCGTGCTCGCCCTCGGAGGAGGCCCGCCGGGCACGGCCGACCGACCCTCGCTGCCGAGCGGGGTGGTGGACATGGAGGCGATCGATCCGAGCGCGGTGGTGCTGCCCGCGAGCTTCCGCCCCGACGACGCGCGCGCGGCCGATCTCGCGATGATCATCTTCACCGCGGGCCGCGGCGAGTCGGCGCGGCCGGCGCGCATCACGAACCGTCGCTGGGCCTTCTCCGCGCTCGGCGCCGCGGCGGGCTGCGCGCTCACGTCGCACGACACGGTGTACCGCTGCCTCCCGCTCCATCACGCGGCCGGCATGCTCGTGGCCGTGGGCGGTGCGCTCGTGGGTGGCTCGCGCCTCGCGGTGGGCGAGCGCTTCGAGCGCGAGCGCTTCGTGCAGGAGGTGCACCGCTACGGCGCGAGCGTGGTGTTCTACGCGGGCGAGCTCCTCCGGCCGCTCGTGGATGCGCCGCGCTCGGCGCTCGACGAGGCCGTGCCGGTGCGCCTCTTCGCGGGCTCGGGCATGCGCGTCGATCTCTGGCGCAAGCTGCGCGAGCGCTACCCGCGCGCGAAGGTGCTCGAGTTCTACGCCTCGACCGAGGGCAACGCCGTGCTCGCCAACGCGCGCGGCAAGAAGCTCGGGGCGCTCGGGAGGCCGCTCCCCGGCAGCGCCGATCTCGCGCTCGCGGCGTGGGACTTCGACAAGGACGCGATCCGACGCGACGAGCGAGGCACGGTGATGCTCGCCTCGGCCGACGCGCCGGGCGCGCTCGTGGCGCGCATCGATCCCCAGCACCCCATGGCGTCGTTCGATGGCTACGAGGGCGAGGCCGATGCGGGCAACAAGATCCTCCGCGGCCTCTTCGAGCCGGGCGATGCGTGGTTCGTCACGGGCGATCTCCTCCGGCGCGACGCCGACGGCGACTTCTGGTTCGTCGATCGCATCGCCGACGTGGTGAAGGGGCCCCGCGGCCCGATCTTCACGCACGCGGTGGAGGACGCGCTGCTCCGGATCCCGTCGATCCGCGCCGCGGCGGTGGTGGGCATCGAGCGGCGGGGCGAGCGTGTGCTCGCGGCGATGGTCGCGGGGCGACCGCCGTCGGATCTCGACGCGATGTCGGGGGAGATCGCCGACGTGCTCGAGGCGCCGCAGCGTCCGCAGGTGCTCCGCTGGGTGGAAGCGTTGCCGCTCACCGATGGTTTCCGTCCTCGCAAGACGACCCTCCGGGACGAGCTCGCGCGCGCGCCGAGCGACGGGCGCACGCTCGTGCTCGAGGGCGATCGATACCGCATGGCGTGAGGCACCGCGCGCCGCGCACGAGCGCGGGCATCCGACGGTGAGACGCCGAAATCCCTTGGAAACGCTGACGATCCACGACCCACCTCGCGATCCCCCACCTCGGGATCCCCACGAGCCCCCATGAGCCTCTTCGATCGCGCCGCGCGCTTCTTCGACGACGCCCTCCTGCCCGAGGAGGTGCGCGCGCAGATCGAGCGCGCGGAGAAGCTCCTGGCCGAGGGGCACGCCCGGGACGCGGAGGCCGCGTTCCGACGCATCCTCGATGGGCGACCGCAGCTCGGGCGGGCGCTCATGGGCTGGGGCCGCGCGCTGCTCGAGCTCGGCGATCTGTCGGGCGCGCGCGTGGCGCTCGCGGAGGCGCAGAAGGTGGCGCCCGACGATCCGCGCATCGCCGTGCTCTCGGCGCGCCTGGCCCTCGAGGCGGGTGAGCTCGGCGCGGCGCTCTCGGCCGCGCGCGAGGCCACGCGCAGGCTCGCCGACGAAGGTGGGCGCTCGTTCGCCGAGGCGTGCGCGCTCCGCGCGAGCGTGGAGTCGCGACGAGGTCGCCCCGAT
>JAIBCE010000544.1 GCA_019694315.1 Sandaracinaceae bacterium
GTTCCACGGCGGCGCGCTCCTCTCGTCGCCGATCCCGGTGCCCATCCCCGCGCACGAGGAGGGCCAGCGTCGCGAGGTGATCACCTCGCTCGTGCCGTATGGCTTCGAGCTCTTCGACTCGCGCTCGGGTTACCCCGCGGGCATCCGCGATCCGCTGTGGCAGCAGCGTTCGTTCGAGGTGCTGCGCGACGGCAAGGAGCACGACGCGCTCGTCGCCGAGTGCGTGGCCTCGATCGCCAGGTCGATCCGCGGCCGCGGTCACGTCGCCGGCGTGCCCGACGCGGCCGAGGCGGCGCGCCTCGCGCGCGACGTCGCGACCCTCCGCGACCTCGCCGCGCCCGGCCGCCGCGAGCTCCTCGAGGCCATCGAGAGCGCGTTCGGCCAGGGCGAGCGCCTCGGTCGCGGCCGCGTGATCGCCCGCGCGCTCGAAGAGGTGCTGGTCGGTCGCGCGCGCGGTCGCCTCGCGCCGGGCACCCCGCGCTCGGGCCTCGCGCCCCACGTCGAAGGCAAGATCGCGTCGCTCGATCTCCCCGGCCCGCCGGGGAGCCCCGAGCCCAAGGTGATGGATCTCGATCCGCTGCGCTCGGAGCTCGATCGCGCGCGGCACGTCACGCTCCATCGGCTCTCGGTCGCGGGCATCGCCTACGGTGAGCAGCCCGAGCGCGCGAACGCGGGAGAGCTCCTCAGCGCGCGCTGGAGCCTCCAGTGGTCCCCCGCGACCGAGGCGACCCTCGAGGTGGCCGGCCTCCTCGGCGTGACCCTCGAGCAGGCCACGCGCGGCGCGCTCGTCCGTCGCGAACAGCAGGCGCGCAACGAGGACCGCTTCGGCTTCGGCGAGCGGCTGGCGATCGCCTGGGCCGCGGCCGAGTGCGGGCTGCACGATCACCTCGACGCGACGCTGATCGCCCTGTCTCGCGAGGCGCTCCCCGAGGCCGGCCTCGCCGAGTCGATCGCGCTGTTCGCGTTCCTCGAGCGGCTGACGCGCGGCCACATCGCCGGCGTCGCCGAGCCCAAGCTCCCCGAGGAGGTGCGCCTCGACGACGTGCTCTCCGCCGCGGTGCGCGCCGTCGAGGGCCTCTCGGGCTCCACGCGCATCGAGGACGCGCGCGCCCTCCTCGACGTGGTCGAGCTGGTCTCGCGCGAGGGCGAGACCATCAGCGGTCGTATCGGCTGGGCCATCGACGTGCTCGCGCGCGAAGGCTCGCCGCTCATGCAAGGCGCCGGCGGCGCGGCCCGCGTGCTCCTCGGACGCACCGATGGCGACACCTTCGGCAACGAGGTCGGCTCGTTCGTCGACCAGGGCGGCGACGCCCTCGCCGATCGGCTGCAGGGCGCGTTGGTGCTCGCGCTGCCGCTGTTCGAGGTGCACCCCACCTTCGTCGATCGCGTCCTCGATCGCCTCGAAGCCCAGAACGACCACGACTTCGTGCAACGCCTCCCCGCGCTCCGACGCGGCTTCGCGGTGCTGCCGCCGGCGGCCCGTCAGCGCATGCTCGAGGCGGTGGGCGCGCGCCTCGAGCTCGAGGGAAACCTGGAGCACGAGCTCGAGCTCGAGACCACCGCCGAGGAGCACGAGCGCTTCACGCGCGCCGATCTCGAGGGTCAGCGGGCGATCGAGGCGCTCGGCCTCTCGTTGCCCGAGCAGCCGCTCACCGCGGTGAAGGCACCGCCGAAGCGCGCGCCCTCGGGCAAGGGCTCGCTCGCCCTCCTCGATCGCATCCGCCTCATGCTCGGCCGCGAGCGCGAGCGCCTGCCGCAGAACGCCATGCGCTACGCCCAGGCCCTCGACGAGCTCTACGGCGACGGCCGCGGCGAGGGCTCGCGCAAGCTCGGAGGCGGCGGGGGAGGGCGCGAGGCGCCGTATCCCACCGTTCGCGAGTGGAGCGACGACCTCGAGGAGCTCTTCGGCAAGGAGGTGCGCGAAGAGGTGCTCGGCCACGCGGCGGCCTCGGGGCGCGCCGCCGCGGCGCTCGCGCTCGATCCCGACTCGGTCACCCCCTCCATCGAGCTCCTCGAGCGCGTGCTCTCGCTCAAGGGCGGTCTGGCCGAGCGCGATCTCGCGCGCATGCGACGCCTCGTGCAGCGCGTGGTCGACGCCCTCGTCGAGGCGCTGTCGCAGCGCGTGCGCCCCGCGCTCGCGGGCCTGGTCACGCCGCGCCCCTCGCGAAGGCCGAATGGGCCGCTCGATCTCCGCCGCACGGTGTCGCTCAACTTGCGCACCGCGCGCCGCAACGACGAGGGTCAGCTCGCGCTCGTCGCCGAGCGGCTCTCGTTCAAGTCGCGCAGCAAGCGCTCGCTCGACTGGCACCTCGTGCTGGTGGTCGACGTCTCGGGCTCGATGGAGGCGAGCGTCATCTACAGCGCGATGATGGCCGCCATCCTCAACGCGCTCCCCGCGCTCACCGTGCGCTTCGTGGCCTTCAACACGCAGATCATGGATCTCTCCGAGCGGGTCGACGATCCGCTGGGCCTGCTGCTCGAGATCTCGGTCGGCGGAGGCACCGACATCGGGCGCGGCCTGCGCTACGCGCGGAGCCTCTTGCGCGTGCCGAGCCGCTCCATCGTGGTCGTGGTGAGCGACTTCGAGGAGGGCGTCTCGGTGCCGGGGCTCCTCGGCGAGACGAGGGCGCTCGTCGAGAGCGGCGCGAAGGTGCTCGGCCTCGCGGCCCTCGACGATCGCGGCGCGCCTCGATACCACACGTCCATCGCCGGCATGCTCGCGGGCGCCGGCATGCGGGTCGCGGCGCTGACACCGCTCGAGCTCGCGCGCTGGGTGGGGGAGCAGATCCGATGAGCGTGCGCGCCACCCCCGATCTCTTGCCCACCATCACCGCGGCCGCGCCCGCGCGCGTGGTCAAGCGCCTCGACGCCGATCGCGACGTCGCGCGCGCCTGGACCTGGAACGTCGGCGACGCGGGCGGCACCGTGGTCACCGACGGCGGCGAGACGGTGAAGCTCGTGGCGCAAGACGGCGTCGTCTCGAGCGCGAGCGAGGTCTCGTGCTCGTGCCTGCTCTCGCCGCGGTGTCTGCACGTGCTCGCGGTCGTCGCGGCCCTCGAGATCGCCGACGCGGCGCCCGTGGCCGCGGTCGCCGAGGCCGCGCCGAAGCTCGAGCCCGACGCGACGAGCGCGGCCTCCGCGGCGCTCGCCGTGGCCCGCCACGCGCAGACCGTCGCGGGCGATCTCCTCGCGTCCGGGGCGCGGGGCGTGGGCGCGGTGCTCGAGGGCGAGCTGCTGCGCGTGGTGCACGCCGCGCGCCTCGAGGGCCTGCACCGACTCGCCGCGGCCGGTCTCCGCGTGGTGCGCGACGTGCGCGATCAGCGGGGCGACGCGGCCGACTTCGCCTCGACCACGCTGGTCGCCGATCTCCACGATCAGCTCTCGACCGCGCTCCTGTTGCAGCGCCCCGCCGTCGATCCGTCGGCGGTCGGGGTCGCGCGTCGGGCCTACGACACCGTGGGCAACCTCCGGCTCTTCGGCATCTGCACCGAGCCGGTGATCGCGCGCGGCGGCATGGCCGGCGTGGTCACCCACCTCATCGACGAGCGCGGCGGCCTCTGGTCGATCGGCGACGTGCAGCGGGGCGACATCGGCCGCGCGCTCGGCGCCTACGACGCGTCGCTGGTGATGGGCGACACCACCATCTCGCACCGCGCGCTCTCCCGCGCCGGCCTCTTCGTGCAGGACGCGACCGCGTCGGAAGACCGTCGCCTCGGCGCCGGCAGGCAGGTGAAGGCGGTGCGCGCGCAGGCCGAGCTGGGCCTCGCGGCCGAGGCGATCCGCGCCCGGCTCGACGAGCCGCTCGAGCAGCAGGTCGCGCGCGTCTACGCGGGGCTGCTCCTCCCCGGCGATCGCCGGTCGCGCGGGGC
>JAIBCE010000545.1 GCA_019694315.1 Sandaracinaceae bacterium
ACCCCCGCGGGTGGCATCGCGGCCCCGGGCCTCCGGCCGCGCCGGCACGGCGCGATCATCGGCAGCTCGCCGGGCATCCAGCAGGTCCTCTCCGTCATCGACAAGGTCGCGGCGCACGACACGATCGTCCTCGTCCGCGGCGAGAGCGGCACCGGCAAGGAGCTCGTCGCCGAGGCGATCCATCAGGCCTCGCCACGCGCATCGAAGCCCCTCGTGAAGGTGAACTGCGCCGCCCTCGTCGAGACGCTCCTCTTGAGCGAGCTCTTCGGTCACGAGCGTGGCGCGTTCACGGGCGCCCAGACGCGCAAGAAGGGGCGCTTCGAGCTGGCCGACGGCGGGACGCTCTTCCTCGACGAGATCGGCGACATCTCGCCCAAGACGCAGGTGGCGCTGCTCCGCGTGCTCCAGGAGCGCGAGTTCGAGCGCGTCGGCGGCA
Organism: Sandaracinaceae bacterium; assembly: GCA_019694315.1. GTDB lineage: Bacteria > Myxococcota_A > Polyangia > Polyangiales > Sandaracinaceae > JAFLCL01. The sequence goes on from JAIBCE010000545.1 coordinate 437, forward strand.
CACAGCCCATCCGTGTCGATGTCCGCATCGTCGCCGCGACGCATCGCGACCTCGAGAAGATGGTGCGCGAGGGGACGTTCCGTGAGGACCTCTACTACCGTCTGCGCGGCGTCACGGTGGACATGCCGCCGCTGCGCCGTCGCCTCAGCGACCTTCCCGCCATCGCGCACCGCCTGCTCGGCCGCATCGGCGAGGAGCGGGGTGAGGCGCCCAAGACGCTCTCCGAGGCTGCGCTCGCCGTGCTCACGCAGCATCGATGGCCCGGCAACGTGCGCGAGCTCGAGAACGTGCTCCGCTCGGCGACGCTCTTCGCCGAGGGCTCGACGCTCGAGGCCGCGGACTTCGCGGCGTTCGCGGAGAGCTTCCTCCCCCACGAGGCCGCGCGCATCGAGGCGCTCGGACCTCTTGCCGAGGGGGCTCGCGGCAACGACATCGAGCACCTCGTGTACGAGCGCGTGCGCCAGGGCGCGACGTCGCTCTTCGAGATGAAGAAGAACCTCGAGCGCGAGTGCATCGTGCGCGCTCTCGAGGAGACCAACGGTAACATCACCCGCGCTGCCGCTCTCCTCGGCATGAAGCGCCCTCGCCTCTCACAGCTCGTCAAGGAGTACGAGCTGGGTGATCTTGGAAAGTGAGCTCGACGATGACAGTCCTCTCCCACCTCTTGCCTGCCCGGAGCGCCCAGCGTGGCGCAGCGATGCTCGCGTTCGTCGCGCTCGCGTGCCTGGGCGTCGGCTGCTCCACGGCAGCGTCGGGGACCACGAGCGATCTGCTCGCGGCCGAGGACGCACCGCTGAGCCAGGTCGGTCTGGCCGATGTCGAGACCGCCTCGTCGAGCTGCGAGGGCCTCCTCGGCGATGTGACGGAGTTCGCGGTGCTCGGCGAGACGGGGCTCGTGGTGGGCCTCGACGCGTCAGGGCTCGCGGTCTGCATCGACACGGTCGATGCGGTGAACACCGAGCTGAGCGTGCAGGGACGCGCGACGGACGCGCTCGACCTCATCCATCGCTACGAGACGACGATGGCGATGCGCAACGCCTCGGGCACGGGCCCGACGTTCCGCCGCTTCGCTCTGGCCGGCGACCCCGATCCCGAGCCGAATTCGCCGCAGTACTCGCAGCCTTCCACGTCGCGTCCGGGCATCTGACCCGCTCGGCCGGGGGCCGAGCCTTCGAAGCAAGACGACCGCGGGCTCCTCGCTCGCGGTCGTCGGCGTCTTCGCGTCGTTGCCGTGTTGGCTCTCTTCAGGCCTCGGGCTCGGTCGCGGGCGGCTCGGCCGGCGCATCGGGCGGCGGCTCCTCGACGGGCGGCGTCTCCGCTGGGGGCGCAGGACGGCGACGCGTGCGCGGGTCTCCGAAGTCCTCGCGGAGCTTCCGCGTGAGGCGGTCGTAGACCATGCGCTCGACGTAGCTCGGCATCGCAGGGACCTGCACGGTCACGCGGATGTGCTCTGTGCCCGACGCATCGGTGCTGCGCACCACCTCGAGGCTGCCCGGATACCTGCGGCCCTGGTTCGTGTACTCGAACAGCACGAAGCCCATCTCCTCGTCGCGATCGGTGATGGGGCACTGCAGGTCGACGCGGATCATCCGCACCGCGGCCTGCCACGTCTGCTCGTAGGTGTAGGAAACCTCGCCCGAGACGCGCGCCTCGGCGAGGCTCGGCGCCACGGACACACCCGCGGTGGTCAGGGCCAACGCGAGGAGGAGACGACGAAGCGAGGGGAGGACGTGCGCGCGCATGGGCCGAAGCTACGGACACCGAGGTGCACGGCCAACTTTTTGGTCGTGCTCGTCAGGACGCGGGCTCGGTGCGCACGAGGTCACGCAGGCGCAGGTTCATCGCGTAGAGCGGCAGGACGCCCGCGAGGGTGATGAGCGAGGCCTGCACCACGTAGAGGAGCAGGATGTAGACAGCGCCCTGCGTCGCGACCGTGCTCTCGGGGAAGAAGAGCTTGAGCGCGACGGAGATCGCGAGCTGGAAATTGCCGAACATGCCGGGGCCCGCGGGCAGGAGCACACCGATCGCCAGGATGCCCATCACCGCGAAGGCCTGACCGAGGCCGAGGTCGAGGCCGCAGCCGATCGCGAGCACCCACATGCCGAAGGCGTTGAGCGCCCAGTAGAGGAGCGTCTCTCCCACGAAGCCCGCCGCCAGACGGAGATGCGCGATCGAGCGGACGCCGTCGGCGATGCCGCTCACTTTGCCCGCGACGTTGCTCGCGAGCTTCTTCGACACGAGACCGAAGGTGAGCTCGATGAGCTTCACCGCGAGCTCACGCTGCCAGAGGAAGAGCACGAGACCCGAGAGCGCGGCGGTGAAGAGCGCCACCGCCATCCAGCCGTAGTAGGGCAGGCTCTCGACCACCGGATCCTCGGACGCGAGGCGCGGGAGGAACGCGAGGCCCCACACCACGCAGAGGCTCGTCACGAGACCATCGAGCACGCGCTCCACCGCCACCGTGCCGAGGCCCACCGAGACCGCGATGCCCTGCCGCATCTTCGAGAGCGCGGGGCGCGCGAATTCCCCGAGGCGCAGGGGCAGCGCGAAGATCGCGAAGAAGCCGATCCAGTTGATGAAGACGCTCTCCGCGAACGGGACGTCCTTGATCGGCGCGGCGAGGAAGCGCCAGCGGCTCGCGCGAAAGAAGTGGGTCGCGAGGAGGATCAGCACATAGAGCGCGACGAGCTCCCAGCGCACGTGCGCGAAGGCCTCGGCCGGCGGAAGGAGCGGCACGCCGCCTCGGGACACGAGGAAGGCGAACAGCGCGCCGAGCACGAGCGAGAGGGCCAGCTTGGGGGCGAGCGAGCGCCAGAGTGTGGTCGTCTCTCGAGGAGGGGAGCCGCTCGGCGGCGACGTCCCAGAAGCCGAAGTCATGGGCCTCGCCTATACCACGTGACGTCACGAACGGCGGGCCCCGCGCCCACGAGCCACGAGCGATGCCGAGACCCCTCCTCTCCCTCCTTCTCCTCACGCTGGCCGGCTGCGTGTCGGTGGCGCGCCCCGACGACCGCAGCCATCCGGCCTCGGCGTCGGGCAGCGCGACCCCGCTCCCCGCGGTCGCCTCGGCGCTCACGCGCGAGGACGACACGCCCACCACGCCCGCCCCCGATCACGCGCACCACCATCACCACCACGCGGACACGACGGAGGCACCATGACGAGGCATCGTGCCGGGGAACGCGGGCGTCGACTCGCGCTCGCGATGCCGCCCGCGCTGGTGGTGGCGCTGTCGGGCTGCTACACGGCCCCGCTCGCGCGCCCGGTGCAGGGCATCCTCGCGGCGCATCCCGTCGGTGGCGAGACGGTGCGGCCGACGCTGGCGCGCGAGGCGGAGACCGACGGCGCACCCGCGCTGCACGAGCTCCTCGCACGTCCGCTCGATACCGCGAGCGCGGTGGAGATCTCGCTGCTCTCGAGCCCGGAGATCC
>JAIBCE010000135.1 GCA_019694315.1 Sandaracinaceae bacterium
GCGCGCACTGCTACCTCCAAGGCCCGACCACCGACGCGTCGCTCGAGTCGGCCCACATTGTCACCACCGACGCCGGCGCGGAGGAGCTCGCCTACGTCTTCGCCCCGATCCCCGGCGGCGCCGAGCATCCGCTCTTCCGCTACGACCCCACGACCGGCGAGGCCGTCTACTACCTCCAGGACTCGATGGGCTCCGTCATCGGCCTGGTCGACGAGACGACGACGCAGACGGCGACGTTCGAGTACGACGGCTTCGGCGGCGAACGAGCCTCGACAGGCACCCTCGCGAACCTGCCGATCGCGTCCCGAGGCGACTACCGCTTCCACGGCATGTGGCTCGATAGCAGCGTCGGGCTCTACTACGTGAGGGCGCGGGTCTACGACTCGGAAGTGGGGAGGTTCCTGAGCAACGATCCTGCGGAGGGCCATCGTCGACGTCCGGAGACTTTCGAGGCGCAGCGGTTCGCAGGTGGGAATCCTGGTGTCGGGAGAGATCCCACGGGCCGGCTTACTCTGGTGGAGATTGGAGTCCGCAACGTAGTTCAGGCAGTCATTGTGAACGTGGCTTCCGCTACCTTCACCAACCTTCATCGATGGCACTGTGGCGCGGCTATCAACTGGTCCCTCTTCAGCACAGCAGCACTGACAGGGATTCTGGAAGGGCTTCTGAACACGGGCGTGTTCTGGCTGTTTGCCACGGCGGCCACGGGCGAAAGCTGGATAGACGGCGAGGCGCACTATCGGCTTGAAGGCGCCTGGGCTCTTGCCCACTCGCTGATCGAAGGACTGGTCCTGGGCGTACTTCGAGAGGTTGTGCAGATCGTCATCCTAGAGGGACGTGCGCCCACCCGCCTCGAGGCTCTCCAGGTCGTTTCAAATGCCGTGTTTGGTGTCCTGGTAGCGCTTGGAACAGACGTTGCGCTAGACGGGAGCGAGGAGTGGTTTGGGGAATTGGTCGAAACTATCGCGAATGTCATTGTTCGCGCTTTTACCTCGGTGCTTGAACAGAACGTATCGTGCGCTGCTCTCCGGGGCGCGCCGTGAGCAGAGTTCTCGCGGAGAGCAGGGTGCATCGGCCTGTGGTCCCAGCGCTCGGACTAGCGATCCTGGTGCCGAGCCCTGCGCTCCTGGTGTTGTGCTTTGATCCCGTTCGGCCATGGCTTCTTGTTCTCGGATTGTTCGCGTTGTCGGTGCTGCTGGGTGTAGCTGGCCATGCGGTCGTCGCGGCGCGGCGACTCGTTATTCGGGGAGGAAATGTGGAGTTCTACACTTGGAGCGGGTGTGTCTGGCAGCGTCCGGTTTCTGCGATTAGATGTGTTTCTGTCCGCGTTCAGCGGGTTCTGTTTTGGTCGCGACGGATCCTCACTCTTGAGGCCGCCGAAGGGGATGGGGTTCGTCAGATCGTGTTGCACGACGCGACGGACGCTCAGTCGTTCGTCGAGGCGCTGGAGCGGAAGCGTCAAGAGTTTCGGTGAAAGCGCTTCGCGCAGCGGGGCCTGTGTGACGCCGCGCGACGCGAGCAGGCCCTCGACGATGCCGGTCCAACGACGCCAGAGGCGAAGCAGCGATCCGCGTAGGCGCTTCGCGTGTACTGCCCACTCGACGATTGCAGTTCCGCCAGACCCGGTGGACTGTCACCAAGAGTGGACTCTGGTGAGCCGGCAGTGACCTCTGCGGATGACATGCAGACGAGCGCCGTCGTCGACTCGCGGTCATCGCGAGCCGTCTGGGCCGAAGTGCATGTCAAAGAACGATGCGCCGCGGCTCACGACTCGAGCCGGGCGCTCGGGCTACCCGAAGCGGTACCAGTGGAGATGGCCGTCGAAGTAGGTCACTCGACCGAGTGGGTGCGTCGTGCGCCCGAAGTAGACCTCGTCGGGTGTGTGGTCCTCGAAGCGCGAGTGGGGACGATCGCGGTTGTAGAAGAGGACGAAGTCGCGGCAGTAGCGGTCAATCTCGCCGACGCTCGCGAAGAGCCAGACGTGCGCGAACACCATCCCCTTGAAGGTTCGGAACAGGCGCTCGATCCGGCCGTTGGTCCATGGATGCGCGGGCCTCGTGAACGTGTGCTCGACGCCGCGCGCGGCCAGCAGAGCTTCCACGACGGCGGCCTTGAAGACCGAGCCGTCGTCGGTGAGCACGCGCTCGGGGACGCCGTGTCGATCGAAGGCGCGTGTGAGCGCCGCGCGCACGTTGGCGGCCGTCGCCGCGGTCATGCGTCTCGGGCGGCGTGCGATTCCACGGCGCTCGCCCTCGCGGGGTCTGTCGTCGGCGAGGCGGCGCGATGCCGGCCATCGCCGCCACGGCGGGCCAGCGAGCCGCGCAGGCGCTTCGCGGTCTTCACGGCCCATCGCTCGTGCCGATCCAGCGCGAGCGCGAGGGGGAGCAGGAGCTCGATGATCGCGTGGACGAGCTGCGTGTAGAGCCCGAGGATGCGGGTCATGCAGCGAGCGTCTCGCACACCGCGAAGATACGAGAGCGGTGGGCGTTCGGCGCCCGAGTCCCGCGTCGCGCCATCCGATCGCGTGGGCGTGTCTCAGGTGTCTCAGCTGCCGATCACGTCCTCGGCGGTGGTCGCGACGAGGATGCGCTCGACCCAGTGCTCGAGATCGTCGGTGGAGGCGGTGTCGATGCGGCTGCTCACCGCGTCCGAGACGCCGCCGAACTTGAGCTTCATCAGCTTGTGCAGCGTGGCGCGAAGGCCCTCCGCTCGGCCCTCCACCCGGCCCTTCGCCTCGGCTTCGGCGCGCGCTTCGTCACGGAACAGTTCGGCGACACTTCGCATGGCTTGCTCCTCGGGACCTGGCCCCAGGCTCTTGAAGACCGCGACCAACTCGTCGCGCTCGGACTCGTCGGCGACGTGGCCAGCATAGCTCATGAGCTGCGCGAACACCTCCACGGGCCAGCCGCGGAACACGGCCTGGAGCAGCTCGCGGTGTGCGGACAGCAAGCGCGGCACGCGGCCGCCGCGGCCGTCGCGCAAGAGGAACAGCACCATCCGCAGCCACGCCGAGGCGGCGCGCTCGGCGATCTCGCGGTCCGTCAGCGTCGCGAGATCATCGAGCAGGTACTCGAAGCGCGGGATGTAGGGCTCGATCGCGCCGCGCAGCGTCGGGTCCTCGCCGAGCTCGAGCGTGTCGAGAAAGGACCGCGACACCTTCCAGCTGCGCTCGCCGTGGGTCAGCACGATCGGGACGATCGGCGGCCGGCTCGCTGCGGGCTCGCTCTTCTCGATGTGCTCCCAGAGGCGGACCATGTAGCGGAGCAGGCGGAAGGCCATGTCCGGATCGGGTCGGCTCTGGTGCTCGAAGAGCACGTAGATGCGGAGCGCCGTCGTCCCGACCGTCACGCGATACACGAGATCACTGAAGCGAGCGCTGAGCTCGGGGTCCACGTAGCCGCCGCTCTCGACCTCGAGCGTCGAGAAGTCCAGCCGTGCCACGAGCGCGCTGGGCAACACGGCGCGCAGCTCGGCGATGGCGTTGTCCCGATCGGAGAACGTCGACTTGAACAGCGCGTCGTGCGGCGTCGAGGTCATGGCGGCGCAGCGTACGCCGGCCGCACGATCACGTGGAGTCCGACGCTCTTGGACGCGGGCCCGCACGAGGTTCGTGTCGTGGCGCGCGACTCGATCGGTCTCTTCTCGCTGCCGCAGGTCTTCACCATCACGGAGGGCGGGGACACGACCGCGCCGGTCGTGGCGCTCACGGCCGAGCCGGCGCGCATCCTGAATGGCGAGAGCTCACTCATCACCATCGCGGTCACGGACGATCTGCCGGTCATCGAGTCGGCCACGATCTTCGGCCCAGGCTATCCGCCAGCGGGCGCGCCACTCTCGCTCACACCGACGCGGCGACAGCCACCTTCGTGGCCGCGACGCCGGGCGTCTATCGTCGTCGCGGTCGGCTGTACTGCCCACTCGACCGTTGCGGCTCCGCCGGACCCCATGGGTTGTCGCCAAGAGAGGATGCCAGTGGGCCGATAGTGACCTTCGCGACTGACATGCAGACGAGCGCCATCGCGGGGTTCTCCCGTGCTCGCGTGTTCGGCAGGCTGCGCGCGTGTCCACACGCTGGCCCGACCCGCCCTCTGCACGTGCGCTAAGGGCCCGCGTATGAACAACCTATCCGTTTCGCCGCCGGGGCATCCCCTCCAGCACCGCCCGTCTCCTCGAAATACTCCCAGTATTCCTCGTCGTCCGGTCGTCACCGGCGGGGCGCCGCGACGCCGATCCGATCTGGTTATTCATACGCGGGCCCTAAACGACTTTCACTGATCGGGGGCCTACATGCGCGTGCCGGTGATCGGGATCGAGCCCTCGGTGCAGCCGAGGAGGCCGCCGAGGCCGCCGAGGTTCGCGTTGAACGTGCCCGAGAAGTGGTCCGAGTCGGAGAACGTCACGGTGAGCGTGTAGCGCTCGGTCGTGCCGCCCGAGACGGACGCGGTGGCCGTGACCGAGGGGCAGCTGGCGCTGGCGTCCGAGAGCGTGCCGAAGTGCGCGTGATCGGGGGCGACCGGCGTGACGAGCGTCTGGCCGGCGACGATCGCGATGTCGACGAGGCCGATGTCGTAGTCGACCTGGTAGCCGCCGCTGCCGTCGTCGATGCACTGGTTGAAGAGCCGCTCGCTGAGCATGAAGCGGCCGGTGCAGTCGATGTCGCCCATGCACGTGCACGAGGGGTTCGCGCTGTCGCACGTGTACACGCAGCCGGTCGCGGGCTCGCAGGTGTCGACGGTGCAGGCCATGCCGTCGTCGCAGCGCGGGGCCATCGTCGCGGGCTGACAGCCGAGCTCGGGCAGGCAGCGCTCGCGGCCGTTGCAGAAGTTGCCGTCCTGGCACTCCTCTTCGGTCGTGCACGTCATCGGCGCGAAGCAGCCCGACGAGGTGCAGCGCTCGCCAGCGGCCGCGTCGCACAGGCTGTCCAGAGGCATGTTCTGGCAGGTCGCGGCGGGCGTGCAGGTGTCGACGGTGCATGCGACGGAGTCGTTGCAGTCGGCGCTCGAGGTGCAGCGCGTGCCACCCGACACGCAGCCGCGACCGACCTCGCACGTGGGCATCATGGGATCGGTGCAGAGGGCGTTGACGCCCATGTGCGTGCACACGTTGCCGGCGCCGCACGCGTCGACCGTGCAGTCGAAGCCGTCGTCGCACTGCGCGCTCGTGGTGCAGGTCTGCATGGTGCTGCAGCCGACGCCCACCACGCAGTGCTCGCCCGCGCCCGTGCACACCGCGTCGATGGGCGTGTACGCGCAGCGCATGTCGACGCCGCAGTTGTCGACCGTGCAGGCGAAGCCGTCGTCGCACTCGGCGGCGGTGGTGCAGCGCCGGCCCGTGCCGGCGTCGTCCATCGGCATGTTGCGGTTGCCGCAGCCCGCGAGGCCCGCGAGCGCAGCGAGGAGGACGATCGAGCCATGAACACGGCGCATGCGGGACTCCTTGGAGAAGCGCGAAAGCGAAGACGTGAGGCGTGAGCTCGTCGCGAGCTCAGCGGAGCAGGGTGACCGAGCGCGTCTGATCGGCGCAGGGCTCGCAACCGGAATCGAAGGTGGCGGTGAAGGTGCCCATGCCCTGGTTGCCGCAGGTGAAGCTGCCGACGAGGCGGAAGTGCGCGCAGCCACGATCCTCGCGCACGTCGAAGTCCATGCCCGTGGGCGCGGGGCTCTGCGTCATCACGATGCCCGTCGCGCGCGCGGTGAGCGTGCCGCCGGCGACCGAGAAGGTGACGGGGCTCGCCGTGTAGGTGGGCACGGTGGCGCAGCCCTGGGAGGGCGCCATCGGGATGATGAACGTGCTCGCGTAGACGCTCGCCGCATCGAACGGCGTGCAGAGCGGGCCTGCGTCGGAGCCGCCGATGCCGGAGTCGCAGACCGTCGTGAACACGCAGTCGTCGCTCGGGCCGCCGCACGAGTCCTCGGTGCAGGCGTTTCCGTCGTCGCATACGTACGGCTCGGTCACGCGGCACATGCCGAGCAGGCACTGCTCGCGACCGGTGCAGCGCCGTCCGTCGTCGCAATCCCCGTCCACCATGCAGTCGGTGGGCATGCCCGCCACGCAGCCGCGGCCGACGATGCAGCGCTGGTCCATGGGGCACATGCTGTCGTAGGGCGCGTGCTCGCAGACGTTGCCGACGACGCAGCTGTCGACGGTGCACGGGAAGCCGTCGTTGCAGTCCGAGTCGGTGGTGCACGACATCACGCTCGGCGCGTCGCGGCCCGCGTCGATGCTCGGCACGTGCGCGTCGGGGTCGTTGGTCTCGCGCGTACACGCAGCGAGGCCCAGCGTCGTCGCTGCCAAGAAGAGAGCGCCGAGCGTCGCGTCGCGTCGCGTCGGCCACGAAGAAAAGCGCATGCGACGAGGGTAAGGTGGGCCCGCGCGACGGGTCAACGTCGCGGCCCGCCGTGGGTCAGTCGATGGCCACGAGGAGGCCATCGCCCGCGGCCGGTGTGCTCTCCCGCTTGCGCGAACGCCCTTGCTGCGCGCTGGCGATCTCGCGCAGGCTCCTCGCCATGCGGACGGACCATTCGAGGCGCGCCCTCTGGGCGAGCGTGGTGCCGGCGATCGCGGCGGTGGGCTGCGGTGGTGGCGGAGGCGGCGGCGAGGGCGGAGGCGGCTCGGGCACGAGCGGCGGTGAGGAGCCGCCCATCGTGTGCTCGGTGCCGGGCTCGCCGGCGATGGACGACTACGCGGCGGGCGTGCGCGCGGCGCGCAGCGGTGACGCGACGTCGATGGCCACGCTCGAGCGCGCCTGCGAGGCCGGCAACGCGTGTGCGTGCTCCTCGGTGGGCTCGCTGCTCGAGGGCGGAGAGCTCGTGCCGCGCGACGTCGATCGCGCGATCACCATGCTCGAGCGCGGCTGTCAGGGCGCGGACGCGCTCGGTTGCTACGCGTTGGGCGCCGCGCTCTTCGAGCACCGTGAAGATCAGGCCGAGCGCGTGGCCGAGCTCTACGCCACGGCCTGCGACGACGACGTGGCCGACGCGTGCCAGGCGCTCGGCAGGCTGCGCATGAGCGGCATCGGTGGTGCCGAGGACCAGGCCGAGGCCGTGCGTCGCTACGAGAGCGCGTGCGAGGACGGAAACGTCTTCGCCTGCTACTTCCTCGGTCAGGCGGCCGCGCGAGGCCTCGGCATGGAGGCGGATCCCGTGCGTGCGCGCGAGCTCCTCGCCTGGAGCTGCGAGCAGGCACAGCTGCCGCATGCGTGCACGGCGCTCGCAGAGCTCGACACCGAGCGACGCGCTGGGCTGCTCGCCACGGCCTGCGAAGGCGGCGATCCGATGGCGTGCGTGGCGCTCGAGCCGCCGGCTCCGGGCGACGGCACCGCTGCGAGCGCGCTCGCGCTCGCCGGCGCCGACACCGAGGCACGCGAGATCCAGACCAACGACGCCTCGTTCGGGGGCGCTCCCGTGGGCGGCGACGTCGACCTCTCTTCGCTCGGGCTGCCACGCTCGTGCGTGGGCTTCGTGGGACGCGAGCCGAGCCGCGTGCTCCGCGTTCCCACCGGTGTGGACCGACTGCGCCTCACCGCGCTCTCGGACACCGACAGCGTCGTCGCGGTGCGCGATGCATCGGGTCGGTGGAGCTGTGCCGACGACGATCCCGGTGGCAGCTTCCACGCCTCCGTCACGCTCGAGAGCCCCGCGCCCGGGATGATCGCGGTGTGGGCCGGCACGCTGCGGCCTGGCCGCCTCTCGAGCTCGGGGAGCCTCCACTATGAGAGCGAAGGCGTGGAGCCGCCGAATCCCGACTTCGCGACGCCCGCGGGCCCCCAGGCCGTGACGATCCCGGCGAGCTCGCGGGCCCGGTTCTACCAGCTGCGCGTGATCAACGCGGCGGGCGTGGGTGGAACGATCCGCCTCGATGGACACGACGTGTGGCCGTTCGGTCCGGACGGCGGGCAGATCCTCAGCGGCGAGAACGTCCAGTGCGCGCTCGGTGCAGGCGCGCACTCGCTCGAGGTGAACGTCACCTCGCGCACGCGCACGGCCCATGGCGATGGCGATCCGCTCGTCGCCGTGGAGCTGCACGCGACCGCCGCCGCGGGCGGTGAGGTCTCCGACGCGACGCGCCTCTTCCAGATCCGCTGGTCGCCTCCCGAGGCTCCCGCGCAGCGCACCACGACGTTCCGCCTCTCGCGCACGCAGGCGGCCGATCGCGCGCAGTGCGCCGCCCCACCGGCCGGCGGCTGACCACGCATCGCGATCGAGGACGCGATGGAGGAGAACCACGCGCGACAGGACGCGAGTTGAGGCGGGCATCGATCCTGGGGCATGGAGAGGACATGCGACGACGAGACTCCTTTGGCAGGGCGCGACCGATGACACTCGTGTGGGTGGTGCTCGCTGGTTGCGGGCCCGTGATGCGCGTCGCGGAGGACGCGCCCCCCGTCGTCCCGGACGCCGTGCATGCCGCGCCGGACAGCCCGGATCCTGGAGCCGCGACCACCGTCTACGACGCCGCGCAGCACGTGTACTGGCTCGCCAACGCCAACCTCGCGGCCGATCCGGCCATGCGGGCCGCGCTCGGTGTGTCGGGGATCAACGACGACGGCTCCATGAGCTACGCGACGGCGCTCGAGTGGATCGCCGCGCTCAACGCCTACGACGGTGGCGCCGGGTATCTCGGCCATGACGACTGGCAGCTTCCGACCAACCCGCCGGAGGACACCACGTGCGCGATCGCAGGCGGGGTGTCCGGCAACTCGTTCGGTCCCGGCTGCACGGGCAGCGCCCTCGGAGGGCTCTTCTCGACGATGTTCGGCGCGGCGTATCCCGAGGGGCTCGGGCTCTCGACGGTGTCGATCGTCCCGCTCACGGGCGTGCCCCAGGGCCTGTTCTGGACCGCAGGAACGAGCCGCGCGGATCCGACGCCGTGGGACTCGACCAACGCGTTCACGTTCACGTTCACCAGCGGGGGCAGGGGCCGCAACACGACGCGCGCCAACTACTTCCACGTGCTCCCGGTGTTCCGCGGCGCCATCGGCGCGGCGCCCGCGGGCTCGGGGCTCGTGCTCTACGACGCGGGGCCGGCCGCTGGCCTCGCCATCTACGACGCGACCAACGGACTGACGTGGCCGCTCGAGGCGACCCTCGCCGCCGACCAGCACTTCGGTGTCGATGGCACCGACCTCCTGCACTTCCAGACCGGCACGGACCTGACCGTGCCGCTCGTCGCCGCGACGGGCGCGATGCGCTTCGAGACGAGCCGCGACTGGCTCGCAGGCATGAACGCGGCGAGCTACGCCGGCGCGAGCACGTGGGAGCTGCCGACGGTGAGCGAGCTGCGCGGTCTCTACGATCAGCTCGGCCTCGCGGAGGCGCCCCAGCGCCTGCTCACCCCGAGGCTCGCCGCGACTGCCCCGCACGGGTTCCGCGACTTCCAGCCCTTCTTCTACTGGGCGTGTCAGCGCGATCAGGACGGCGACGCCCGATCGCCGTGCAACGGCGAGTTCCCGGGCCTCGCGCCCAACGGCGTCGATCACATGCAGTGGGCGTTCAATTTCCAGTCCGGGTTCCAGGGCACGGACGAGGAAGGAAAAGAGTTCTTCGTCGTGCCCTGCTACCCGGAGCCTTGAGGGGAAAGAGGCCGTGGGTCAGTCGATCGCCACGAGGAGGCCATCGCTCATGCCGCCGTGGCCGCCGCCGCCGGCGCAGAGATCGACGTCGCCCCCGACGATCGCCGCGACGTAGATGCGTCCTCCGGGGTCCACGAACACGCCGCTCGGGGAGTCGTGGCCGGTGGAGCCGAACACGAGGTGCGCGCGGAGCGAGCCCGTGCCCGCGTCGATCTCGAGGAGCGCGAGGCCCTCGGCGTCGCTCGTGCTCGGCGCGAGCGAGGTTCCGTCGTAGGCGCTCGTCGCGGTCACCGCGATGAGCGCGAGGACCCGTCCCCTCTCGAAATCGTCGCGCACGTGGACCCCGAACGACGCGCCGACGAAGGGCCTCGACCAGAGCGACGCGCCGCTGGCGTCGAGCCTCTCGAGGGTGCTGCCCGAGCTGACGATCCGCCCGCGGTCGTCGGTCAGCATGCTGCCGAGCCCGAGCGGGCCCACGCTCCACGAGAGGACGCTTCCATCGAGGCGCGACAGGATCATCGCGGCGCCCTGGCCTCGTGGCACGCAGTGCAGCGTGTCGCGATCGAGGCATGCGTCTCCACCGCTCACGTTGCGGACGTACACGCCGACGTCTCCGTCGGCGAGGATGCGAGACGTGAGCGCGAGCTGGTCGCCGGTCCCGTCCAGGATGCGGCCCCACCCACGACCGCCGCCCCAGTAGCGGATCGACACGGCCATCCCGCTCGCGGAGAACGCGTCGGGCAGCACGCCGGTGATCGTCCCACCGTAGTCCGCGACGAAGATCACGCCTTCTCCGCGCGCGCTCAGGTACTGGCCCGAGCTCGGCCCGTCGTGGCCGATGCTGCCGAGCGCCATCGGGTCCGTGAAGCCCGGCAGCGCGTAGTGCAGCACCTCGATTCCCAGACCGCCCGAGCCCGCGCCCGCTCCGAGCCCCGGCGCTCCGGTCACCAAGACAGGCAGGCCGGTGACGAGGAGATCGCGGACGCCGTCGCGCGAGAAGGACACGAGACACGCGTCGCACGCCTGGCCATCCACCGTCATCGGCATGTTGCCGAGCGCGTGGGCGTAGACGCGATCGTCGGCGAAGAACGCGCTCTGGAAGAGGTTGATGTCCGGCCCCGTGGCGCGCTGGGCCCACACCACACGACAGCCCGCAGGCCGCGCACCGTCGATGGCTGCATCGGGGCCAGATGCGTCGCTGCTTGCAGCATCCGTCCCGGGCGCGTCGAGTCCGGGCGCGTCGAGGCCGGGCGCATCGAGGCCGGGGGCATCGAGTCCGCGCGCGTCGAGGCCGGGCGCATCGAGTCCGGGGGCATCGAGTCCGGGGGCATCGAGGCTCGTGTCGGCGCCTTCGTAGCGGGAGCGCCCACAGCCCGACCACGCGCACGCAGCCAGGAGCAAGGCGCGGGAGGCGAAACAGCGTGCCACGACGTGAGGCTACGCCCTTCCTGCGGGCGCGGGCGCGCGAGGACGCACGCCGCGGTGCCGACGCGTGCTGGCCGAGAGCGTGAGGACCCCCACGCCACCCGGGCCAGTGCTTGAAATGGTGTGAGGTGAGCCCACAACCGCATGGGTGACGAACGACCCACAGCGAGGTGAGCCCGCGGGCGAATGGCGCTCGACGCCCGCGCTCGAAGCGCTCGCGCGCTCGAGCCCGCTCAGCCTCATCCGCTACGATCGCCAGGGGCGGATCACCTTCGTCAGTCCGAACTTGCTCGAGTACTTCGGCCTTTCCGGTGTGGCGCTGGTGGGGAAGCTTCCCCGCGAGGTCTGGCCGGATGGGCGCTTTGCCCGCATCGAAGCGGGCGTGAGCGCGGCGCTGGAGACGGGGGCCGAGACCGTGGTGGAGATGGTCGAGCCGGGGCCGCGCGGCGAGCCGATCCATCACGAGATACGGGTGGTGGCCGAGCGCGACGAGTCCGGTGCGATCACTGGCGCCTGGGGCTTCGGCGACAAGGTGACCGCCCTCCGCAGGGCCGAGCGGGATGCCGAGGAGCACGCAGCGGTGTTTCGCTCGCTCTCGGAGAGCTCGCCGGAGATGATCGCGCGCATCGATGCCGAGGGGCGCGTCGCCTACTGCAACCCTGCGGTGCTGCGCGCCGTGGCGCTCGGCCCTGCATTTCTGGGGGCGCGGGTCGGCGACGCGCTCGGCGGAGGTCGGGGGGGCCTCTTGCTCGAGGCGACCGTGATGCGCGTGCTCAAGACGGGCGTGACGGAGACGGTCGAGGTGCAGCTCCCCACGCGCGAGGGGACCGCGGCCACCCACGAGATCATCGTGGTCGCCGAGAGGCCGCACAGCGGCGATCGCCGTGGTGTGCTCTGCCTCGGGCGTGACATCACGGTCCGCCGACGGCTCGAGCGAGAGCTGCGCGAGGTGCTCCGCGTCGCCCACGGGGTCGTGATCCACTCCGACGTCGTGGCGGGCACTGGCTGGAGCCCCGAGGACCCGGAGCGCACCGAGGATCGCCTCGTCTGGAATCGGTCGTTCGAGAGCGAGGCCCTCGCGGAGGCGGTGCTCCCGCTCGACGTCTCGGACCGCACCTACCTGGAGGCCTGGGAGTGCGCCGTCCCTCCCGACGATCGGCTTCGCAAGCGCCGCATGGCGGCCGTCGCCTTCGCGACGGGCGCGACCACGTTCCACACCGAGTTTCGCGCCGTGGACCGCGATGGCCACACGCACTGGTTCGAGCAAGTCGCCAGCATCGAGCCCATCGACGTCGGTCGCTGGCGTGTCACGTCGATCGACACCGACGTCACCAAGGCGCGTGTGCTCGAGGACGAGCTGCGTCAGACGCAGAAGATGGAGGCCCTCGGTCAGCTCGCCGGAGGCGTCGCGCACGACTTCAACAACATCATCGGCGCCATCATGATGCAGGTGCATGTCCTCGACCTCGAGGAACACCTCTCCTCCGATGCACGCGAGATCCTGAGGGAGCTCCAGGAATCTGCGGACCGTGCTGCGCGGCTGGTGCGCCAGCTCCTCACCTTCAGTCGGAAGAGAACCCTCCAGGCGCAGAACCAGGACCTCAACGCGATCGTCGCCGGCTTCGAGACGATGTTGCGGCGCTACCTACGAGAGGACGTCGTGCTCGAGCTCGAGCTGTCTCGCTCCCCGCTCGTCATGCATTGCGACGCCGGGATGGTCGAGCAAGTGCTCATGAACCTCGGCTCCAACGCGAGCGACGCGATGCCCAACGGCGGCTGTCTCCGGGTGCAGACCTGTGCCCATGTCCTCGACAGGGACGAGTCGTTCGGTGGAGAGACGCTCGCTGCAGGAGACTATGCCTGCCTCTGCGTGACGGACACTGGCACGGGGATCCCGGACGAGGTGTTGCCGCGGATCTTCGATCCGTTCTTCACGACCAAGGACGTGGGGAAGGGCACGGGCCTCGGGCTCGCCACCGTGTTCGGGATCGTCAAGCAGCACGGCGGGGCGATTCGTGTGCGGACCGCTGCCGGGCGCGGGACGACGTTCGAGGTGCTGTGGCCCCGCGTTCGCGAGTCTCGCGCCCCCGTCCTGCAGCCTGCGCCGACGAGCACGGTCGAGGTGGGAACTGGGCGGGTCCTCCTGGTGGAAGACGAGGCCATGATGCGCTCGGTCACCCGCATGCTCCTCGTGCGCGCGGGCTACCAGGTGTACGAGGCCCAGGACGGCCTCGCTGCGCTCCAGATCTGGAACGCACACGCGGGCGAGATCGATGTGCTGCTCACCGACGTGATCATGCCCGGTGGGGTCAACGGTCGCGAGCTCGCCAACCTCCTGCTCGAGCGCGATCCGCGGCTGCGGGTGATCTTCCTGAGCGGCTACACGCGCGAGGTGGTGCCGCTGCCCACGCACGGTGCGACGGAGGTGTTCCTCTCCAAGCCGTGCTCCGGCGCGACGTTGCTCAAGACGCTCCGCACGGTGATGGGACGAGGCAGGGCCAGCTAGAGCACCGATTCGTTCGAATCGCTGCTCTGATTCCTGAGGGAATCAAGCGGATCGGTGTTCCAGCCGCTCCGCGAGGTCCACGCACTCGCCGCGCGCTCTGTTACGATCTCGCTCCATGCGTCGATTCTTCTCCGCGCTCGTCGTGCTCGCTTCGTTCTTCGTGCCGATGGCGCGCGCCGATGCGCAGGTCACGCTGGCGCAGGACACGCTCTCGATGGACTCGCCCGCGGCGGCGCTCTGTGGGTTCTGCGGAGGCGAGGGCTTCGGCGTGGTGTTCCGCGAGCTGCCCGCGCCTGCGCGAGGTCTGCTCGCCGAGGACTTCCCGCTCACGCTGCGCTCGGTGGAGATCGCGCTCGGGGCGGCGCGGCTCGACGGGACGATGTGCATGAACGTGCCCGAGGGCGGCACGGTCGCGGTCGACGTGGAGATCTGGGCCGGCGTCACGCCGCCGGGCGCCAGCATCGGCGCGACGATGCCCGGCGAGGCGTGGCCTGGCACGGGCGAGGAGCTGGTGTTCGCGGCGACCGACGTGCCGATCGAGCTCTCGATCCCAGCCTCCGGCGCGACGGGCTTCAACCTCCAGCTCAACCGCTTCGACGTGGTCGACGAGATGGGCATGCCGTTGCGCATCGCCGACACGTTCCGCTACCTGCGCGTGTTCGTGCAGCTGCACGACAGCACGCTGCCGGGCCCGAGCTGTCCGTTCTCGTCGGATGGCAGCCCGCTCCGCGACGACGGGCGCATCGCCGAGCAGCGCAGCTACATCCTCGCGAACGGCATGGGCTTCGTGTGGAACGAGGACGCGCGCGTGGGCGGTGACTGGGCCGTGCGCCTCGACATCGTCCCGTCGATCCCGCCGGCCACCGACGCAGGTCCACGGTCCGATGCCGGCGCGCGCGACGCGGGTGCGAGCACGAGCGACGTGGGCGCCAGCGATGGTGGAGCGGGCGCGGCGGACGCCGGCGGTGGCGGCAGCGGTGGTGGCTGCGGGTGCCGCGTGTCGTCGAGCGCGCCTCGGTGGGGCGCGTGGGCCTCGCTGGGCATGGCGATGGCGCTCCTCGGGCGGCGTGCGCGCCGCCGTCGCTGAGCCGATCTCCCCGAATGGTCAGTGGGCCTGCGCTGCCGGTTGATCGCGTCGCGCGAGCTTGCGAGCCTCCCCGCTTCTCTCCGGGAGGCTCCGAGTGACCCAGTACTTCGCGACGATCACGCAGATGAACAAGATGCTCGGCAACGTCGAGACGTGGCTCGACGAGGCCGTGTCCTTCGCGAAGGCGAAGAACGACTTCGATCCGAACGTGCTCCTGTCGATGCGCCTCGCGCCCGACCAGTACACGCTGCTCAAGCAGATCCAGGGCGCGTGCGACGCGGCGAAGTTCTGCGCGGCGCGCACGAGCGGCAAGGACGCGCCCAAGCACCCCGACGACGAGACCACGCTCGAGCAGATCCGCGCGCGCCTTCAGTCGGTGCGCACCTACCTCGCGGCCTTCACGGAGAAGGACTTCGAGGGCGCCGACCAGCGCCTCGTGCCGCTGAGCTTCATGCCCGGCAAGGGCCTCACCGCCGCCGACTACGCGTGCGAGATGGCCACTCCCAACTTCTACTTCCACGTGACGACGGCCTACTCGATCCTCCGCCACGCGGGCGTGAACCTCGGCAAGCGCCACTTCATCGGATCGCTGTCGCTCCGCGACGTGTGATCGCGAGGCGCTCGATCACGCGGTCGGCGGGCCGTCCTTCATCATCGCGCCGCGGCCGACCGCGACGAGGCCCGCGAAGAACGGGAAGAGGAACGCGCAGCCTCCGAAGTAGAGGTTGTTGTCGCACTCTTCCTGGCCTTGGGCGCGAAGCCGGGCCTGCAGCTCCGGATCCGCGAAGGCCACGGCGTCCTCGACGTTGCGCATGCCCATGAGGTACCCGCCAACACCCGTGCACGCGGTGCTGAGCGCGAAGAGCAGCGTGGCGGCGCCGAAGCCGAGCGGCATCGCGCGGCGCTTGGCGAGCATCGAGCCGAGCGCCGCGAGCGCGAGCACGTGGCTCAGCGCGCCGATGCAGAGCACCAGGTACATCGCGGCGCCACCCTCCTGGAAGAAGGTCGCGGGATCGAAGCCGTCGCTCGCGCTCATGCGTCTTCTCCGAAGCAGAACGAGGCCACGATGAGCCCCGTGACGTCCGACTGGCCGGCGATGCACACGTCGTGGATGCAGCCCGGGTGCGCGTGGACCACGCGGCGACCGAGATCGAGCAAGAGGCCGGCGCAGGTGAGCATCGCGTGCGGGCTCGTGGGGCTCGCGAGGTGCGTGCACACGCTGCGCGGATAGCCCTCGTGCGAGCCGAGGCGCGACCAGAGGTCGGCGCCGCTCTCGATGGGGCGCGCGCGGAGCGAGCGATCGAGGAACGCGAAGCGCTCGAGCGTGGTGGACACCGGCGAGATGCTCGAGACCTTGGTGACCTCGGTGCCGAGGCAGTGGTTCTCGTGGTGGAAGCCGTGGCCGGCCTGGCGCAGATCGGCCTCGGCCCACACCTCGGCGAGCGTGCCCGAGGTCTCGATGCCGTAGGCGTGCGTGGCGTCGGCCACGAGGTAGTGGTGGCCCGAGCCGAGCGGTGCCGAGGTCACCACGTCGCGTCCGGCGCGCGCGGTGCGCTCCACCAGCACGCGACGCACGAGCGCGGGCCAGACGAGGCCGAGGCGCGCGTCGTTGCTCTTGAGGTTGTTGATCGTCACGCCCACGCCGTGCGCGTTCATGCCGGCCATGCCGAGGCAGCCGGTGATCGAGAGGAGCCACGCCTCGGGGATCTCTCGTGTCGCTCCGTCGGCGCTGCGGGCCTCGCGTGCGGGCACGTGGAGCATCGTCACGAAGGGCGCGGCCGAGCCGTGCATGTCCCACGTCTGACCGAGGTACGCGCCGTGGGCGGTGCTCGCGACGATGGCGCTGCAGTCTTCTTCCTTGTCGACGGGGCGCTCGCGCGCGCTCCCTGCGTCGGCGAGCACCTTGCTCGGATCGAGATCCTTGAGGTCGGTGTAGTGGTTCAGCACCACGAGGCGCTCGGGCGAGACGCGCGCGCCCTCGGCGATGCCGCGCAGCTCGTCGTAGAGGTCCACGTCGAAGTCGCGCAGCACGGGCAGGTGCAGCGCCGCGACCGCGAGCAGCTCGTCGTCGCTCCGGAACATCGCCTGCGACTGGCAGAGCTCGCTCCGGATGCGGGCGATCTCGGCGATCTCGTCGC
This sequence comes from Sandaracinaceae bacterium, assembly GCA_019694315.1. Lineage (GTDB taxonomy): Bacteria > Myxococcota_A > Polyangia > Polyangiales > Sandaracinaceae > JAFLCL01. The sequence continues at coordinate 16,728 of JAIBCE010000135.1, forward strand.
GGCAGGACTCGCCGTGGAAGAGGCCGCGCTCGAACGGGCTCGCGTCCGAGGGCAGGTGCAGCGTGCGCATGGCGCTGAGGTACCACGCACGCCGTCGCGAGGGGAGATCCGCGGGTTCCGCCGTCGCGGGCGAGCGCCGAGACGAGTACCGTTGGCCGGAAGCTCGATCCGGGCGGCAGTACGAGGGTTGCGGGCTGGCGCGGGCTCGTCGAGCATGAGGGCATGCGGGCTCGTCGGACGGTCCTCGTCGCTTGGTGTGTGTCGTCGTGCCTCTGCTGCGCGTCGGGGGTCGGCTGTGCCCTCTCCCATGAGCGCGCAGACGACGCGGGCCCGACGGACGCGCGTGTCGTGAGCGCCGATGCGCCGCCGGACGCGCGCGTCGAGTGCCTGCCACTGGGCGATCACCTGGTGCGTGTGCGCATCGAGAGCGAGGTGCCGGCGGGGTGCACGGGGATGCCGAGCGAGTCCGAGGTGACTGTCAGGCTGCCGCCGGATTTCGGTGACCTCGGCTGCGGTCCGGAGGCCGTGCGTGTGACCGAGACGGGGCCGTGCTCCTGGGACGTCGCCGCCGACTGTGCCATCCCCGACAACAGCATCACGCTGCACGGGAGCATCTCGGCGGAGGGCGGCGCGGTGCACGGCCGCTTCGAGGAGACCTACAGCCGCCTCGCCGGCGACTGCTCGTTCACCATCGTGCTCGGTGGAGGCTGAGGCCCGCTCCGCCGCGTGCGTGCCCGCGTGCGTGCCCGCGCCCCTCGCGCGAATCCCATGATTTCGTGGGGGATCTTGCGCCCCTCGGCGTGGCCCGCGGGTTGCGATGCCGCCTGTCGTGCGCCCCGAAGGCGCGCGAGGAGGATCGGATGCGTCAGCGGTGGATCACGAGTCTGGGCGTGGCAGCGATGGTGTGGTCGGGCGCGGAGGCGGCGAGCGCGCAGGCCTTCAGCGAGGCCTCGCTCCAGGTGCGGCTCTTCAACCCCGACGCCGAGGGCGGCTACCAGGTGCGCGTGAACGGCGAGTTCTTCGGGCTCGCGAACCCGAACGATCGCGTGCGTCTCACGGTGAAGCAGGGGCAGCGCACGCTCGCCACGCAGCTCTGCACGATCGACGATCGCAACGGCACCTACGCGCACCTGTCGTGCGACACGGACCAGGCGCCGCGCATGACGGCCACGGGCGCGGTGTCGATCGAGCTCGCGTACGAGGACGACATGCAGGAGACGACCACCGTGGTGCGCACGGTGAACGCGAACGTGCGTGGGTATCCGTACTGGGTCCACGATCGCGTGGTCGGCACGATGTACCAGCTCGACGGCGGCAGCCTGGTCGGCAGCGCCTTCGCCTACATGAGCCACCGAGACGACACACCGCGCGTGCAGCTCTTCACCGCGTTCGCGGGCACCTACGAGGGCTTCGACTCGTCGCTGCGCTGCCGCGTCGGTGAGGAGCGCATTCCGGACATCGAGGTGAGCACGCTCGCGTTCGGGGAGATCGAGGTCGACGAGTGGACGAGCCAGGAGGCCGATCGGCGACACGTGGCCTGGTACCGTGCGCGCCTCGAGATGAACGGGCTCTGGTGGGGCCCCAACGTGCCGGGCGCGAGCGCGGGTTGGTCGGGACCGCCGGTGTTCCTGGGCGATCACCCGGGGCTCTGGTCGTGTGACATGCGCTCCGAGGGCGTGGTGCTCCGCACGTTCCGGTTCCAGGTCGATGCGCAGGGACAGATCGTCGCGCACGCGGCCGAGACCGCGCCTGGCATGCCGCGCATGATCGATGGCCTCCACATGGTCGACGTGCGCTTCCCCGCGACCAACCCGCGCGACGCGTTCTTCGATCCGGCGGCGATCCGCGCCGGCTATCAGTACGGCATTCCGTGGTCGAGCCCAGCGGCCGTGGCCGAGATGCTCGGCGCGCTGCCGGCGGCCGCCGGATCGTCGGCGCCCACGGGGCGCGGAGGCGGAGGCGGAGGCGCGCGACGCCGTCGCTGATCAGCTCGAGGCCAGGGCACGCCGCGCATGGGCCTCGAACGCGTCGCGCATCGCCGGGTCGGTGATGCGCGACGCGAGCGCGTCGAGGCGGGCTCGAGCGCGCTCGCGTGTGTGGGCCGCACGCTCCGACTGGCCCCACCGGTCGAGCACGCGGGACACCGCGCCGAGCGCTTCGATCTCCCCCTCTTCGAGGCCGTCCTCGGCGATCGCCAGGGCGGCCTCGGCGTGTCGCAGGGCCTCGTCGCTCGCGCTCGCGAGCTCCGCCGCGAGCACCAGCGCACCGACCTGGAGCGTGGGCGAGGGATCGCGCAAGAGCGGCTCGAGCGCGTCGCGGCTCGCGGGCTCGCGAGGATCGAGGCGGCACGTGTAGAGCGTCACGGCGGCCTCGAGGTGCTGGTCGCCGAGCGCGCTCGCGAGCCTCGCTGCCTGCGTGAGCGCGTCGCGCGCGTCGCGCGCTCGGCCGAGACTGGCGAGCGCACGCCCGAGGTTCGCGAGGGCGTAGCCCTCCGAGAGGCGGTTGCCGACGCGCCGGGCATGGGTGATCGCGCGCCGCAGATCGGCCTCGGCCACTGCGTGCAGTCCGAGCAGGCACGCGGCGTCGGCGGCGTTGCTCTCGGCGCCTGCAGCGCGGCGGAGATCTCCGCACGCCGTGTGGTGCGCCGCGGCGCGCTTGAAGGCCTCGCGACGCATCGAGAGATCGCCGACGCAGCCGGCCACGTAGCCCCGCGCGTCCTCGATCGCGCCGCGCGTCGAGCTCGCGAGCGCCGCGTCGTCCCCGATCGCGTCGAGCGTCGCGCGTGCCTCGTCGAAGCGACCGAGCGAGGCGCACGCGATGGCGAGACGACACCGTGACCACGCCGCCGTGTTCGCGTCGTCTGCGGCCTCTGCCAGCGAGAGCGCCGCAGCGAGCGTGTCTGCCGCACGCTCGGCGTGGCCGCGCCGACGCTCGAGATCGCCCCGCACGCTCAGCAACCGAGCGCGCTCGAGGTCGGAGCTCGCGGCGCGCGAGGCGTCGTCGAGGGCGAGCTGCTGCTCGTCGGGATCACCGGCCCAGCGCGCGGCGTCGGCGCGCGCGAGGTGCA
>JAIBCE010000136.1 GCA_019694315.1 Sandaracinaceae bacterium
CGCGGCCGGATGCCCGCGTTCGTGGCGCGATCCGATCCCGCCACGGCGCGGAGCGGATCGACGAGGCCCGGATCGAAGAGCTGACCGCCGAGCTGGCGCACGACCTCGACCGCCTCGCGCGGCGTGAGCACGCGACGGTAGGGGTTCTTCGCGTTGGTCGTGAGGTCGCAGTAGGTCTCGGTCATCGCGAGGATGCGCGCACCGAGAGGGATCTGCTTGCTCTCGAGGTTCTTCGGGAAGCCCTTGCCGTCCCAGCGCTCGTACATGCCCTCGAGCATCGCCTTGGTGGCGTCGTTGAGACGCGCGGCGTCGAAGAGCTTGGTCGGAGCGTCGAAGGACTTCTGCGCCTGGAGCCGGTGACCGTCGAAGCGAGAGACGTTGAGCGCCGTGAGGTGGTAGGCGCTCGCGGTCTTGCCGATGTCGTGCAGGAACGCGGCGACGGCGAGCGAATTGCGCTCCGCCTTGGGCATCGCGAGTCGATCTGCGATCTTCAGCGCGATCGAGGCCACGTGCGCCGAGTGGCCGCGGAGCTCGCCGCGCCCCTGATCCAGCAGCGAGACGAGGACCTTCACGGTCTCGAGGTAGCTCGCGTAGTCGGGCGCTGCCTCGAACGTGCCCATCTTGTCGTCGATCGCGCCGCCCGAGGCGTCGAAGCGCCCGAGGTTGAGGCCGGCCGCCGCAGCAGGTGGCGGCGGAGGCTTGGCCTGCGAGGTGACCGCGCGCGGCGTCGGCGCCGTGTCGAGGCCGCCCAGATCGATGCCGCGACCAGGCGTTCCTTGAGGCGCAGCAGGAGGTCGCGCACGCGGCGCCGCCCGACCGCGGCCACCCACCTCGAAGTCGAGGCCGAGGCCACCGCCGAGGCCACCGAGATCCGTCTCGTCCATCGCGGGCGGCAGGCCGCTCCCCTTCTCCGGCAGGAGCTTGGAGAAGGCCATCGGATCGCCGCCGTAGTACTTGCGGATCGAGGCAGTGATCGCGGCAGGGCGCGCGATGTACGCGCGGACCTCGCGCACGCCGGTCACCACCTGGACGTGCTTGGAGACGTCGTCGTCGAGATCCGCGACGACGATCGAGAGCGACTGCGTCTTGGGATCGAAGACGACGGGGCAGCAGTGGTAGCGCTCGCACACGCGGCGAGGAACCATCGAGAGCGTCTGCCGGTCGATGCCGGCCTTGGCCAGGCGCTCGGTGGACACGAAGCGCGTCTGGTACATGTGCGCGACGGCCTTGAGCAGCTCGTGCTCGGACATCGCGTTCGTGTCGATGAGCAGCTCGATGATCGGCTCGCCGCTCCGCTTCGCCTGGTGGTAGACGGATTCGTACTGGCTCGCGCTGATGCGCGCGTCGTCACGGAGGCGATCGAGGATCTTCATCGCCCCCGCGTTCTTGCCCGGCGGTGCAGTGCTCACGTCGACGACGAGAGCATGCCACACCGAGCAAGCAATCCGCAGCCGAAGTGCGACGAGACTCGGCGCAGCCGAAGCCCGCAGCCCGAGCTCCCGGACCCTCGGCGCGCGAAGGCGCTCGGAGGTCGTCGATCAGGGAGCCGGTTGACCGGCCGCAACCCAGCCATCGAGCAGCGCCGCGAGCTCCGAGCGCATCGGCTCCGCGAGACCTCCCGGGGGCATCGTGCCCGCGCGCACGCGCATCGCGGCGCACGCGCCCTTGGTGACACCGGCGCAGGCCGACGCCGCGAGCTGCGAGTCCGAGTACGCGGCGGCCTCGTCGCTCTGGGCCATGTTGTGGCCACCGGAGCCGATCGTGACGTGGCAGGGCGTGCAGCTCGTCTCGAGCGCCGTGTGCACCTCGGTCCAGGTGCGCGGAACGACCACCGCGTCGGGGGCGACGAACGCGTCGTCCGACGGCGTCACGAACGCGTCCTCCGACGGCGTCACGAACGCGTCCGTGCCGGGGGTGACGAAGGCGTCTTCCGAGGGAGGAACAGGCGCGTCGCGCCCAGCGTCGGCGACGGCGGCGGCGTCCGCCGCGGGCGAGTTCTCGGGACAACCCGCGAGGGCCACCGACGAAGACAGAGCGAGCACGAGCGAAGCGAATCGACGCATAGAGGTTCCTCCCGCGCGGAGCAGAGCCGAACTGGTCCCATCGCGCAACAATCCGTCAGCGAACGTCCCCGCTCGCGGGCTGGAGCCGCCCGCGGACTCTCGCGAAGAGCGCCACCCACGAGAGCGCGAGGGCGACGGCGGCGCCGAACGAGATCGGCGCGCCCACGTGATCGGCGATCCATCCAGAGCTCATCGCGAGCGGCGCCTTGCCCAGCACCTCGAGCGTCGCGAGGAGCGTGTAGTGGGTCGCGCCGATCCGGCGATCCGTGTGACGCATCATGAACGCGAACATGATCGTGGTGAGCGCCCCCGAGACGAGGTGCTCGGCGCAGGTCGACGCGATCACGAAGCCCGACGGCATGGGACCGAACGAGGCGATCGCCCACGGCATCGACAGCGCGAGCACGCGCGCGGCGGCGACCGTGACGAACGCGCGCTCCACGCTGAGGCGCGTCGCGAGCACGCCTCCCCCGAGCGAGCCCAGGATCGAAGCGGCCATCCCGTAGGTCCCGACCCAGAGCCCGATCGTCGCGCGTGAGACGCCCTGATCGACGAGGAGAGCGTTGAACACCGGATCGATCAGCGACTCACCGAGCTTGTAGGTGACGAGCACCAGCACGAGCCAGCCCGCGCCAGGCCTCGACATGGCCTCTCGCAGCGTCGCGAGCACCTCGCGGATGCTCACGTGAGGCGACGGTGACGCGCCGTGCGTCTCGTGCTCGTGGAGCCGCCGCTCGTCGACGAACAACGTCACGACGAGCACGAGCGCCACGACGCCCGCCATCGTGAAGAAGAGCCCGCGCCAGCCGAGGTGGAGAGCCTCGCTGGCCCACACGAGCAGGCCCCCGCCTGCCAGCATGCCGATCTTGTAGCCGACGACCTGCGCCGCGTTGCCCGCACCGAGCTCCCCCTGCGAGAGCAGATCGACCGCGAGACCGTCGACCGCGATGTCCATCGTCGCGGCGAAGAGGTTCATCGCGAGGACGAGCGCGAGCAGCGGGAGCGGATCGGGGTGGATGGGCGCGAAGGCCGCCGCGATCATCGAGAGCGCGAGCGCGAGCTGCATCGGCACGATCCACGAGCGACGGCGGCCGAGCGCGGGGTGGTGATGGCGATCGACGAGAGGCGCCCAGAGCGCCTTGAGCGACCACGGCAGCGCGAGCGCCGTCGTGAGCGTGATGTGCGTCATCGACACGCCCTGATCGCGCAGGAGCGCTGCGAGCGCGTTGGCCTGGAAGCCGAAGGGCAGCCCCTGCACGAGGTAGAGCGCCGTGAGGAACGCGATGCGCCCGGCGGAGCGGCGCATCCGTCAGCTGCCGAGAATTCGCTCGAGCGTCTGCTTTGCGCGCCCCTCGACGAGCGCCTCGAGCAACGCGCGGACGCGCGGATGCGCATCGAGGATGCGCTGCACGCGGTGGCGGGCGAGCACCGCGCACGTGACCGCGGTCATCGCGTCGACGGTCGCCGTGCGCGGCGAGCCCGTGAGCACGGAGACCTCTCCCACGCACGCTCCGCGACCGAGCTCCGCGAGCTGGATCTCGCCCTGCGCGCTGTGCGTGTGCACGCGAACGGTGCCCTCCATCACGAGGAACATCGTGTCGCCGGGATCGCCCTCGCGGAGGAGCATCTCGCCGGCGTCGTACTGCATCACGAACGCACTCTCGAGCAGCTCCTTGCGCGCGGCATCGTCGAGCGACTTGAAGAGATGGCTCCGGGCCACGATGTCCGCCATGTCGCGCTCGAGCGCAGCGACCTCGTCGGCGGACAGCGTACGGGCACCCAGAGGAAGCGTGGACGGCCGGTAAGGCACCGAGAGATGGTGCCCGAAACGAGGGACTTTTTCGAGATCTCGACGTGACCTTCGCTCACGTCGGCTCGAGCTGACCGAAGAGGGGCGACCCCCGCTCGAGGCGGGCGACCTTGCCGTGTGCGCCCCAGCGAGCGTAGGCGGCGATCGCGCCCTCACGATCGCCAGCCCGCTCGAGGACGAGCGCGTGGTCGTGGACCCAGTTCCCTGCGCGGGCGAGCTCGGCCGCCTCGGCGTACGCGGACGCCGGATCCTCGCCATCGAGCTCCGCGTGCGCCGCCTCGATCAGCCGTACGCGATGCCCGAAATTCGTGGGCGAGACCTGGGCCCAGTGCCGCATCGACGCGAGCGCACCGTGCACGAGCTCGCGCGCCATGCCGCGCTCGAGGAGCCCGGCTCGAGCGGCATCGACGGACACGAGCGCCAGGTACTGCTGGAGCGTGACTGCGTGCCAGTGCGAGCTGAAGAGAGCGCGCGCCGCGTGTGCCTCGAGGAGGGCCTCGAGAGCCTGCGCGGTCGGCCCGAAGTGAGCCTCGATCACGCCGCGAGTGAGGTGCGAGACGGCGCGCGCGAGGGGCCCGGCCTCGACCGCGGGTACGTGGGCAATCGGTGCCACGACGCCCGCGAGCGTGTGGAGGAGCTGGAGGTTGATCTTGATGAGCGCGTGGCCCGGAAGCGAGGTCATCGCGTCGAGCCAGGGCGACCAAGTCCGCGCCGTCGTCAGGAGCTCGTCGATGGGCGCGCCGGCGTGGAATCCCGTGCGCAGGTAGCCCGAGACCGCGCGGGCCGCGTACTCGAAGTCGAGCTCTCGCCGCGCGACGTCCACGTCTTCGCGAAGCCGGGCGAGGGAATCGGCGAGCGGGGGCACCCAGACGTCCGCGTACAGATCGAGGGCGAGGTGCGCTGCGGCCTGGGAGCGTCGCTCCTCGAACCTCGGCAGCACGTGACGGACGAACCCGCCGAGGGCGTGTCCGAGATCCTCGCGACCCCCGTCGTTCAACGCGGTCGCTGCGACGGCGAGGGCGTACGGGCTCGCAGGCGTGAGGCCGTGATCGAGGACGAGGGAGACCATGTGGGCGCCGAACGCGACGCGCATCGAGGCATCCTGCTGGTAGATGGCGGAGAACGCGCGCTCGGCGATGCGGGCTGCGGCCGAGACCGAGGCGTCCGTGCACTCCGGCAGGGCCCGGAGCGACTCGATCCGGTCGCGGTCGAGCGGGATGACGCGCTGCCGGTCGGGGAGCGGGTGGCCGAGCTCGGCCAAGGCCTGACGCGCGAGGCCGAGCCCCGCAGTGAGCGCGCCGTCGGCGATGTGCACCGCGAGGGCGATCTCCCGCGCCTCCGTCTTCTCGAGGGGCGAGAGAGGACTGGCCTCGACGTGGGCCACGAGCTCGAGCGCCAGGGTTCGCTGCGAAGCGAGCATCGCGAGCTCTGCGGCCCGGGTACAGAGCAGCCGCGCGAGCTCGCGATGCTCGTGCCAGTCCCCGTCGCGCAACCACGACATCCCCGCGCGGGCAGCCTCGAGACCCATCTCGAACGACCCCGCGCTGCGGCCCACGTCGGCGGCGCGCTGCGCAGCCTCGAGCGCTGCGAGCCGATCGCCTTCCTCGAGGGCACCCGCGGCGCGATGGTGACGCACGATCGCGAACGCTCGCGTCTCGTGGGCCGTGTCTGCCACCGCGAGCACCCGTGCGAGCGCGAGGTGTCGCTCGGCGTCCTCGGTCGGCGAGAGCATCGACGACATCACCTCGCGCACGCGGTCGTGATGGACGAGGAAGCCCGCGCGCGTTGCACGCGCGAGGCGTGCGGAGACGAGCTCGTAGAGGAGAGGCTGTTCGTGCGAGCCCAGCCCCGCGGCCCTGACGGCGAGCTGCGACGAGATGGGCGCGTCCGCGATCGCGAGCGTGGCGAGGAGCCTCCGCGACCCAGGCGCGAGCGCCGCGATGCGCTCGCGCAGGAGGGCCTCGAGGCTCGCGTGTTCGACGTCGGCCTCGCTCGATCGCTCCGCCACGTGCCGCGCGAGCTCCTGGACGTGCATCGGCAGCCCACCGCTCTCGGCCGCGATGCGCTGGGCGACGGCGTCGTCCACGTTCGCGCCGTAGAGACCACGCCACGCGAGCTCCACGGACGAAGCCGTGTCGAGGGGCGCGAGCCGCAGCGAGAGCTCCATCGGCGCGCGGACGATCGGCACGTCGTGCTCGGGCTCGTCGTCTCGGCGCGTGAAGAGGACGAGCGTCATCGTGCTCTCGAGGCGTCGCGCGAGAAAGGCGAGCAGCTCGCTCGCGTCGCGATCGATCCACTGCACGTCGTCGAGCACGAGCGCCAGCGGTCGTCGTGTGGCGATCGCCACGAGGATCTCCGCGAGGCTCTCCCAGGCCGCGCGTCGGCTCTCGTGCGCGTCGGCCGCGATCCGCACGCCACGCGCGGAGGCGGCCAGCGCCCTGACGGTCGCGAGCGCGGGAAACGTCCGCAGCAGCTCGGCCGTCCGCGCGGGCACGTAGGTCGCCACGCGCTCGGACTCGAGCCGACGCAGGTGACGCGCGAGGGAGGCCACGACCTCGTCGACTCCCTTGTAGGGGAGGCGCTCCCGCTCGTAGCAGCGGCCCGCGTAGAGCCACACGCCATCGGCCGCCAGGCGACGCGACAGCTCGGACACGAGGGCCGTCTTGCCCATGCCGGACGGGCCCCTCACCGTGGTCGAGACGAGACAGCGCTGCGTGCGGGCGTCGCTCATCGCGCGCCGGAGCGTCTCGAGCTCCTGGTGCCGCCCGACGAAGACATGAGGCGGTGAGACGCGCGCCTCGCGGGCATCGGGGACGGACACGCCCAGCCGCAGGAGCACCTCGGAGGCGGTCGGGCGGGCCGCGGGATCGGGCTGGAGGAGCAGCATCGCCAAGGCCGCGAGATCGCTCGGCGCCCCGGGCGCGAGCACGTCGGGAGCGTCGACGCTGAGCGCAGCCTTGGCACCGTCGAGCCCGCTCGTGCCCCAGCCCTCGAACGGCGGGTGCCCCGTGAGCATCTCGTAGAGGATCCCGCCGACCGCGTACAGGTCTGCAGCCGGTGTGAGGGCGAGGCCTCTCGCCTGCTCGGGCGCCATGTAGGCGGGCGTTCCGCGAAGGAGGTTGCTCTCGGTGGCGGTGCGCGCCGTGGGTCGCGAGAGACCGAAGTCGAGGATCACCACGCGACCACGCTCGGTGACGAGCACGTTGGCGGGCTTGAGATCGAGGTGGAGGATGCCGCGCGCGTGCAGCGCGGCCACGCCCTGCACGACCTGCGCGAGCACCGCGCGGAGGGCGGGCGAGTCGGAGATGGCCCGCGCCGAGGCAGGCTTGGGGCGCGCCTCGGTCGGCGTCGCGAAGAGCTCGCTGGTCGGCGTGAACGCGGAGGACGGCGCCGGCGTGGGGCGGCTCAGAGAGGTCTCTCCGAGGCCTCGACGCGCCCAAGCGACGATGTCGTGGCCGTGCACCAGCTCCATCGTGAAGTAGGTGAGGTCGTCGTCGCGCGCGAGCTCGTAGAGTCGGACGAGGTTCTCGTGTCGCGCCTCGCACGCCGCACGGAACTCCTCTCGAAAGCGCCGCTCCGCGTCGAGGTCGAGCCACGTCATCACCTTGACGGCGACCTCGTGTCCCGTCGCGCGCTCGCGCCCGACGAAGACCATCCCCATGCCCCCGCGACCGAGCACGTCGACGAGGTCGTACTGACCGAGCCGGCGTGGGGTTGCTTCGGTGACCGACGCGAGCCCCTGGAGTCGGAACGGCACCTCGGAACACTACCGCGGTTCGGCGACTCGATTCATGCGAATGCCCATGTCCCAATCGCAGGTACGCTGCGCGTCATGGAGTGGCTGAACTACCATCATCTCCTCTACTTCTACGTGGTGGCCCGCGAGGGCACGATCGCGAAGGCAGGCACGGTGCTCCGCCTCGCGCAGCCCACCATCTCGGGTCAGATCCGCGCCCTCGAGGAGGCGCTCGGCGAGAAGCTCTTCGTGCGGACCGGCCGCACGCTCGAGCTGACCGAGACGGGACGGATCGCGTATCGCTACGCCGAGGAGATCTTCGCGCTCGGCAAGGAGCTGCAGGACACGCTCAAGGGCCGCCCGAGCGGGCGTCCGATGCGCCTCCTCGTGGGCATCTCGGACGTGGTCCCCAAGCTCGTCGCCCATCGCCTGCTCGAGCCCGCGCTGCGCAGCGAGCCGCGCGTCTCGGTCGTCGTCACCGAGGGCAAGACGGAGCGCCTCCTCGCCGATCTCTCGGCCAACGCGCTCGATCTCGTGCTCGCAGACTCTCCCATCACGCCGGGGGCGCGCGTGCGCGCGTTCAACCACCTCCTGGGCGAGTGCGGGATCAGCTTCTTCGCGCGCAAGGACATCGCCGCGAAGCTCGAGGGGCCGTTTCCCAAGAACCTCAACGGTCAGCCGCTCCTTCTGCCGACCGACAGCACCGTGATGCGTCGTGGGCTCGATCGCTGGCTCGAGAGCCACGGCGTGCGACCCACCATCGTGGCAGAGCTCGCGGACAGCGCGCTCATGAGCCTCTTCGGCGAGCGCGGTGAGGGCGTGTTCCCGGGACCGAGCGCGATCGAGGGAGAGCTCCGCGAGCACTACGGCGTCGAGGTCGTGGGTCGCGCGCCCGAGCTACGCGAGCGCTTCTACGCGATCACCGTCGAGCGCCGCATCAAGAACCCTGCGGTCCAGGCGATCAGCGACGCCGCGCGTGATCAGGTCTTTCGCGAGTGAGCCGCGAGCCGCGGTCACGGCGCTGGGGCCGTGGGCTGGGGGATGGGTCGGCCGCGCATGAATTCGGGCTGGAAGTAGATCAGGCCGCCCGCGATGCACAGCGACATCACACAGAGCAACACGCCGAGCCCACAGCCGATCGCCACCACCACTGGACGCCTCTCGCGCATGGTCACCTCGAAGGGGATCCTACCCAGATTCGCCGCCTCCGTAGCTCGTCGGGCTCGAGCGATTCCGTCGCGGGCAGCAGCATGGGCGACGAACCGGCAGAGCGCGCCGACGCCGGCGCTTTGCGGGCAGCTCGGTCCTGTCGCACACCTCGCGCTTCGCCGTGACCCGCTTCGACTTCGACACCGCTTTCCGCGAGCGCGCCGTCTTCCTCGCCCCGATGGAGGACGTCACCGACGCGGTGTTCCGTCGCCTCTGTCGCGCGCGGGGCGCCGACCTCTGCGTCACCGAATTCGTGAACGTCGAGGGCCTCCTCCGCGGCTGCAAGGGCGCCGCGCACAAGATCGATCTCGCCCCCGACGATCAGCCGACCGCGATCCAGATCTACGGCGCCGACGCCGATCGACTGGCCGAGGCCGCCGAGGTGGCCGAGCGCGCAGCGCCTGCGTGGATCGACGTGAATTGCGGGTGCTGGGTGCCCAAGATCGCGCGTCGCGGCGCGGGCGCAGGCTGGCTCCGCGAGCCCGACGCCATGGTCGAGATGGCCGCGATGGTCGTGAAGCGCGTGTCGATGCCCGTCACCGTGAAGACCCGCATCGGCTGGTCGTTCGACGACGAGCTGCCGATCGTCGAGCTCGCCAAGCGCCTCGAGGCAGTCGGGGTCCGCGCGCTCACGCTCCACTGCCGCACCGCGCAGATGGGCCACAGCGGCAAGGCCGACTGGAGCTGGGCCAAGCGCGCGAAGGACGCCGTCTCGATCCCGGTCATCGTCAACGGCGACGTCAACGGCGCCGACGAGGCCGAGACCGCGCTCGCGACCACGGGCTGCAACGGCGTCATGGTGGGCCGCCGCGCGATCGAGCATCCGTGGGTGTTCCGCGAGATCCGCGCCCGCCTCGACCGCGGCGAGACCCACGCACCGCCCACCCGCGAGGAGCGCTTCGCGCTCTGCCGCGAGCACCTGACCGCGTGCCTCGAGGAGCGGGGCGAGCACCGCGCGGTGCGAGCGATGCGCCGCTACTACCCCGGCTATCTGCATGGCCTGCCGGGCGCGGGGATCATGCGCCGCACGCTCAACACCACCGACGAGGCCGCGCGTGTCTTCGCGCTCTTCGAGCAGTGGCAGACGCGCGGTGTCGAGGCACGCGACGCCGCCGAGTGATCGCGTCCGGACGTGTGTCTCTGCCCGTCAGCTCGCGCGAGCCGCGGCGTCTCCTCTCGGCCCGCACCGCGGGTGAAGGAGACCCCATGTCGATCGTGATCGAGATCCGTGCCGCCGAAGGCGGCGACGACGCCAAGGCCCTCGTGAAGGAGCAGGTCTCGCTCTACGCGCGCCTCGCGACCCGGAGGGAGCTTTGACCTCGAGATCGTCGAGTCGCGCCCTGGCTTCGCCCTCCTGCGCGTGACCGGACCAGGCGCCGAGGAGACTTTCCGCGACGAGGCCGGCGGGCACCGCTGGCAGCGTGTCCCTCCCGGCGATCGACGAGGTCGCGTGCACTCGAGCACGATCACGGTCGTGGTGCTGGAGGAGCCGCGCGAGGCGGAGGTGTCGATCGATCCACGTGAGCTCGTGTGGTCCACGTGTCGCGGCTCGGGCGACGGCGGCCAGCACCTCCAGAAGACCGAGAGCGCCGTGATGCTGCTCCACGTGCCGAGTGGCCTGCGCGTGCGGTGCGAGAGCGAGCGATCGCAGCACCAGAACCGCGCGACGGCCCTCGCGGTGCTGCGCGCCCGGCTGCTCGAGCGTGTCCGCAGCGAAGCGCAGGCGAGCCGGCGCGATGCCCGACGCGCACAGGCCGGCAGCGGTCAGCGCGGCGACAAGCGCCGCACCATCCGCGCGCAGGACGAGACGGTGGTGGATCACGTCACGGGTCGCCGGTGGTCGCTCCGCGACTACCTCCGCGGCACCTGGGACGAGCGTCGCTGAGCCCTCCGGTTCTCGCGCAGACGCGCGCCAGACCCACTACCATCGCCGAGATGCGGGAATTCGAGTCACCGTACCTCGCGCACGGCACGAGCACGACGCTGCTCCTCGTGCTCACGCTGCTCGGCCTGGGCCTGATCCTCGCAGCGCTCGCGAAGATGTGGATCCACCGCCAGGCGGCGGGGCTGGCGCGCGTGGCTGCCGAGGGAGCGAATCGTCTGCAGCCCGGACACGTGGTGCTCCGCGGCGTCGTCGCCACGGCGCACGGCGGTCCCGCGATGCGCGTGCGCGTCGAGCAAACAGGACGGCAGCGCAGACGCAAGGGTTCCACGTACCACACGTGGACCGAGAGCTCGCGAGACGTGAGCGTCGAGCGCTTCGAGCTCGTGCTCGAAGACGGCACGCGCGTCGCGGTGGAGCCCGGTGACGACGTCCACCTCGTGGACGCGCTCCAAGAGGAGCGCCGAAGCGGCCCGACCACGCGGACGATGCTCGCGGAGCTCTCGAACGGCGAGCAGGCCTTCGTCGAGGGGACACTCTCGCGCAAGGCGGGCGGCTCGAGCGCGCAGACGCGCGGCGAGGGCTACCGCGACGGCGGCTACACGTGGACGCTCACGCGCCCCGAGCGCGGACCGATGCTGATCTGCACCGAGTCGCTCGAGGGACGGCACGAGCGACGAGAGCGCTTCTGGCGCAACGGCGCGATCGTGGCCATCGGCATGTTCGCGATCGCGCAGGCGCTGGCCGGGATGCTCCTCTGGCCCATCCTCCTGCACGGCGTGTCCTGCGAGGCAGAGGTGAGCCTCCTCGACCAGTACGTGACGCGTGGGCGTCATGGCGCGCGGCACCATCACTACGTGGTCGAGGCCGACGTGACCCGCTGCCGGGGCGCAGAAGAGCTCGTCGGCGCGCACGTGTCGGACGAGATCGGAGGGTGGATCTGGGAGAGCCTCGACGAGGGCGACCTCGTCCCGTTCGTGGTGATGCGGGGCGACCCCTCCGTCCATGAATTCGGCCGCGAGTCGGGGATTCGCCCGACCACGCTCGTCATGCCGCTCTCGTTCGCGCTCTTCGCGCTCGTGGCCGGCTGGGGTCTGCACCGGCGTAGCCTCGCTTGGTACGAGCAGAAGACGATCGTCCACACCGGCAACGGCCCGCTCTGATCCCCGCGAGGCCGCCCGCGCTCACGCCGGAGTGGCCTCGAGCGCGCGCGCGATCACCTTCTTCAGCACCTCGACGCTCTGCGCCCCGTTCACGGCGAGCTTCTCGTCGAACACGAAGAACGGCACGCCGGTGACGCCCTGCTCGCTCGCCTCCCGGGCCAGCGCGCGCGTGGTCGCGAGCTCGCGCTCGTCGGAGAGGAAGGCCCGGATGGCCGCGTCCTCGAGGCCCTGCGCGACGCCGATCCCGACGAGCGTCTCGAGCGACGAGACATCCTTTCCTTCGAGGAAATACGCGCGCAGGAGGGCTCGCTTGAGCGCACCGTCCTTGCCCGTCGCCTCGCCCAGGCGGATCAGCGTGTGCGCCCGGATCGTGGGCACCGAGCGCCGCACCTTCTCGAAGTCGAGCGGGATGCCGCTCTCGCGCGCGGCGGCCTCCACGCGCGCGAACATCTGCGCGGCGGGCAGGCGGTACTTGCGCTCGAGCCGCTGGCGGAGGTCCTCGCCCTCGTCCGGGGTCGTGGGATCGAGCAGGAACGGGTGGAAGCGCACGTGGGCCTTCACCTCGGGCATCGCCTCGAGCGCCTGGTCGAGCCGCGTCACGCCGATGAGGCACCACGGGCAGACGACGTCACTCACCACCACCACCTCGAGCTCTCTCACGTCCTCGCTCCTGTCCGGGGCCACCGCCCCTCTCCTTCGCCGTTCCAGGACTGGCACCCTCGACTGGCACGCTCGACTGGCATGCTCGACTGGCATGCTCGACTGGCACGCTCGACTGGCACGCTCGACTGGCACACTCGACCGGCATGCTCGACGGGCACCCTCGACTGGCATGCTCGACGGGCACCCTCGACTGGCATGCTCGACGGGCACCCTCGACTGGCATGCTCGACGGGCACCCTCTCTCAGTCGAGCGCGTGCGCCAGGATCTCGCGCACCCCGCGCGTCGCGTGCTCGCCCGGCTGGTTGAAGAAGCCGTGCGGGGCGCCGTCGTAGATCGACAGGGTGGTGGGGAGTCCCAGTGCCTGGCGGTGCGCCGCGAGCCTCCGCGCCTGGGCGACCGGGACCAGCCCGTCGGCGCTGCCATGCAAGAGGAGCGTCGGACAGCGAGGCTGGCTCGCCTGACGCGGCGATCGACGTGCCCACTCCACCCGATCGGTCGAGCGGAACACGAGGCGCGGCAAGACGCTCGCGAGCGCGCCCTCGAGATGCTCCAGCTCGTAGAGGCCGAACGCGGAGACGAGCCGCCGCACGCCGGCGCCCTCCTCGCCTGCGACGATCATCGCGAGCGTCGCGCCGGCGGAGAGCCCGACCAGGGTGACCGCTTCCGGGTCGAGGCCACGGCGCGCACACCGATCACGCCAGTACCGCAGAGCCTCGCGCGTGTCGGCCAGCGCCTCCTCGATGCGCCCTCCGCGGAAGACGAGCCGATAGTCGATGGACCCCACCGTCAAGCCCGCCTCGGAGAGGCGTGAGCCGAGCACCCGCATCGGCTTCATGTCCCGCGAGCCGAAGAGAAAGCCACCACCGTGCACGAGGAGCACCGATCGCTTGCTCGCTCGCTGTGCGGGCTCCCACACGTCGAGGCGTGGCGCGATCCCGCGGCCCGCGCGCTCGCGATAGCGAATCCCACGCTCCGCCGGCGCACGCTCGCCCTCCACGCGTCCCCGCAGCGAGAGCAGCGCGGAGAGCACGGCTCGGTAACGGAGTCCCTCGACCTCGGCCATCTCCCGATTCTACTGAGCGCATCGCCCGTCCGCGATGTCGTTCTCGCGAAACGGAGCGCACCTCGAGACGCTCCGAGAACGATGGCGCGTCAGAGCTGCGCGCGCAGGCGTCGGATCTCGGCCTCGATGACGGGCAACCGGGCCCGATCGACGCCGAGGTAGTCGAGGGCCTCGGGAAGGCCGTCCGTGGGAAACGCCCTGATGAGGGGGTTGAACCAGCCGAGGGCCGTCACCACGCCACGGACGGAGAGATGGTTGGTGAGGACGGCCGCGGGCCTCTGTCTCCCACCGAGGAGGCGATTGACCTGCTCGCGCTGGGCCGAGTTCGGCGCGCCCCCCTCGGTCACCGACAGCGTACGAAAGCTGTCGAGGTCGATCCGCCCCAACGCCTCCACGAGACCCGACCACTCCTCGGGCGACGGATCGCGGTGCGTGTGGACCACGATCCCGAGATCGCCCTGCATGGAGAACGCGAAGCTCTTGGGTCTCGACGTCATCGGGTCTCGCCCTGGCCACCCTCGAGGCTACGCGCGGCGGACAACGACGAACAGGGGTCAAGGCCCGACGTGCACCTGGAGGACCGAGACCTCGCCCGTCGAGTGCGCGGCGTTCCAGAGGCCCGCCGCGACACCCGCCACGAGGAGGAGCGCGCAGGCGACCGCGACGACGTTCCAGGCGGGGCTGCTCCGCGCCTCGGTCTCGAAGCGGTGGGGTACGAGGAACGCACCGATCAGCGCGCCACCGAGGCCACCTCCGAAGTGGGCGATCGTCGCGATGTTGGGCTGGAACGAATTGGCGATGTTGAGCGCGAGGTTGATGAGCACGTTCCGCGAGTGGCTCTTGCGGACCTGGCTCGGCAGGAGATCGTGACGAAGGAACACGACGATCGCCTCCACGCCGAAGAGGCCGAACACCGCTCCCGACGCGCCCACGGTGAGATCCGCGTCGCTGAGGAAGAGCGACGCGAGGCTCGCGCAGATCAGCGAGAACGTGTACGCCGCCAGGAAGCGCGCGCTCCCGAGGATGCGCTCCTGCGTCGAGCCCACGATCCACAGCACGTACGAGTTGAGGCCCACGTGCAGGACGCCCGCGTGGAGGAAGGCCGACGAGACGAGACGCCACCACGCGCCGAACCAGATCTCTCCGGGGATCTGCCCGCCGAGGCGCGTGAGCACGATGTTGTCCTCGCTCCCGCCCAGCCACTCCTCGATCACGAACATCGCGGCGATCACCGCGAGCAGCCCCCACGTGACCCAGGGCTTGCGCCGCCACGCGACGCGCATGCCCGCGAGCCTCCTCGCGTCGGCCGCTTCCTCTTCGGTCGCGATGTGCTGACGAGGCGCCGCGGGCTCCCCGCTCGCGATCGTCACGATCGCGAGCGGTCGGCGGGGCTCGGCGTCGTTCCTCGGACCGGATCCGCTCGGCGGCAGTGTCACGTCGCCATCATGACACGCCGCGTGGTCGCGTCCGGCCGTGGAGCGTCAGTGCGCCGCTGCGCCCTTGGGCGCGGGCTTCGCGTTCCAGATCCGCGAGCCCAGCCCGAGACCGAGGATCGATGCGGGGATCATCATCAGCGGCCAGACAGCCCAGCTCGCGGCCGTCGCCGACGCCTCGCCCGAGGGCACCATGTGGCCGAGCGTGAGGTACTGGACGCCCTGACCGAGATAGACGAGCCCGTCGATGATGCCGACGACGATGCCCACGTTCTGCTTGCCGCCGAAGTCCATGCTCGCCGCGCCCGAGAGCATGCCGTGCACGCCGATGATCGACAGCATCATCACCGCCACGATGACGGACAGCACGACGCCGTTCTCGAGCGTCAGCCACATCGCGATCGCGCCGACCAGCATCACACCGTAGAGGATCGAGGCCATCGGCCCGCGGCGCGACTGAAAGACGTGATCGGAGATCACGCCCGCGACGACACCACCGAGGATGCCGGCGATGCACTGCACCATGCCCCAGTTGCCCGCGATGAAGTTGTCGAGGTGCGTCTGCACCTTGAAGATCGCGTACCAGTCCATGAGCGCGGAGCGGAGATAGCCACTGCAGAACTCGATGCCCGCGATGACGAGGATGATCGGGTTGCGCAGCATCATGCCGCCGATCCTCGCGATGCCCGCGAGGCTCTCGGCGAGGCCGCCCTTGTGCACGCTCTCGTGCGCGCCCTCCACGCCGTCGCCCGTCTCGATGTCCTTGAGCCCGGCCTCGCCCGGCGTGTCGCGCACGAACACCACGGTGGCGGCGAAGAAGACCGCGAGCAGCGCCGCGGGGACGAAGAACACCCACTGGGTCTCGGCGTGCTCGGTGATCATCGCGGACCAGTCGAACGCGAAGTAGAGGCCGAGCGAGATCAGGATGCCGAAGATGCCACCGAAGGTGCCGCGCTCGCGGAGGTGGAACCACGCGGCGTTGACCTTGACGATCGAGACCGCGCCGAAGCTCTGGAAGTACATGTTCACGCCGTAGAGCAGCGCGAAGTAGAGGACGATGTTGTGGCGCACGCCCGACACGAGCAGCGCGCCCATGAGGAGGTTCGCGATCGCCGCGCCACCTGCCGCGAGCAGCATCGTCTTGCGTCCACCGATGCGATCGGTGAGCGGACCGTTCAAGAGGAACGAGACGCCGTAGACGATGGTGCCGGCGGCCTTGATGTTGCCGAAGTCCTCGTTCGAGATGAGATCCGCGAGGTCGTTCTTGGCAACCGCGAGGTTGTAGCGGCCCATGTAGAGGAACGCGTACGTCATGCCGAGCGGGAACCAGTTCAGGAACCGGCGACGCAGGAATTCCGGGCTGTGCCCGAGATCCACCTTGGGGAGGCGCCACATGACGATCGCGACGATCACCAAGAGGACGAGGATCGGCAGGAGCTCTTCGAGCCACTCGAGCATGCCGCCCTTGTATCACGCGCCTCGGCTCGTCCGCGCCGCGCGCGCGCGGGGAGGGTCGTCAGCGGCGCGACGCGCGACCACGCACGCGCACGATCGTGCCGAGCTGGCCCTCGACCGTGAGGATGGCGTCCCATCCCGGAGGGAGCTCGGGGGTGGTCCACGCGAAGAGCCGTCGCGCGTCGCGCGGCGAGAGGTTCACGCAGCCGTGGCTCCGCGGGTGGCCGAAGTCGTCGTGCCAGAACGCCGCGTGCAGGCCCACGCCCTCGGCGAAGTACTGCACCCAAGGCACGGCCTCGATCGCGTAGTTGGACTCCTGATCGGTGCGATCGAGATCGTCCATCGTGTCCTCCGCGAGCTTGACCCAGATGCGATGCACGCCGACGGGCGTCTCGTGGCCAGGCCCGCTCCGCCCGCTCGAGACGAGGGTCGCGAACACGGGACGCGCGCCCTCGTAGGCCACGAGCGTCTGTGAGGTGAGGTCCACGTCGATCCAGCGCTCGCCCTCGGTGAGCTCCGTGGGTGGCGCCTCGCTGCTCGTGCGGATCACGTCACGCGCGCGCACGACCCCCTCGCTCGTGCGGAGGAGGCCGCGACCCACGTCTTCGAGCACGTGGAGCACGTCTCGTCGGCCGAGCCTGCGGATCACGCGGCCCGCTGCGCGGCCGTTCCACGCGCGAAGCTCCGCGTTCGCGCGCGAGACCCAGGCCACGTCGAGCTGGCCATCGGCGATCTCCACGCCCTCGAAGAGGCTGCCGCGGGCGAATCGCAGCACGTCGGACGGAACCCACACGCCGCCGAGGCTGCGGAAGAACGTGACCCCCTGCTCCTCGCGCTGCTCGGTCACCGCGAGCCCGAAGCCGCGCCCGAGCGACTCGACCATCTCGTCGAGGAAGTAGTCGCTCGGCCTCGCGTAGGCCCACGTGCCGTCGGCCGCGACGAACGCGTAGCGACGCGGCAAGAGCTCGCCCGCGGGCACCACCGGCAGAGACGCACCGCTCGGCGGCTCGCCCGAAGGAGACACGAGCTCCTCGCAGATGAATTGCTCGGGACCGATGCGGTACCACGACGAGCAGCCCAGCCCGGTCACGCGCGCCTCGACCGGCAGGTAGGTGCCGAGCCGCACGGTGCCGCGGCGGGGCGCATGCGTGCTCGGGCCCGCGCGCACGGTGGCGCCCGTCTCCGTCACCTGGAGCGAGCGCACCCACGCAGGGCGCGAGATGTCCTGCGCGTGCGCGGAGCCGCGCACGAAGGGCAGGACGAGCAAGCACACGAGGAGCGCGAGGGCGCGCGAGCGGGACACACACCGAGGCTAGCGCCGCCCTCGAATTCGACCAAGAAACGGGGCGATCCGGGCCCGGCGCGGCGAGGCGACGCCAGGGCGAGGCCTGAAGCGCGCGACGTTTGACATCGGATCGAGGCGGGATCACCACAGCGCGCGATGACCTCGCGTCGTGACTTCGTCGGTCGCTCCCTCGCCTCTCTCACCACTGCGGCGCTCGCGCCCGGCCTGATCGGGCTCCCGTCGCGCGCCCGGGCCGAGCGTGCAGCGCCCCCGCCCGCGCTCGAGATCCCCGAGTCCAACCGCGCGAGCCTCACCGAGCCTCCGCGACGGCCGGGCCTCGGCGACGTGCCCGACCGCATGCGCCGCCTCCTCGTGGAGTCGTGCATCCCCGACGCGCCCGCGCCCTCGCACGAGCTCTTCCTCTCGCGCGAGGCCTTCCGGCTCATCAAGGCGATCAGCGATCCCGATGCCCTCTATGACCGCATCTTCCACGCGTACGAAGAGGACATCCACGAGCTGCACGCGCGCCTCCACGAGGAGTCGGGCGGCGACCTCACGCAGGTGGCCTTCGTGGGCTTCCGCTTCACGGGTCGCCGCGGCTGGGTGCGCCTGCACGAGGAGACGAACCGCTTGCCGTACTGGGCGCAGCGCCACTCGTGGATCGACTACACGGTGCGCGGACGCCCGCACCAGATCGAGGTGCGGACCATGATCGCCTGGGGCGATCGTTGGTTCATCACCCACCTCAACGAATTCCGCTGACCACGCACGATCCGTGGCGTCACGCGCACCGAACGTCGCGGGCACGGCCCCGGACGAGTCCGCTACCATCCGCGCGGTGCAGCGACTCCTCGGCCTGCTGAGCGGACACATCGCGGCGCGGCTGCTCGCCCTCTTCGCCTTCCTGGTGCTCGCGACCTATCTGGGCCTCCTGCTCGTCGACGACGTCCGCGCAGGAGATCGCCTGTTCTTGCGCGACTACTACTGCTTCTATCGCGCGGGCGAGCTCGTGCTCTCGGGCGGCACGGGCTACGAGGACGAGTACCGCACCTTCGCCAATCCGCCCTTCACGCTCCCGGTCGTGGCCGCGATCGCGCTCGCTGGGCCCGATGGCTCGTACTGGGTGTGTCTGGGGCTCGGCACGATCCTCACCGTCCTGGGCATGCTGGCGCTCGCGCAGATTCCCGGGGTGGACCGTCGCTATCGGCTCACGATGATCCTCGCCGCGCTCGCCTCGCCGAGCCTCACCTTCGCGCTCCATCACGGCCAGGCCACACCGGTCTATCTCTTCCTCAGCGCGATCGTGATCTACGGCTGGTGCGCCGAGCGCGACGTGGTCGCGGGCATCGCCGCGGGCCTCCTCTGTGCCAAGCCGCCGCTCGCGATCGCGGTCCTCGCGATCGGCACGGTGTCGCGCCCGCGTGCATTCACCATCGCGTGGGTCTCCACGCTCGCCGCCCTCCTCGCGGTGAGCGCGCCCTTCGGGCTCGAGAGCTGGCGCGGCTTTCGCGGCGCGGTCGACACGCTGGTCGAGCGACACGAGACGGCGACCAATTCCTGGCGCATCCAGCTGACCTTCTATGCATTCGTCCGGATGCTGATCTGGAAGATCATGGGCAGTCCGGAAGATGCCCTTCGTGGCCGCGAGATCGCCCGTGGGCTGGCGCTCGTCACCAGCGCCGCGGCGGGCGCGTGGGGCCTCGCGCTCCGCGTGCGCGCTCGTGCGGACTGGCACCTTCCCACGCATCGCGTCGAGCGCATGGTGCGCCTGGGCTCCATGGCGATGCTCGCGACGATCGCGCTCAACCTCTATCTCTTCTACTACGACTCCGCGCTCGCGCTGATCCCGACCATGTTCCTCTTCACCCACGAGAGCGCCTGGCGCTCCCGGGCCCGCTGGTGGCTCGCCCTCGTGCTCGCCATGGCGATCTGGATCGCGCAGGTGCTGCCGATGCTCTGGAACGACGGGCCGAACCCGATCGGGCTCCTCGCGCTCGTGTGGCTCGGCCTCGAGCTGACCGAGCTCGG